>JAUIHM010000016.1 GCA_030432315.1 Alphaproteobacteria bacterium | reverse complement strand
TAAAGATTTGGAAAACAGGACGAACGTTACAAAGCCGCCGCCGAACCGGCCCCCGACAGCAGTGCGACACGAGAGGCCAGGAATTGGACGCGACAAAGGAAATCCGCTGAATTATGCAGATGTCTGCCGGATCGAAGTTTCGGCGTTCCGGAAAACAGGCATGCGTGCGGTTTCAGTTCTCCTTATACTCTTGTCTCTGCTGTCCTGCGGTCGGCACGATGCCGAAGCCCCGCGGTTTCAGCACATTCCGGGAACCGGATTTTCGGATGCAAAACCTCACCCATGGACCGGGCGGTCTCCCGCCCATTACCCGGTACATGGCATCGACGTTTCGCGGTACCAGGGCTTGATCGACTGGTCGGAGGCACGGGCGGCCGGTGTTTCGTTCGCCTTCATCAAGGCAACTGAAGGCGGCGATTTTGTCGACCCAGAATTTCACGTGAACTGGACCGGCGCCCGGCGGGCAGGAGTACCTCGTGGCGCGTATCATTTCTATTACTTCTGCACATCTGCCCGACTTCAGGCCGCCTGGTTCATCGCCAATGTGCCAAGGGACGCCACGGCACTGCCGCCCGTCCTCGACGTCGAATGGAATCACGCGTCACGCACCTGCCGACACCGGCCTGACGCGGCCACCGTCCGCCGGGAGATGCAGGTATTCAGCGACATTCTGACCCGATGGTACGGCAAGAAACCGATCATATATTCAACGGTGGATTTCTTCGAACAGAACGAACTCAACCGCGTGAGGGGACACGCCTTCTGGCTTCGCTCGGTTGCGGATCACCCGTCGGAAACGTATCCGGGGCAGCGTTGGCTGTTTTGGCAGTACACGGGAACCGGACGGGTTCCGGGCATCGTGGGGAACACGGACATCAACGTGTTTGCCGGCACAAGGACACAGTGGAACAACTGGCTCGGAAGGTAATCCGACGGAGACATCCGGCGGCCCTCTTGATGCGACGGTCAATTGTCGCATACTTCCGCAGGCATTCGATTCCAATCCTCCCTGACCAGTCAGGGCATATTCGGGGTGAGCACAATGGACGGAATTTTGGCTGAAAACGATCTGGGCGACATCGTTGCAGCGGACAGGGCGCACGTTTGGCATCACCTCATTCAGCACAAACCCTTTGAGAGCGTCGATCCGCGGATCATGATCGAAGGCAAGGGCATGCGCGTCTGGGACCAGCACGGCAGGGAGCACCTGGATGCGGTTTCCGGCGGGGTCTGGACCGTGAATGTCGGATACGGACGAGAGAGCATCGCCAACGCCGTGCGCGATCAGCTGATCCGCCTCAACTATTTTGCGGGATCCGCAGGTTCCATTCCAGGCGCGCGTTTCGCCGAAAAGCTCATCGGCAAGATGCCCGGGATGAGCCGGGTCTATTACGCAAACAGCGGCTCTGAGGCCAACGAAAAGGCCTTCAAGATGGTGCGCCAGATTGCCCACAAGAAATACGGCGGCCGCAAGAACAAGATCCTGTTCCGTGACCGCGACTATCATGGGACCACCATCGGCACGCTTTCCGCCGGCGGACAGCAGCAGCGCAACGCTCAGTACGGCCCGTTTGCTCCCGGATTCGTCGAAGTGCCCCACTGCCTCGAATACCGCAGCCAGTGGGGAGAGGTTGCAGATTACGGCGTGCGCGCGGCAAAAGCGATCGAGGAAGTCATCCTTCGCGAAGGTCCCGACACCGTAGGCGCAATCTGCCTTGAGCCGGTCACGGCAGGCGGCGGCGTGATCACCCCGCCTGCCGGCTACTGGGAGACTGTCCAGGAAATCTGCCGAAAGTATTCGGTTCTGCTCCACATCGACGAAGTGGTCTGCGGCGTCGGTCGGACGGGAACCTGGTTCGGCTACCAGAATTTCGGAATCCAGCCGGACATGGTGACCATGGCCAAGGGCGTCGCTTCCGGGTACGCGGCGATCTCCTGCCTCGTGACCACCGAAGAGGTTTTTGAGCTGTTCAAGGCGAACCCTGATGATCCGCTCGACTATTTCCGCGACATTTCCACGTTTGGCGGATGCACAGCCGGACCTGCCGCCGCGCTCGAAAACATGCGGATCATCGAAGATGAGGGGCTGCTCGAAAATACCGTCAGGATGGGCGCGCGTCTCATGGAGGGTCTGGAGGGGCTCAAGGAACGGCACCGTGTGGTCGGCGACGTGCGCGGCAAAGGGCTCTTCGCCGGTGCGGAACTGGTGATGGACAGGCAAACGAAGGAACCGGCGCCGGAGCCAAAGGTTCAGGCCGTTGTCGCTGACTGCATGAAACAGGGGGTGATCATCGGCGCGACCAACCGCTCGGTTCCCGGCTTCAACAACACGCTCTGTTTCAGTCCGGCGCTCATTTCCACCGCGGCGGACATCGACCAGATCCTCGAGTCCGTCGACGGCGCCCTAACCAGGGTATTCGGACAGGCATGACGGCTTGCGCAGACGGCGGCACTCCGTATCTGGCAGGCCGGGTCGACTGACCCGGACCCCGGGTCAATGGCATTGTCCCCTCATGCGCGTCGGGGTCGCCAATCTCCATGTGGACTGCGCTGCGGTTGGCGGATGAACGGACTGCTGATCGTCAATACCGGGTCGTCCTCGATCAAGTTCACGGTTTTCGACGCAGACCTGAACCCGGAACTCACCGGCAATGTGAGCGGAATTGGCGGCCGGTCCCGGATCTCTCTCCGGGGCCGGTCACTGAACCTGACCCTGCCCGATCACCGGGCTGCGCTCCGTGCCATTTTTGACGGCCTCGCTGAAGAAAAAATCGACATCGGCAGCCTGAATGCGGCGGCGCATCGGATTGTGCACGGCGGCACGGTTCTGACCGCCCCCGCCGTGATCACCCCTGAGGTGCGCCATGTCATCGAACGCTGCGCACATCTCGCGCCGCTTCACAATCCACACGGTCTCGCGGCAATCGACGCGGTCACCGCCCACGCGCCGCATCTGGTGCAAACCGCCAGCTTCGACACGGCGTTTCACGCGTCCAATCCGGACGTCGCGACGCGCTATGCGCTTCCGCTCGGCGAAACCGGCGATGGCCTGCGCCGGTTCGGCTTTCACGGCATTTCCTATTCAGCGATCCCCGGACGGCTTCCGCAGGTCTCGGGGGCGCCGCTCCCGCCGCGCGTTCTCGCGCTACACCTCGGCAACGGCTCGAGTCTGTGTGCCCTCCATAACGGCATGTCGGTTGCCACCACCATGGGATATTCTCCCCTCAGCGGAATGGCGATGGGAACCCGCGTTGGAGACATCGACGGCAACGCGGTCCTTGCACTTGCTGAACGCTGGGGCATCGACCGGACTGCGGCCATGCTGAACCGGGAAAGCGGGCTGACGGCACTGGGCGGCACTCCGGACATGCAGCAGCTTCTGGACCGCGACGATGCGGAGGCCCGATTTACGGTCGACTACTACTGCTACTGGGCAGTACGGCACGCCGGGTCAATGATCGCAGCAATGGGCGGCCTCGATGCAGTCGTCTTTACCGCCGGCATCGGCGAGAACGCCCCGAAGATCCGCGAAAGGATCATGCGCGGACTTGCATGGACCGGCCTTGTGGCGGATGCCACCGCCAACGCTGCAAATGCCGCCTGCATCTCCGATCCGCGCTCCGCGGTATCGGCGTGGATTCTTCCGGCAAACGAGGAACGAAGCATTGCCGAAGAGGCGCTGAGCCTGCTCGATGCAAACCGAACGGCACAGGCTCAGGCCCCCGCCCTTTGACCCTCCTCGGCAACGAGGTCGAAAAATGCGCTGACCAGCCGCCCCTGTCTGCGTTCCTTGAGACAGACGAGAGCTTCATGCATCTGCAGGCCGTCATCCGGTTCAATGGGAATTGCAACAATCCGAGCGTCGTCGCCAAGTTCCGCCCGTGAGACAAATCCCACCCCGACCCCGGACGCGACGATTTCGCGAACCGCTTCACGACCCTCTGCCTCAATGCCGGGTACCAGAGTGACACCCGCCCGCTCAGCGGCGGTCAGAACCTTGACCCGGGTTTTCGACCCCTCCTCGCGCACGACCAGCGTCACCGTCTGCAGATCGGAAAATCCCAGGCTCGAACGGCCCGACAGTTCCGAACCGGCGGCA
Source organism: Alphaproteobacteria bacterium (assembly GCA_030432315.1). Classification (GTDB taxonomy): domain Bacteria; phylum Pseudomonadota; class Alphaproteobacteria; order Rhodobacterales; family Rhodobacteraceae; genus Amaricoccus. Next base: position 42,367 of record JAUIHM010000016.1, on the reverse strand, counting down.
ACAAACGCCACGACCGGCGTCGAATTCAGCGCCACGGTGTCAAAACTGCGGCCACTGGGCGCTTCGCCCATCACTCCGATATCGGCATCGTAGGACTGAAGCTTCTCCAGAACAGTCACGCTGTTCCCTGCGCTTATGAAAATGCGAACCTTTGGAAACCTCTCGCGAAACCGCGCAAGCACCCTCAGCAGGTGATGGGCGGAATCAGCGACGATACGCAGTTGCCCGTCCCGCAACGCCCGCGATTCGGACAGAAGTTCCAGCGCCTGATGCTCGCTTTCGAACATCCGCCGGGTAATTGCCGCAAGGCTCTCACCGGCCGGGGTCAGCCGCACCTGCTTCTTGCGACGATCAAACAGATGCACGCCGTAGTCATTTTCGAGGCGTCGCACCTGATCGGATATTGCAGGCTGGGTCAGCCCGAGAGCCTCGGCCGCCCGGGAAAACCCGCCGTGTTCGGCAACATGATGAAACGCCCTCAACTGCACATAGCGCATGTGTCCCTCCCACAATCTGCGCGACTTCGGCCCGCACAGCCAAACTGCCATCAGAATTTATAGTATCATTCAAAATAACGATTTTACATATATATTGAAATAGAGGAAACCCGGCACATGAACAGTCAAATGAGTTCCGCCATGAGTGCACAGGATCCGGACACCGCCCCAATCGAACCGTTGCGGGATCCGTACCTGCTTACCCCCGGCCCGCTGACCACGGACCCTTCCGTAAAGGCGGCGATGCTGCGCGACTGGGGGTCCTGGGACAGCGATTTCTCGGAAATGACTGCCGGGATGCGGCGCAGTCTGCTGGCCATGGCGGGCGATGGCGCAGGCGACTACGACTGCGTGCCGCTTCAGGGCAGCGGGACCTACTGTGTCGAGGCGATGCTGGCGTCGTTTGTCCCGAGGAAGGGAAAGGCGCTGGTTCTCGCAAACGGAGCCTACGGACTGCGCGCGGCCGAAATCCTGCGCTATCTCGGGCGCGCGGCAGCGCTGATCGACAAAGGCGACTACCTGCCGCCGCGCGGAGACGAGGTCGCCGCAGCGCTGCGGGCCGATCCGGCGATCAGCCACGTCGTCGTTATCCACTGCGAGACCAGTTCCGGCATTCTCAACCCGATCGCGGAAATCGCCGAGGCCGTGCACGCAGCAGGCAAAAAGCTCCTGATCGACTCCATGTCGGGATTTGGCGCCCTGCCGCTCAATGTCGGCACCCTCCCCTTCACGGCGATGGTCTCATCTGCAAACAAGTGCATCGAGGGCGTTCCCGGCTTCGGGTTTCTGATCGCCCAAAAGCAGGAGCTTGAAGCCGCCGCCGGTCAAAGTCACTCGCTCAGTCTCGACGTGCACGCACAATGGACCTACATGAATCGCACCGGACTCTGGCGCTTTACGCCTCCGACGCACGTGGTTGCCGGGTTCATACGCGCTCTGGAAATGCACGCCGAGGAAGGCGGCCAGCCCGGGCGGCTCGCCCGCTATACGAGAAACCGCGATACCCTCGTTGTCGGAATGAAGCGCATCGGCCTTGAAACGCTGCTTCCGGACCGCTGGCAGTCTCCGATCATCGTCACGTTCTTCAACCCCGCCGATCCGGCCTTCCGGTTCGGGACCTTCTACGATCGGATGAAGGACCGCGGGTTTGTCATCTATCCGGGCAAACTGACGGTTGTCGACAGTTTCCGTATCGGTTGCATCGGCCGTATCGATCACCGGATAATGGAACGCGTCGTCGCCGCAACCCGAGACTCTCTCGACGAAATGGGGGTAGTCTCGGCGAGCCCGCCCCCCGAGGCGCTTGCGGAACGCGCGCGTCTCACTGCCCTGGATCAGCATGCTGCCGTAAACTGAAGCCGCCCGCCGCGACCGCGGGCATACGTCACCCGAAAAGCCGAGTGGACTCCCGACATGAACAATTCGACACAGCACCCGGTTGACGTGAACGACCGAACCTACCAGTGGCCGCAGGTTCCGGCCATCGTCATATGTCTCGACGGCTGCGAACCGGCCTATCTCGATGCGGCAATCGAAGAGGGGCTCATGCCGGCCCTTGAGGCGGTCATGGCGAAGGGGACCGTGCGCCGCGCCCACAGCGTCATTCCTTCGTTCACCAATCCCAACAATCTTTCCATCGCCACGGGTCGCCCGCCGATCATCCACGGCATCTGTGGCAACTTTCTCTTCGAGCCTGAAACCGGTGAAGAGGTGATGATGAATGACGTGCGCTTTCTGCGGGCGCCGACGATTTTCGCCGCATTCCAGCAGGCGGGCGCCAAAGTGGCAATCGTCACGGCCAAGGACAAGCTCCGCGCACTGCTCGGCGCCGGACTCGACTGCGCAAACGGCCAGGCTTTCTGCTTCTCCTCGGAGAAATCCGACGGGACGGGCGTCGCGGAAAACGGACTGGACAACGCCTCGAAATGGCTGAACCGGCCTGTGCCCGAAATCTATTCGAGTGAACTGTCGGAGTTCGTTTTCGCGGCCGGAGTCAAACTCCTGCGCGAGGAACGGCCCGACATCATGTACCTCACGACAACTGACTACGTGCAGCACAAATATGCCCCGGGTGACCCGGAGGCAAACGCGTTCTACGCGATGTTCGACCGCTACCTCGCGGAACTCGACGCTCTTGGCGCCGCGATCGTCGTCACCGCCGACCACGGAATGAAACCCAAACACAATGCTGCGGGCCAGCCAAACGTGCTCTACGTCCAGGACCTGCTCGACGAATGGCTCGGCGAAGCCGCGGCACGGGTGATCCTGCCGATCACCGATCCCTATGTCGTCCACCACGGCGCCCTCGGTGCCTTCGCCACCGCCTATCTCCCGGACGGTGCCAACGTCGACGCCATCGTTGCACGGCTTCGCGAACGGGACGAACTGATTTCAGTGATGACCCGGGCAGAAGCGGTCGAGGCGTTTGAACTGCCGGCCGACCGGATCGGCGACATCGTCCTCATTTCCGGCGAGAACATGACCATCGGCACGTCGGCGCACCGCCACGACCTTGCAGCCCTCAATGAACCACTGCGCAGCCACGGCGGGCTGACCGAACAGGAAGTCCCGTTTATCGTGAACCGGCATCTTGACGGGCTGGCAAACGCGCCGACCCTGCGCAACTTCGATGCTTTTGCGGTCGCGACCGACGCCGCAGCGGGGAAATGAGCCAATGACACGTACCGTCCGCCACGAACCGATGCGCATCGCCGGCAGCAAGGTCGATGCCGACGGCCTGATCGAGGTGCATTACCCCTGGGACAATTCGGTGATCGGAACCGTGCCGGCGGGTACGGCGCGGCACGCGCGCGAAGCCTTCAGCATCGCCGCGGCCTATACACCGAAGCTGACCCGGTACGAACGCCAGGCAATCCTGCTCAGAACCGCGGAACTTCTCGTCGCGCGCACCGAAGAGTTTGCCGAACTGATCACCCTCGAGCTCGGGATTTCCAAAGCAGACAGCTATTACGAAGTCGGTCGCGCCTGCGACGTCTACACCCTCGCGGGCCAGCTCTGCATTCAGGACGACGGCGAGATCTTCTCCTGCGACCTGACGCCAAACGGCAAGGCCCGGAAGATCTTCACCCTCCGCGAGCCACTCCGCGCACTTTCGGCGATAACCCCGTTCAACCATCCGCTCAACATGGTGTCGCACAAGATCGCTCCGGCCATCGCCACCAACAACTGCATCGTCGTTAAGCCAACCGAGTTGACGCCGATGACGGCGCTGCTGCTTGCGGATGTGCTCTACGATGCCGGCCTGCCACCGGAAATGCTGTCGGTGGTCACGGGCCTGCCCGATGCCATCGGCGATGAAATGATCACCAATCCCGACATCGACCTCATTACCTTCACCGGCGGAGTTCCGGTCGGCAAGCTGATCGCATCCAAAGCCGGCTACCGGCGCCAGGTTCTGGAACTCGGCGGCAACGACCCGCTGATTGTGCTGAATGATCTTTCCGACGATGATCTGAAAAAGGCCGCGGAACTCGCCGTTCTCGGGGCAACGAAAAACTCCGGACAGCGCTGCACCGCCGTCAAGCGGATCCTCTGTCAGGAGAGTGTCGCCGACCGTTTCGTGCCGATGGTGCTTGAGCGCGCCAGACAGATCACCTTTGGCGATCCCATGGCCGCAGGCACGGAGCTTGGCACCGTCGTCAGCGAACAGGCCGCCGCGCTGTTCGAATCGAGGGTTCATCTCGCCGCTGGGCAGGGCGCGGAAATCCTCTACAATCCCGGACGCCAAGGTGCACTCCTGCCACCGATCGTCCTCGACCGGGTTCCGCACGGCTCCGAACTGGTGTTGGAGGAAACCTTCGGCCCGGTCATTCCGGTGATCCGCGTTCCGGACGACGACGACAAGGTCGTCGACATCTCCAATTCGACCGCCTTCGGCCTTTCATCCGGCGTCTGCACCAACGATTTCCGCCGTATGCAGAAATACATCTCCGGCCTGAAGGTCGGAACCGTCAACATCTGGGAGGTGCCCGGTTACCGGATCGAAATGTCGCCATTCGGTGGCATCAAGGACAGTGGCAACGGCTACAAGGAAGGCGTCAAGGAGGCGATGAAGAGCTTCACCAACGTCAAGACCTTCTCCCTTCCCTGGACCTGAGCGGATGCGCGCGTCCAGGGTCGTTCACACCGAAGGAGAATCCAACACCTCAAAGGCGCGGGCCGACTGGGACGCGAGGAACTCCGATCCGGCCACGCGCGATCTGCTGAGACGCGACGCCGATGCGTTCCTGCACCAGAGCCTGTCCAGTCCCTGCGTCAGCACCATCGCCCGCGCCGAGGGCATCTGGATCGAAGATACAGCCGGGCGCCGCTTCATGGACTTTCACGGCAACAGCGTCCATCACATCAGCTACGGTCACCCTCGCCTGAAGGAGGCGATCCGCCGGCAGATGGACGACCTGCCCTTCGCGCCACGGCGCTTCGCCTGCAGCCCGGCAATGGAACTGGCCGAAGAACTCGGCCGGCTCGCCCCCGGCGATCTGGGAAAGGTGCTGTTCACCACCGGCGGGTCCGATGCGATCGAGGTTGCCCTGCGGCTCGCCCGGGCCGCGACCGGGCGGTTCAAGACACTCAGCTTCTGGGACGCTTTCCACGGCGCCGGGTTTGGTGCCGCGTCCGTGGGCGGCGAAGCGACCTTTCGGTCGCACATCGCCGGCCCGCTGCTGCCGGGGACCGAACACGTCGCCCCGTTCCACTGTTACCACTGCGCCTATGGCCACCCCGGCCCGTCAGCCTGCGGCCTCGCCTGCGCCAACATGGTCGAATACGTCCTTGCCCGCGAGGGCGACGTCGCCGCCGTCGTCGCGGAACCGATGCGGGCGGTTCCGGTCGTGCCGCCGCCCGGTTTCTGGAAATCCGTCCGCGACGCCTGCACCCGCCACGGCGCGCTGCTGATCATGGACGAGATACCGACCGGCCTCGGAAAAACCGGCCGGATGTTCGCCTTTGAGCACGACGACATCATCCCGGACATTGCCGTTCTCGGAAAATCGCTCGGCGGCGCCATGCTGCCCATCGCCGCGGTGATCGCAGACCGCAGCCTCGACATCTGCAGCGATTTCGCCATCGGCCATTATACCCACGAGAAAAATCCGATCACCACCCGCGCAGCTTTGACAACGCTGAAGATCATCGAGGACGAAGGCCTGATCGAAAACGCCTCCATTCTCGGACGGTTCGCCCTCGACCGGCTGTCCGACCGTCTCGACGGCTGCCCCATCGTCGGCGACATCCGCGGTCGCGGCCTGCTGTTCGGCGTCGAAATCATCTCCAGCCGCGAGCTGCGCACGCCCGATGCCGGAACCGCCGAACGGATCTACTACCGCTGCCTCGAAGGCGGCCTGAGCTTCAAGATCAGCGCCGGAAACGTTCTCACCCTTTCCCCGCCGCTGACAATAACCCGCGAACAGCTGAGCGCTGCGCTGGACATCGTCGTCGAGGCAATACGCGCTGAAACAGCACGGGCGTAGAACAGACGGCGCCCGCCTCACGTGCCGACGGTGATGCCGGTCAGCCGCCGGTCCCTTCGCTCCGTCATCCGGTCAATCAGTTTGCGCGCCATCCTTGAAACCTCCCCGGCATGTTCCGGCAGACCGGCCAGGTTTTCCGCCTCGCCGGGATCGGCCAGAAGATCGAACAGCATCGGTGCCACGCCGCCACCGAAATGCACGTACTTCCACCGCTCCTCGCGCAGAACTGCCGCAGTCGCCTCCCGTTCCCCCACGCCGAGCGCGGACTGGAACCGGGTCGGCGTCACCGGATGCCCGAAATCCGCCTCCATGAACACGGCATCCCGCCAGCCATCAGGGGTGTCCCCCGACAGCAGCGGCAACAGCGACCGTCCGTCCATCGCCGCAGGCGGCGACCGGCCGATCCAGGTCAGGATGGTTGGCGCTACATCGACGGATTCGGTCAGCGCGCCCACCCGACCGACCACACCGGAATGCGGATCGCGCATGAAAAGCGGGACGTGGAACGCAGGCTCAAAGACGCTCTCCTTGCCCCACATCGCCTTGACCCCGAGCATGTCGCCGTGATCAGCTGTGAGCACCACCAGCGTCCGGTCCTCCTGCCCCGTGTCCCGCAGCCAGTCGAGGATCCGGCCAAGGTGATGATCGACCTCGGCAATCAGCCCCAGATAAACCGCCCGAAGCTCTCCAGCAGTCTCCCGCGACATGGCCCGGCAATCGCCGTCAAAACCGTAGTACAGACCGCGGTTGGAAGCCGCCGAAAACCAGGCGTCCATGAACGGATGCTGCGGTGCCCGCCGTTCGGCTTCCGGAAGAGCCGCCGGGTCGACAAGCCGGTTGTAGGGCGCAGGTGCTACAAACGGCGGATGCGGCCGGATGTAACTGACATGCGCAAACCAGGGACGCGCCCGCCTGATGTCGAGCGCGGCAAGGGCACGGTCGGTCAGATACGCGGTATCGCTGTGCTCCGCCGCATAGAGTGCCGGATCGTTTGGGCGCGGCACCGCGCCCTCGGGTGTGACCGGACGAAAGACGTCGGCGACCGGGCCAGGTGCATCAGGGTCAAACCTGTAGCTTTTCGACCTCAGCCATCCCGGCCATTCAAATCCGTCGTCCAGTCGCATTTCCACCAGTTCGCGAAAACCAGGCGCAACCCCCTCATAGGTCTGCAGGTCAGGATCTTCCGGGCTCAGTCCCCCCGGATCGGGGCTGATATCTGTATAACCGAACAGCAGCGGCTCATAACCCGAACGGCGCGCCTCGGTTGCGACCGTCGCATGGTGCGCTGCAAGCGGAGTGCCGTTGCGGATCGCCCTGTGGTTCATCGCATAAAGCCCGGTCAAAAGACTGGCCCGCGCCGGACCGCAGGGCACCGTGACCGTGTAATGCCGCTCGAACACGCAGCCCGATTCCGCCAGCCTGTCCAGAGCCGGAGTCTCGATAAACGCCGAAAGACTGCCGGTCAGGACCTCGGCGGACAGCTGGTCAAGGGTGATGAAAAGGACGTTTCCCTGCCCCGCTGTCATGATGCGTCACACTCCGGCGTTTACCGGGGATGTCTGATGGCCATGCTCGCGCCGAAAATCAAACTCCTCGGCAAAGTGACAGGCGGCAAAATGCCCCGCCGACAGTTCCCGCAGGGCAGGCGTTTCCAGCCGGCAGGCGTCACGCGCAAAGCGGCAGCGGGTATGGAACTTGCATCCCGGTGGCGGATTTGTCGGCGACGGTATCTCGCCTTCGAGCTTTTCCGCGTTCCCCTGATCGTCCGGGTCAAGCGACGGTATGGCCGAGAGCAGCGCACTGGTATAGGGATGCCGCGGCCGCGAAAACAGTTCCGCCGTCGGTGCGGTTTCCACCAGCTGTCCAAGATACATCACCGCCACATGATCACAGACATGGGCAACAACCGACAGATCGTGGCTTATGAACAGAAACGAAATGCCCATCTCCTGCTGGATCGCCTGCAGCAGGTTCAGCACATCTGCCTGGATCGACACGTCCAGCGCCGCGACACTCTCGTCCGCGACGACGAATCTCGGCCTTGAAACCAGCGCCCGGGCAATTGATATCCTCTGACGCTGTCCGCCGGAAAATGCGTGGGGAAAACGTCGCAGATGTTCGAGGTTCAGCCGGCACTTGGCGGCGATCTCGCGGACCCTCGCGTCGGTTTCCTCCCGGCTCCGTGTCAGGCCCATCACCTCAAGCGGTTCGGCAATGATGTCCCTGACCGTCATGCGCGGCGACAATGCCGCATAAGGGTCCTGAAAGATCAGCTGCGCCCGCTTGCGGTAGTCCTTCAGATCCTGCGCCGAAAGGTTGCGCAAATCGTACCTGACCTCGTCATCCTGATAGATGACACTGCCCTCGGTAATTGGCGCCGCCCGCAGCAGTGCCCGCCCGAGCGTGGTCTTTCCGGAGCCGCTTTCCCCGACAAGGCCGTAAAAGCTGCCCCGGCCGATCGACACCGACACCCGGTCCACCGCATTGAGGTACGATCGGCCGCCCAACAGGCCGCTGCCGATCCGGTAGCGCACAGACAGATCCACCGCTTCGATAACCGGCCTGCTCACAGGCTGACCCCCTCTTTCACCTGTTCTTCGACGAGGTGGCACGCGACCTCCCTGCCGCCGCTGAGAGCGGTATAATTCGGCACCTCGCTGCTGCAGCGCCCCTTGATCGCCACCGGACAGCGGGTGTGAAACACGCAGCCGGCAGGGCGGTCCAGCGGCGACGGAATGTCGCCCGGAACCGGAGTCAGTTCCGCCTCCAGATCATTGAGCTTCGGCAGCGCATTTATCAGACCGAGCGTGTAGGGATGGGCCGGGGTCTTGATCACCTGCCGGACAGTCCCCTTCTCGACAATGCGCCCCAGATACATCACCGCAACCTTGTCGGCGGTCTGGGCAATCACGCCGAGATCGTGGGTGATGAACAGGATCGCCATGCCGAACTCCCGCACGAGGTCCTTCATCAGATCCACGACCTGGGCCTGAATTGTAACATCCAGCGCGGTTGTCGGCTCATCGGCGATCAGCAGTCTCGGCCGCGTCGACAGGGCCATGGCGATCATCGCCCGCTGCCGCATGCCGCCGGAGAATTCGAACGCATACTGGCCGAACCGCTTTGACGCATCCGGTATCCCCACCCGGTCGAGCATCTCGATCGAAAGATTCCGCGCCTCCGCCTTGCTCATCGACGTGTGAATCAGCAGTTGTTCGACCATCTGCTGACCGACGGTAATCGCCGGCGCGAACGAGGCCATTGGTTCCTGAAAGATCATAGACACCGCGCCGCCGCGCACCACCCGCAGATCCCTGTCCCGCCGCAGTGCGAGCACGTCCACGTTCCGGTCGGGCAGGTTGATCATGATCCGCGACACCGGATCATACCGCGTGTTGCCGGCATTGAGCCGCATGATCGACTTCGCGGTCACTGACTTGCCCGAGCCGCTCTCCCCCACCAGGCCCATGACCTCGCCCTGGGCAATGTCGAACGACACGTCGTCCACTGCCGTGACAAGCCCCTCGTCGGTATTGAACCGGATTGTCAGGTCTTCGACCGAAAGCAGCGGCTGCGTCATTTCTTGGTCCCCGAATAGGGATCCGCTGCATCGCGCAACCCGTCACCGACGAAGACGAACGCCAGCACCAGGGCAATGAAGAACAGCACGGGAATGAAATACCACTGGTAGTTCAGCAGAACATCCGCCTTGCTGACGTTCTGCATCAGCGCGCCGAGCGAATTGACCGGATCCTTCAGCCCCAGACCGATGAACGACAGCGCGGTTTCAGAACGCACCATGTAGGGAAACGAAATCATCAGATCGACGATGATGTAGCTGGTGAAACTTGGCAGCAGATGACGCCGGATCACATGCGACGATGATGCACCGCAGAGCTCTGCGGCCAGGACGTATTCCTGGGTCCGCTCGGTCAGAAGATGCGTGCGGATGCGCCGGGCCAGGGTGGGCCAGCCGATCACCCCGAGAATGATCGATATGAAGAAGAACCGCGTCTCGGAACTCCAGTGATCGGGCATGAAGGCCGCGAAGGCCATGAACAGCGGAATCGGCGGCACGGTTCGGATGGCATCGGTAATCATCTGCAGCACGCTGTCGATCCAGCCGCCGAAGTAACCGGATATTCCGCCGATTACCAGCGCCAGGAAAAACGATATCAGCACGCCAAGCGTGCCGACCGCCAGCGAGGTCCAGATCGCGTGCAGGGTACGGCCGAATATGTCCTTGCCGCTGGCATCCGTGCCAAACAGATGGATCATGCCCCCTTCCACCCCGAAGAGGTGTATGTCGGAGCGGATCAGCGCCACATCGACATCAAAGGCGGTCCCGGGCAAATCCCAGTCGATATGGAACAGGGAATAGTTCCAGCCGCGAACGAAGAAATCCATGTAGAGCCGCTCGTCGCGGTTCTGGGTCACGACCCATCTGAAATTGGTCGCCATGGACCGTTCACGCTCCGTGGCGTAAATGAACGGTCGGAAGGAAAACCCGTTCTCATCCCAGAATTTCGGGATCTGCGGCGCTCCATTCTCATAGTTCGGGTCGCGACCGGCAATTGTCGGGTCGTAGGGCGAGAGAAACGGCGCGAACACCCCCATAAGGATGATGATCAGCAGCGCGTAACCCGCGATCATCGAGGTCCGGTTTGATTTGAACCGCGACCAGATCAACTGCCCCTGGGACGCGGTGAAATAGGCCTCCTTGGCCTCCTGATCCACGCCTGCGCCCGCCTTCTTTCGTCTCCAGAACATCGTCACCCTACCCGATCAGTCCGCGCCGGACCCTCGGGTCAATCAACGCCAGCATTATGTCAGTAATGAAATTCAGGAACACGATACTGGCGGTCAGCAGGAAGATAATGGCACCCGCCAGCTGCTGGTCGTTCGACCGCGCAAGCGATTCAAACAGCAGCGCTCCGGCCTCGGTCAGCGTCAGGATCAACGCCACGATCGGCAGTTCATTGAAGATCCGGTTGAGATCAAACCCGAGCGAATTGATCACCGGCCCCAGCGCATGACGCGCCGGGTAACGCCACAGCAGACGCGACCCGGTCACGCCGCGCGCAGCCGCTGCCGTCACGTAGAGCTTGCCGATCTCGTCCAGCATCAGCGCCCGCACCGTCTGCAGCGCAAACGCCGTCGCCGACCAGCCGAGGATGAAGATCGGCAACCAGGCGCGCGACAGAAAATCCATGAATTTGGCCCAGCTCCAGGCCGCGTCGCGGTACTCTTTTGAGAACAGGCCAGTAAGCGAATCCCCAAACAGCACCGTCGACACCAGCATGATCATCAGCGCGAGCAGAAAGTTCGGCAGGGCCAGACCGAGATAGCTGACCAGCCGCAGCGAATTGTTGGTCAGCGCATTGCTCGAACTCGCCGAAAGGATCCCGATCGGCACCGCGATCATGTACGACAGAAACAGCGCCGAAAGACATATGCCCAGCGAAATCCAGAACTTGTCGGCGAGAAGCTGGTTGATGTTCAGCCGCAGGATGCAGCTGTCGCCGAACTCACCGTGGAAAAAAACGTTGCCGACCCATTTGCCCCACCGTTCGACGAACGGCCGGTCGAGGCCGAGCCTTCTTTCTTCGGCCTGAATGTCGGCAATCGAAATCTGCGCACCTTGGGTATTCTTGAATGCCAGATACCTCTCAGCGCAGCTGCCAGGCACCAGTTCCATCAGCGTGAAGACGATCAGTGAAACCGTCAGCAGCGTCACAAGTGCCAGGAATGCACGCGTCAACGCGAACTGTATGAACTGACCCATTCCGGAGGTACCTCCTGCCCGGTTCGGGCGACTGTCTGGCAATCCAGGGCCGGCGTCCGGCGCCGGCCCTGTAAGTCATGGCTGGACTCCGGGCTATTCGTCGAGGAACCACTGCTGCGGCCGGTACGGGAATGTACGGTAGTATTCGTACGATGCCGTCTTGAACTCCGGAACGTTCTTCAGCACGTTGCGGCTGTAGATCGGATCCGGCGTCAGTGCCGTGCCAAGGAAAAGCAGGTTCGATGTCATGTTCTCGACCAGCCGCGCACCGATTTCCGCGAATTCCGCCGTCCCGGACGGTGTCGACTGGAACGCATTGATGTCGGCGATAAGCTGCTTCACGTAATCCGGCGGCTCAACGCCGCTTGCCCCCTCCGAATCGACCCACTCCGCCCAGAGCATGCCCGTCCGATGGCCGAAGTAGTTCTCGAACGGCGGAACCCAGAGCTCGTTGTTGCCAAGGATGATGCCGAGCGGCTGGCTCTTTTCCCAGAGCCCGACGTCGAGCTGGTTTGACGACTGCGCCGAACGGTACTCGTCCGGCGTGACCTCCTTGACGGTTGAATTGATCCCGACATCACGCCAGTTCTGACCGAGCAGTTCGACCACCTGACCGGCGATTCCCTGGGTGGCGAACTGAAGGTTCAGCACCAGCGGCTCGCCGTTGGGAAGGTCCCTGAACCCGTCGCCGTCCGCATCGACCAGACCGATCTCGTCAAGCAGCGCATTTGCCCGCTCGGGATCGAATTCGGTGGCGTAGGTCAGCCACTTTTCATCGACGAATTCCGGCGCCGGCGAGAAGCCGATGTACTGTTGCACCGTCCCCTGTCCGAAATAGGCAACCTGGTTGATCTCCTCCCGGTTCATGGCGAGGGACATCGCCTCTCGGAACCGCAGATCACCGAACACTTCCCGCTTCGCCTCGTCCTCCGAGGTGATGTTGAAAGAAATCGCATGCATCGCGATTTTCGGTTTCAACTGGATCGTGTAGTCGCCTTTCTCCTGGTTCTCGAGCAGCAGCGGAACATCGGAAAGCTGCAGCGACTGGGCCTTGTAGTCCGCTTCGCCGTTCACCAGCTTCAGAAGCCGCACTTCCTGGTCATTGGCATAAAGCTCGTCCTGCTCATTGATGTAGGGCAGCTGGTTGCCGGCCGTATCCACCATGAAGAAATACGGATTGGCAACGTAATGCCGTCCCTCCGTGGTATCACGAACCACGAAGAAACTTTCCAGCGTCGGCACCGCATCCGCCGGCATGTTGGCGACCTTGTCCGGCGAATTCAGCATCGGCGACGGCGTATCGGTCCAGTCCGAATTGCCGTAATAGGCCATAATGACTGCATATCCGTTCTCAAACCCGAGGCTTTGCGCGAGCGCATCCGCTTCGGGGTTGATGTCCGGATGGAACTGGCCGAGGAAATGCTTCGGCTGAAATCCCTGGGCGAAGGAGGTCGCGAAATGCGCCAGCAGCCCGGGTTTCGGCGCCGGAAGCTTGAAAACCACGGTTTCCGGATCGATCACTTCAACCGTCATCCGCTCGCCGCCGACCAGCACGTAATCCTTCGGCTTTTCGTTGATGTTCGGGTCGAGCGCGAGATTGTCGTACCAGAACTTGACGTCCTCGGCGGTGAACGGCTCACCATCCGACCACTTGTGCCCCTTGCGCAGATAGAACGTCAGTTCGGTGAAGTCGTCATTCCACGACCAGTCCCTGGCGACGTTCGGTACGATGGTTTCCAGATCATCGGAATACCGGACCAGATTGACGTGCCGCGTGGACAGAAAATCCGATGTCCCCGCCTCGGTGGCATTCGACAGCGCGTCAAACGTTCCGCCGTAGGTGCCGATCGACACATAGGGCGCCACCACCAGCGGCTCTTCCGGCAGACGCTCGGCAAGCGGCGGCAGATCGGGATTGTTTCGGATCATCCCGTTCAGCTCGGCAATCGCCGGGTTCTCGCTGAACTCCATGGTGCATCCGGCCAGTTCCTCGAACTCCGCCCGCTCATACTGGAGCGGATATTTCCCTTCGGACACACCCATCATGTCCTGAGCCGTTACTGCGGGACAGGCGGCAAACGCTCCGGTTGAAAGCAGGCAAAGCGCCGTCCCCGAAAGAAGTATGGTACTTGATCGTTTCACTGTTGTGACCTCCGTGCTGTATTGAGCCACGCCGGTATTGCCCGGTTCTTGTGACATTTGTATTGCTTACGCCTATCGTTTGCCGAGCACCCCCGTTCGTCAAAACAACACTCACCGGCACCGGATTTTCCGCCCATGTAACCTGGACGCAAGGCACCGTTTGCGCGTGAGTGTAGCTTTGTTTGGGGTTCGATCAATCGGCAACTGCCCGTGTCGCCGCATTTTTGATCAGCGCGCCCGGTTTCGCCGCAAAATGCCGGCTTCTGCCAGACAATTAGTCACCCGGCAACGGCCTCGGCCCCGGATCCGGTCATGCTGCAACGCCCGGCGGGCCATCGACGGACGCGAGAGCGGATGCGCGTGCACCGTCTGGCGCGCCCACATCAGGTCGCACCAGGCCAAAGCCCGGTCACAGGGCCGCGTCGCGCAGAGGGGATTGTTCTGGAGCGGGTAGCGGGAATCGAACCCGCACCTTAAGCTTGGAAGGCTCTTATGATACCATTTCACCATACCCGCCCGGAGGAATCAGGTGGTAATTCAACTGCCCCTGCCCGTCAAGGCATCCGCCTCGGGTCCAAGTCAACTCCGCATCACAAATGTCCGAAAAACGGCATGAATCCGCGACAGGCTTCAATCCGTCAGTTTACCCTCATGCGCCGTCGCGGTCCCAGTAGAACAGCTCTGGCGAAAGAACCGGGTTTGCGTCCTCGAAGTTTTCGTGATGGACGACAACCCCGTCCTCCCCGGCAAGCACCACGCCGATCTGCGCCGGCCCCCAGATGCGCGGGACGGTATCGAGCGGGCCGGACATCCGCGGATAGATCTTGTAATGGCTCCCGGAAACGGTCGTGAACGGGATCCCGCGGTAGATCCCGGCGGTGGACATGTGCACATGTCCGGAAATGACCTGCCGAACGCCGCCATGGGCGCCGAGCACGGCGGCCAGTCGCTCCTTGTCGCGCAGATTGATGAAATCCGTCGGCACCCCCAGATCGGCGATCGAATGATGCAGCACGACGATCACCGGCCTGCCGGCCGCGTCTCCGAGCGCCCGTCGCAGCCAGTCGAACTGCACGTCGGACAGCCGTCCTTCGGTTTCGCCCGGTTCCAGACTGTCGAGCAGCACAACCGAATGATCTCCGAGTGCGATGGTGCGGTCATAACACCCGGTGTCCGGATTCGGCGTCTCAAGACCCAGCGCCGCAAATGCACCCCGGTCGTCATGATTGCCCATGGTGAAATAAACCGGCACCGCGAGCTTCCGCGTTTCCTCCGCCAGAAACCTGTAGGCTTCCGGCGCGCCGTGATCCGCCAGATCTCCGTTGAAGATGCAGAATTCCGCATCCGGATGCGCCCCGTTGACGTGCGAGACCACCTTGCGCAGCCGGTCTTCGGTATCCACCCCCTGCAGGTGGCTGCCCGGCACCAGATGCAGATCGGATATTACGATGAACTTCTGCATGACGACTCTCCACTCTGCGTCCTCTGCCACCGTATCATGGCTGCGGGACCATCTGTTCCAGAAGATCCGGCAGGTCGGAATATTTCTCCAGAATTGCTTCGGGTTGGAGCGCCGCGACCCCCGACCCTTCGGGACCGAACCCGACCAACACGCAGGGAATCCCGCTCCGCGTCGCGGTTTCCCGGTCGGTCACCGTATCGCCGATCAGCACCGACCGCATCCTGTCGCCGCCCGAGCGGACCACCGCCTGTATCAGGTGCTCCGGATCGGGTTTGCGCACCGCCAGACTGTCGGCCCCCAGAACCACCGGAAAATACCGCGAAACACCCAGGCGCTGCAGCAGCAGATCCGCCAACCCCACGGGTTTGTTGGTGCAGACCGCCATCAGCCAGCCGCGATCTGTCAGAATGTCCAGGCACTCGACCACACCCGGATAGAGCCGGGTATTCCGGTCGATGTCTCGACGGTAGATGTCGAGCAGGCTGGGATAAAGCTCGGAGATCTGCTCCGCAGGCTCCCCCATTCCGAGCAGACCGAACCCGGTCCGCAGCATCGCACGCCCTCCGGCGAAGGCAACCGGGGCATGGGTCACGGGATCGAGCGGCGCGGCAAATCCCGCCGCGACAAACGCCCCGTTCGCCGCCGCGATCAGATCGCCGGAGGTATCCGCCAGCGTTCCGTCCAGATCAAATACCGCTGTTCGCATCGGTCACCCTTCATCAATCACGCATACCCGCCGAAGATGGCAGTTTCTTGAAACACAAACTGATGCCACATGCCCTTTTGTGTGACTTCCCGCGCTGCTATGAGCCGTAGTGACACAACCGGAGAGTACCCATGTCAACTGCAGTCGTAATCCTTGCCGCCGGTCGGGGCAGCCGAATGAACTCCGACCTGCCGAAGGTGCTGCACACGCTCGCCGGGGCGCCACTGGTTGCCCATGCCTTGCGCACCGCCCAGGCACTGGAACCCGAACGCATCGTCGTGGTCACCGGCCATGAAAGCCTCCGGGTCGAACAGGCGGTCGCGGAATGGGACGCCGACGCGGTGACCGTCACCCAGACCGAGCAGCTTGGTACCGCCCATGCGGTCCTGCAGGCCAGGGAGGCACTGGCGGGGTTTGAGGGCGACATCATCGTCCTCTACGCGGATACGCCGCTGGTCCGGTCCGAAACGCTCGCCCGGATGACCGACGCGCGCCGGAACGGCGCCGCCGTCGTCGTTCTGGGGTTCGAAACCGTCTCGCCCTTCGGCTACGGCCGACTGGTCACCGGCCCGGACAACAATCTCGAGGCCATCATCGAAGAACACGAAGCCACGCCGGAGCAGAAGGAAATCAGGCTCTGCAATTCGGGCGTCCTCGCCGCCGACAGCCAAACGCTCTTCTCCCTGCTGGATGCCGTCGAAAACAACAACTCCAAGGGCGAATACTACCTGACCGACATCGTTGCCCGTGCCCGCGAGACAAATCTGACGGCCGAAGTCATCACCTGCCCGATGCAGGAAACCCTCGGCATCAATTCCCGACAGGAACTCGCCGAGGCCGAAGCGGTTTTTCAGAGCCGCGCCCGTCTCGAAGCACTTGAGAACGGCGTTACCATGACCGATCCCGCCACCGTGTGGTTCGGATTTGACACCATGATCGGCCGCGACGTGACCGTTGCGCCCAACGTGTTTTTCGGGCCGGGCGTCACGATCGAATCCGGCGCGAAGATTCTCGCCTTCTGCCATCTCGAAGGATGCCACGTCAGCCGCGGTTCGACCGTCGGTCCCTTTGCCCGGCTCCGTCCCGGCGCGGAACTGGCCGAAGACACCCATGTCGGCAACTTCGTCGAAATCAAGAACTCGATTGTCGATGCCGGAACCAAGATCAATCACCTCAGCTACATCGGCGATGCGGATATCGGTCACGGTACCAACATCGGTGCCGGAACCATCACCTGCAACTATGACGGCGTGTTCAAACACCGGACCGTCATCGGCTCGCAGGTGTTCGTCGGCTCCAACTCCGCGCTTGTTGCTCCGGTCACCATCGGCAGCAACGCGATGATCGCCGCCGGTTCCACCATCACCGAGGACGTTGACCCCGCCTCGCTGGCCATTGCCCGCTCCCGCCAGGTCACGAAACGCGGACTTGGCAAACGGCTGATGGATGCGCTCCGGGCCAAGAAACCCGGCCTGGTCAAACACTGATGTGCGGCATTGTCGGCATCATCGGCTACCACGAAGTCGCTCCGATCCTGGTCGAGGCTCTCAAGCGCCTCGAATACCGGGGCTATGACAGCGCCGGAATCGCCACGGTGCACGACGGACGGCTCGCCAGACGGCGCTCGGTGGGAAAGCTGATCCAACTGTCGGACCTGCTTGTGCGGGATCCGGTCCGCGGCGCAATCGGCATCGGCCATACCCGCTGGGCAACCCACGGCCAGCCGACCCACAACAACGCGCATCCCCACCAGACCGGGCGGGTGGCCGTGGTCCACAACGGCATCATCGAAAACTACCGGGAACTGCGTGCGGAGTTTGAGACCCCCGACCGCCCGTTTGTCTCCGAGACCGACACCGAAACCATCGCCCACTGCTGCAGCCACTTTCTCGACTCCGGCCTCACACCACTTGAAGCCACCCGCGCCACACTCGCCAGGCTCAGGGGCGCATTTGCCGTCTGTTTTCTGTTTGAGGGCGAAGACAATCTGCTGATTGCCGCCCGCCGCGGCTCGCCGCTTGCCGTCGGCTTTGGAGACGGGGAGAACTTCGTCGGCTCGGACGCGCTGGCGCTCGGCCCCCTGACCCACCAGATTGCCTATCTCCACGAAGGCGATCACGCGGTTCTGACCCGTGACAGCGTCGAGATCTTCAGCGAAGCCAATGCTCCGGTCCTGCGTGAAACGGTCGAAATCCCGCCGGAAAACCTGCAGATCGACAAGGGCCTGCACCGGCATTTCATGGCCCGCGAGATCCACGATCAGCCGACCGTTGTCGCCAATGCGCTGAACCGCTACCTCTCCGCCGACCGCTCCTGCGTCGCCGGTTTCGACGGTGTGGATTTTTCCGGCTGCACCCGCATCGTTCTCGTCGCCTGCGGCACCGCCCATTACGCCTGCCACGTCGCCAAGTACTGGTTCGAACAACTCGCCGGACTTCCCGTCGAGATTGAGGTGGCATCGGAGTTCCGCTACCGCGAACCACCCCTGACACCCGACACCGCCGGTATATTTGTCAGCCAGTCCGGGGAAACCGCCGACACGCTCGCGGCGCTGCGCTATGTCTGCGCACGAGGGTGCCGGACCTGCTCGGTCATCAACGTTGAAACCTCGACCATCGCCCGCGAAAGCGACGTCTCCCTGCCGATCCTCGCCGGGCCGGAAATCGGCGTCGCCTCAACCAAGGCGTTCACCTGCCAACTCACGGTTCTCGCGGCACTCGCCATCCTCGCCGCGCGACAGAGAGGCCGGCTCTCCGCCGCCGGCGAGGCCGCCCTCTGCGCCGATCTCGGCAGCGTCCCGGGGCTGATGTCACAGACCATCGCCCTCGAACCCCGCATAACCGAAATCGCCAAGGAGGTGTCGAAAGCCCGGGACGTGCTGTTTCTCGGCCGCGGCTCCATGTATCCGATCGCCCTGGAAGGCGCACTTAAACTCAAGGAAATCAGCTACATTCACGCCGAAGGTTACGCTTCGGGCGAACTGAAGCACGGCCCCATTGCCCTGATCGACGAAGCGGTCCCGGTGGTCATCCTCTGCCCCAGCGGCCCGCTGCTCGACAAATCGCTCTCAAACATGCACGAGGTGCTCGCCCGGGACGGCAGGGTGTTGCTGATCAGCGATGCGGCCGGTCTGGCCGAGGGCGGCCGGGACGTCTGGAAAACCCTCGAACTGCCCGCCTGCAGCCCCTTTCTCACGCCCCTGATCTACGCCCTGCCGGTACAGCTCCTGGCCTACCACTGCGCAATTCAGAAGGGCACCGACGTCGACCAGCCTCGCAACCTCGCGAAATCGGTAACCGTCGAATAACCGCACCGGCTTCCGGCAGATCCCGATGTGGGAGAGGCCAGGAGCCGTCCCGCACCCGGAGTGGCTGCATTGCCGCGTCCGGCATGGCCGCGGTCACGCCGGAAGGATTTCCGTCCGGGCGCCGGAAGAGCCATGCGGCTGCAGCACGCAAGGCCTCTACCAGGCGTTCACACGCTTCTCCGGCGCCAGCCACATCGGGTCGCCTTCCGCGATGCCGAAAGCCGCGTGGAAGGCGTCGACATGGCGCAACGGTGCAACCGCCCGATAGGGCCCTGGCGGATGGAAATCCGCGGCCACCTTTGTCCGGATGTAGTCATCCGACGACTTGCCGCTCCAGAACTGCGCCCAGGCGACAAAGCATCGCTGATCCTGGCTCAGCCCGTCGATCTCCACATCCTGTTCAGGATGCTCCGCAAGCCAGGTCCTCAGCGCCAGATGCGCCAGCGTGATGCCGCCGACATCCGCCATGTTCTCCCGCACCGTCTGCGTCCCGTTCAGCGGCACCCCCGGCAGCGCCTCGTAGCTCTCCGCCTGATCAATAAGCTTCTGCGCCTCCGCCTCGAAAGCGGCCTCATCCTCCGGCGCCCACCAGTCGCGGAAATTCCCTGCCGCATCGTAGCGCCGCCCGCCACTGTCGAAACCGTGAGTCATCTCATGCCCGGCCACCGCACCGAGGCGGCAGAATTTCAGGGCCGGGTCCATGTCCGTCGAAAAGACCGGCGGCTGGGCGATTGCCGCGGTGACCTCAAAGCGGTTGGCGGCAGGCTGGTAGGCGGCATTGACGGCGGTCGGCAGGCTCGCTGCGCCCGAGAATTCGTCCGTCACGACCGGGTGACTGAGCTTCTCCAGCACCCGCTCCAGGTCGAAGGCCGCGAGGTGGCGGATGTTTGCGACCGGATCCCCGCCGATCTCCACCGCGGAAAAGTCAACCCAGGTGTCGGGATGGCCGACTGCAAAGGCCATCGCCGCGTGCTTTTCCAGCGCCTCGACCCGTGTGGCCCCGCTCAGCCAGTCCCGCGTCGCGATCCGCGCGCCGAATTCTGCATGAACCCTTTGGACAATGTCGGCCATTTCCGCCCGCGCCGCTTCCGGAAACCATGCGTCGACGTAAAGCCGGCTCGACGGATGGCCGAGATACTGCGCCAACAGTCCCGGCACCTCTTCGGCCCGCGGCCGGTCGACTGCCGAACCCAGCAGCGCGCGGGTCAGTTCCAGCGCCGGCTCACGAAAGCCCGGGTCGAGGAACCCGGCAAAGCTGGCGACGACGCGGAATCGCGCATAGTCCTTAAGGTCTTCCAGCGGCGTGGTTTGCCAAAGCTGCGACAGCGCCGAAAGCGCGCAGGGCTCGTACATGACGAAGCTCTCCGGCACCTCCATCCCGATCGTACCGAGATAGAGACCGATATCCATCTGCGGCACCATCGCCTGGACCTCGGCGAAACCGAGCTTGCCATAGCGCACCCTGGGATCGTTGCCCTCCGCCGGGGAGAGCATTCCGGCATGAAGCGCACTCTCGACCGCGAGCACGATCCCGGCGATGCGCGCAGCATCTGCCGCATCATGCCCGGCCAGTTCCATGACCGAAGCCACGTAGCGCCGATACGCCTGCTTGCGCGGATCGTCCTGCGGCGCGTCGAGAAGCGGCAGCAGGATCGGTGCGACGCCGAACTCCGGCGCCGCCACGTAGAGCGCGTAGCGGCTGGCATCGGCCGGGTCAGGGCCGGGACCGATCAGCATGAACAGACCAGGTCCGCCGGTTCTGGCCTGCCCGGCCATGAAGCGGGTCAGGCCGTCGAGATCGGCGACTGCGTCGAGCGCCGCAAACACCTCCGTGAGGGGCGCCATGCCCCGTGCCTCGATCGCCGCGACATCCATGAAAGCGTTGCGGAAATTCCCGACCTGCTGGACGGGGCTTCCCTCCGGCGCCCCGGAAGCGACCTCCCCTGCCTGGGCGGCGAGAAGCGCGACCTGCTTGGTCACCCGCTCCCCCATGATGGTCAGGATGGTCCAGTCTGCCATGTCCACCGGGCGTGCGACCCGGTCGGTCCACGCCCCGGAGGCAAAACGGTAGAAGTCCGCGCCCGGGTCGGCCGAGCGGTCCATGTTCTCCACCGAGAACATCAGATCGTCAGCGGTCAGCTGCGGCAAGTCCTGCGCCGCCAGCGGCGCGGCCACGGCCAGTGTGCCGCCAAGGAGAAAGATCAGCGGGCCGGCCTGCATGGCACCGGTCCACCTCAATTGCCCATCCTCCCGAGACCCTGTACGTTGCCTGCTTCGTCGGACAGGCAGCTCCAGCGGGCATCGGACCCGGCGCCCGTCATCATCACGCCGATCCCGGCCTCCCCCCAGAGCACGTCGAAGATTGCCACATCGGCGGCGGAAACGCCCAGGGATGCGGCAAGCGCACTCCGGCAGGCGGCCTCGGCGCGCGCCGTAGCGACGCCGCCGGTCGCCCCTGCGTCAGGCTGCGGCGCCGGGGCCGCACCTTCGCGCAGATAGCGCCCTGCAACCCAGCCCTGCGTTCCGTCGACATCCTCGACCTGACACCAGCGCGACGTGCCGCTGCCCTGACAGCCGAGATTGCGCAGCGCCGCGCCGCCGGGAGCCGACGCCAAAACGCCGTGGTCCGTCCCCGGTCCGGAGCGGATGTTAAGACCGTCATCGGCGGCAACGCCGGTCACCTGCCACCAGTCCGGTCCACCGGCATTGCCGTCGGCAAAATCGCCGGACGGCCCGGCGATGCCGACCGAAAGGCTGTAGCTTGCGGTCTCGTCGCGGCGGGCGGCGTTGCGCATCAGGTAGACCCGCAGCACGTAGTCGCCGGATGACGGAAGGATGCCCTCGAAGCTGTTGCCGCCGCTCGATCCGATGAAGATCGCGCTGTCTTCGCCTGGCGCCATCACGTTGAAATAGGCGTTCGCGTTGGTCGGCGCGAACGTGGCGGTCATGGTCTGGCCGGCCGATGCGCCGAGCACGTAGTCGACGATGGCCTCTCCCCGGATTTCGCCCCGGATCGTCGCGCCGCCTGTTCCCGGCGCAAAGGCGATGCGCTCCGTACGGATGTCGGCCATGGCCCCCGCAGCGGCAAGCATCGTGGTACAACCGGTGATAGCGATGAAGGTTCGAAGCATGTCACTCTCTCCAAGACGTCCCGCCCGCAGCCGCGGCGGCCCTCATGGACAGTCCCGCGTTCGAGCCGGTCCTGTCTATCCGAATCGCGCCATCTTGGATCGGCTCCTGGCATTTGCCGGTGCCTTGCGGAATGTAGCCGGTCCGCGGCAGTATGCCCCATGCGGAGCGCCCGGGAGCCGTCTCCGGGGCACGCCGGAAAGGGGGTATCACCGCAAATGAAGCCGTCCATGCTGTTCGGCCAGCTTCCGGCCCTGTCCTGGCTTGCCCTTGCCGCAGTCACCCCAATCGGCAGATTTGGTGCCACCCCACTGACGGGCGTGAATTTCGCCACGACCGGCACCTTCGCAGCCATTGGATCGCTGCTGGTCTGGCGCCGAATTGCAATCAATGCCGTCCGCGCGCGCAATCCGGCCTGCCCGGCCGTCCGGCGTCTGGCCCTGACCGGGACCGTCTGCATGGCGGTTGTCCTGACGTTCGGCCTGTCATTCCACGCCACGGCCAGCCATCGCGTCTGGAGCGACGGCCTACCTGACTTTGGCTAGGCCCGAGACCTGCGGCTCCGCTCCAAAGTTGCAGAGGGGAGTTCGCCGAACCGCACCCGGTACGCCTCGCTGCAGCGGCCCAGATGGCTCAATCCACAATCCAGCGCCACACCGGTAACGGTGGTCGCTTCGGAGGGTGTTTCGAGTCTGGCCCGCATCTGATCGAGCCGGATTCCGGCCAGCATCCGGTGCGGGCTCATCCCGAGTCCCGTCGCGAAGGCGCGCTGCAGGTGTCGCGGGCTCGTTCCGGCCGCGGCTGCGATCTCCGCAGTGGTCAGCGGATCGGCAAATCGCCCGATGAGGAACTGTCTTGCGCGATCGACGGCGCCCGCCTGCGACCGGCCCTGGATGTCTCCGGGTTGGAATCGGGCCAGCAGACCGGCAAACATCTCCGCGATCTGCGCCTCGAACAGCGCCGTCAGCCGCGCGGGAACCGGCTTCGGTCCGGCATGGGCGGCAAAGGCGAGGTCGAGAAGCTGCCGGAGCCTTCCGGCCCGTGCGGCATCCGCCAGGTGCCAGCAGCGCCCCTCCTCTGCGGCCGTCCCGCGCCACGCACCGGACAGCACCGTATAGCTGGCATAGCGCCCCGCCGCGCCGGGCATCAGTCGGCTGGCGCGCTCGGAGGGGCTGATGGCGAAAATCTCGCCGGGCCGGACAGCACGCGTCATCCGGCCCATTCGAACCTCTGAGCCGCCGGCCAGCGGGATGGTCAGCGCGGTCCGGCCTGCCTCACTGAAAGCTGCGGCATGGCCTGTGGACGACACCCGCGCCACCGTCAGTCCCCGGGGTCCGGCCGGCAGGATCGCATGCGCCAACCGCCCCCGTGCAGACAGGAACCGAAAGCCGCGCGTTCCCGCGATCAGGTCCGGCGAAACCGCCCCAAGGCCCGTGCCAAACTCACGCCGTTCGATCCCTGCCGCCTCCGCCATGCTTCGCAAGTCCCCCACAAACCTGCCGCGCGCCCCGTAGCGGACAACCGCCGGGGACAGGTCCGCGACCACCATAAGCGTGTCAGGGCCTCCGTGGAAGCGCGCGGATCCACCCGATTCGAACTGCATCAGGGATCAGATTTTTTTCGAAGGGCATGCGCATGCCGCAGATGCACATCGCGGTGCGGAACGGCACCATGTCTCTACGGTCCTGTTGCTTTGGCGGAGTTCAGGTGGGAAGCGGTTACGGTCTGCGTTCCCCGGCCATACCCGCAGGGGCGCCGGTCGGCGAAACGCCGCCGCGCCATGCTTTCAGAATGTGCGCCGCTTCAGCGCGGAATCGCCACGGACGATCGCCTCGAGATCCATGCGGACCGAAGACACCAGCGCGTCACGCACCGACGGCTCGTCACAGTCCACCGACGCTCCCGTCAGCGCTTCCCAGATCATCAGCTTGGTCAGAACGCCGTAGAGGGTGGTGGCCTGAATGCTCGCGGTCTTCTCTGCAACCTGAATCTGGAGCGTGTGCAGCGTCTCGATCTCCGCCGCCGACTGCGCCACCATTTCCCAGGTCGGCTCGTGCTCCACGGCCTTTTCCGCCAGAAGCCCCGCAGCCAACTTCAGGTATGCATGCAGCTTCGCCAGGTCATCGGGCATCTCTTGCAGACCACCCCGAAGCACGCGCATCAATCCATCGTCCACCATTGTATCTAACATTATCTCCCCAACCCAAACCACACAGAAGAATGCGCTTCCTTAGGGTTAACCAGGTTGTGGAACAATCATGTGGTCAGGGTAGCGTGATCACGTGACACGGGCGGTGTGGGAATCGGCGATCAGACCGGCGCCAATTCCGCGCACTGCTGCGGTCAGTCGGTCAAAAACGCCGAGTTTCAGATAGATACGGCGCAAATGGGTATCAACCGTATGCGCGGAAATGCCAAGTATTCCCGCTATGGAGGCATTGCTCTTGCCGCGCGCGACCCAGAACAGGACCTCCTGCTCCCGCTTCGACAGCTCGGGTTTCGGGCCAAGCTCCGGCTCCCAGAGTTCGCAGTAACGCAGATGCGCAAGCTGGCAGGCCCACTGGAATTCACGCACCGCTTCCCGGCTCAGCCGTGTCACGCCTTCGGGAAATTCCAGACTGCCGAGACCGTTGCGCGAATTCGGCCCGAACACCGGAATACAGAGCCCCGACGCCATCTGGCTTTCCAGCAAAATCCTGTCGAGCTCACTGTCATGTCGCTGCCCGTCTTGCAGTACCGGAACCTCATCCCAGTAGAACGGCTGCGGATGGTCGTTCGCATATTTCAGGTTGCGGCTGGTCCGGTAGATGCCTGTCGCGAAGTACCGGTCCACGAGCGTCTCGCTGTAGCCTTCGGTCGCGTATCGGAGCCTGTTTCCGTCGGCTGCGCCTACGGGTGGAAGATGCGCATAAAAAACCCGCCTGATCCCCCGGGATACGCAGAACCGCGTACAGATGGCCCAGAGCGACTGCAGATCGGTTGCTGCCTCCACTTCCAACTCATATCCAGGAACATCCATTCCGAATACTCCCCGCTACCTTTCGCGAGTAAACAGCAGTCTGATCCGGCATACAACACGTTACACAATCAGGCCGGGATATATTACGCGCAGCTTCAACCCAAACACGCAAACTGTGCGAATCATGCCCGCTGTGACGAAATCAGCCCGATCCCCATGCCGCGGACCGTCGCGGTAATCCGGTCAAACACGTCGAGCTTGAGATAGATGCGGCGCAGATGCGTATCAACCGTATGGCTTGAAATCCCAAGAATGTCGCCGATTGTAGCATTGCTCTTGCCACGCGCAACCCATGCGAGAATCTCACGCTCCCTTTTCGAAAGTTCGGGGCACGGGCCAAGATCCTCCATCACCATCGTGCAGTACCGTATGTGCGCCAACTGACAGATCCACTGGAACTCCTTGACCGTCTCCTGTTCGACGCGCTCGATACCGGGCGGAAAACCGATGGCGAAAAAGCCGTTGCGCCCGTTGGGTCCAAAAACCGGCAGCCCAAGGCCCTGTTCAACCCCCGCTTCCGCCAGCAAAGCCTCGAAGGTCTTCTCCCGTTCGGTTGGCGCAGAATCCCTCTGCACTTCGCTCCAGTAATAGGGTTCGGAATTGGTCCGGGCATGCTTCATGATGTATTCTTCCTCATAAAGCCGCTCTTTGACAAAACGGTCGACCAGATCTTCGCGATAACCGTCAAGCTGGAACCGCAGGACGTCTGCGTCCGGCGCCCCGATCGGCGGCAGGTGCCGGTAGCCGATCTTGCTGATCCCGTGCTCAGCGAAGGCGGCACGCAGACACGCCCAGATGTCACCGGGCTTTACCGTCCGTTCGACCTCCGCTGCATAATCCTGTATCTTCAATGCACGCTTCCTCCGGATTCCGCATTTCCGCCACCAGATCCGCGGCCCGGATGATGCAGCCCAGGCCGGGCTACGGTCGGTTTCCCTGCTGTCAGGTCCGACCTGTTTCGCGCAGAACCTTTCTCTGTATCTTTCCAGTCGCAGTAACCGGCAATTCTGCGACAAAATCAAGAAAACGTGGGGCGACATGCGGCGAAATGCGGGTTCGCACCCGCAGGATCAGTTCGTCCCTCAACGCGTCGGACCCTGTCCCGGAGCGCGTTACCACAAATGCCTTTACCACCTCGGTCCGTATTGGATCGGCCACGCCGACCACCGCCGCCATCGCCACCTCCGGGTGGCCGGTCAGGCAGTCCTCGATCTCTCCCGGGCCGATGCGGTAACCGGATGACGTGATCACGTCGTCAATGCGCGCCTGAAAGTGAAAATATCCATCCGGGTCCACCAGCCCCTCGTCACCGGTACGCAGCCACTCGCCGCTGAATTTTTCCGCGGTCCTGTCCGGCTGCCGCCAGTATCCGAGAAACATTGTCGGATCGGGTCGCCTCACCGCGATCTCTCCCGTTTCACCCGGCGGCAGAACCTCCCCCTCCGGCGACAGGATCGCCACCTCATGTCCGGGAACCGCGCGCCCGGCCGATCCCGGCCGCACCGGCATCACCTGCGAACAGTTGCCGAGAACCACGTTGCACTCCGTCTGGCCGTAGAATTCGTTGACCGTCAGCCCGAACACACGCTCGCCCCATTCCAGCAGCCCGGCGCCCAGAGCCTCCCCGGCAGAGGTGACGCTGCGCAACCCGTCGATCCGCCCGATGTCTGCCTGGCGCATCAGCTGCAGTGCGGTCGGCGGGAAAAACGTGTTGCGCACACCCGTGGAACGGATCAGCGCAACCGCCCGCTCCGGATCGAACCGCGCCATCCGGTGAACGACCACCGGCACGCCGAGGAACAGCCCCGGCAGCAGCACGTTGGTCAGACCTCCCATCCAGGCCCAGTCCGACGGCGTCCAGAGGCAGTCGCCCGGCTGCCCGAGAAACCCGTGGGCAAGCTCAACACCAGGCATGTGCCCGAGCAGCACCCGATGCCCGTGCAGCGCCCCCTTCGGCGCCCCCGTCGTCCCGGACGTATAGCTCAGAAACGCCGGTGTATCGGGGCCGGTCCGCGCCATGGGGCACACGTCCCGCGCCTGTTTCAGCGCCTGCCAAAAACCGTCGCAGCCTGCTCCGGCGCCATCGATGGAAAACACCGCTTCCAGGTCCGGCAGATCCTGCTGCACCGCATCGACCTTCGGCAGGTTCGCCGCATCGGTCACCAGCGCCTTCGCGCCGCTGTCGCCCAGGCGGAAACGCAGCCCGTCCTCACCGAACAGGGTGAAAAGTGGAACCGCAACCGCTCCCAGCCGGTACGCCGCGAAATGGGTCAGCAGCGCCTCCGGCGTCTGCGGCAACAGTACCGCCACCCGGTCGCCCTGCCCGACCCCGCGTGCCGCCAGAACGTTTGCAAACTGCCGTGACAGTCCTGCCAGCCGGCCAAAGCTGTAGTCACGCCGGCTGTCATCGCCCCTGACGTGCCGCAACGCCAACCGCTCCGGCTCCTCGCGGGCCCAGCGGTCGCAGCAGACTTCGGCAATGTTGAACTGCTTCGGATCCGGCCAGACGAATGAGGCACGCATCCGGTCCCAGGACTGCCCCGGACGCATCAACGCCGTTCCCCGAGAAACCATCGCCGAACTCCCTGCCGCCCGATCCGGCCGGCCATACCATCTGAAACCCAAACGCCTGAACGGGTTATCTGCCGGTTTCCACCGAGGTCAACCACCAACCGCATTCCGTCGCTGCGGAGCGGGTGGCGCCGGTCACGCGGGCGGCACCCCGCCCGCCGTCCGCTTGCACCCGCCGCCGCCAGGGCGTATCCTCCCGCCGAAGTCTTACGGGAAGCCAGGCTCTTGCTCGACACACCGCGCCTTATCGATCCGTTTGCCCGGACGATTGACTACCTTCGCGTTTCGGTCACCGACCGGTGCGATTTCCGCTGTGTCTACTGCATGTCGGAACATATGGAATTCCTTCCCAAAAAGGAACTACTGACCCTCGAGGAACTCGACCGCCTCTGTTCGGTCTTCGTCGAACTTGGCGTCCGGAAACTGCGCATCACCGGCGGCGAGCCGCTGGTCCGGCGCAACATCATGACCTTCTTCCGAGCCATGTCCCGCCACCTCCGGTCGGGCGCGCTCGAGGAACTGACCCTGACAACCAACGGCAGCCAGATTGCGCGCTTCGCCCGGGAACTCGCCGACTGCGGCGTCAGACGGGTCAACGTCTCGCTCGACACCCTCGACCCGGCGAAGTTCCGCGACATCACCCGCTGGGGCCGTTTCGAACAGGTCATGGACGGCATCACCGCCGCCGCCGAAGCGGGCCTTCGGGTCAAGATCAACACCGTCGCCCTGCGCGGGGTCAACGACACCGAACTGCACGATATGGTTGCCTGGTGCGGCGACCGCGGCCACGACCTGACCTTCATCGAGGTAATGCCCATGGGCGATCTCGGCGGCGAAGACCGGCTGGACCAGTACTGGTCGCTGAAGGACCTGCGCGCCGACCTCGAACGCCGCTGGACCCTCACCGACACCGCCGAACGCACCGGCGGCCCGGCGCGTTACGTCCGCGTCGCCGAGACCGGCGGGCGCATCGGTTTCATTACCCCGCTGACGCACAATTTCTGCGAAAGCTGCAACCGCGTCCGCCTGACCTGCACCGGCCAGCTTTACATGTGCCTCGGCCAGGAGGATGAAGCGGACCTGCGCGCGCCGCTGCGCACCCATCCAAACGACGATACCGCCCTCGTGACCGCGATCCGCCGCGCCATCGACCGCAAACCCAAGGGCCACGATTTCGACTATTCGCGCCAGACCGTCACCGGCCAGGTCTCCCGGCACATGAGCCACACCGGCGGCTGAGCCCTGACCGCCCGGGCCGTGGTGCCTGCGCAGCAACCCGCCGGTCGCCGCCTGCTCCTTGACTCGCCGCGCCCGTCTGGCAGAACTGACCCCACGACGGGCGGCAACCGGACAGATGCGCAGGCAACAGCCGCGAAAGGCAACCGCCACACTGCCGGAACACCCCGCCCGAAACGACCGGACCACTCACCTGAAGGAAAAAGGAAGCAAGACCATGAAACGAACGGGATCAGCCGTATGGAAAGGCGACATCAAAGGCGGCCAGGGCACGGTTTCCACCGAGTCGGGCGTCCTCGAGGAAGTAAACTACAGCTTTTCCAAGCGCTTCGGCGATGAAGCAGGCACCAACCCTGAAGAACTGATCGGCGCGGCCCATGCGGCATGTTTCTCCATGGCCCTGTCCGGCGCCCTCGGCGGCAGCGACCTGACGGCCGATGAAATCACCACCTCGGCCCAGGTGACCGTGGTTCCGGCCGACGGCGGCTTCGCCATCACCGCGGTCCATCTGACCGTGCGCGCGACCGTGCCCGGCGCCGACGCGGAAACGTTCCTGAAGATCGCCGAAGGTGCCAAGGCCGGCTGCCCGGTCTCCAAGGTCCTGAATGCGGAAATTACGATGGATGCGGCGCTGAACGACTGAACTGCGCCAGGGCAGACAGGTCGAAGAGGAGCCTGAAACGCTCCTCTTCTTCCGGTTCTCTCCGACAGATACTGTCAGCTGCCCGTTTGCTTGCCTGCACCCCATGTTACGCGCGAATTTGTAAATGAATTACAAAAAATCGTGTGCATCCGGATTTTTTTGCTGCACTGCGACATCGGGTTACACCACCTGCGCCACGACGCCGACGCAGTCGCCCATCGCCACCAGCCCCGGAATGTGTCGGGCCGCCAGAATACCGCTCAGCCGGGCATCAACGCTGATCCCCTGCTGCCCTGTGCGGTCCCTCGGCCACAGTTTGGCAATCGGCTGACCGGCCTCGACCGCGTCCCCCAGATCCACCAGCGGCTCAAGCAGCGCCGCATGTTCGGAAAACACGAAACAGCGCTCATCCGGCATGTCGAGCATCACGGTCGGACCACGTTCCAGGTCCCCATCCAAAATGCCCGCATGAATCAGCAGGTTGCGCACGCCTTTCTTGGCGATCGCCACACTGGCGGCGGTCGAGGTGCCAGCCCCGCCAAGTTCCGTGGTCACGAACAGCTTGCCCTGGGACTCGACCTCGGTGTCGAACATGCCGACACTGTCGATCTCCAGCATCCGCATCGACCAGGGCGCGTTGAACGCCTCCATCGCCGCCATGCAGCCCGCCTCCTGGGTCTTGTCAGGCAGAATGTGGGCGGCGGCGAAGGGCAGAAAATCCAGCGTCCGGCCCCCCGAATGGTAGTCGAGCACGATATCGGCCATGGGCACCAGACGTGTGGCGATGAAATGGGCGATCTTCTGGGTGACCGTGCCGTCGGGCCGCCCTGGATAGCTGCGGTTCATGTTGCCGCCGTCAATTGGCGAGCAGCGACGGCCGGCTGCGAAGGCCGGCAGGTTCATCATCGGCAGAATGATCACCCGGCCGGTGACCTGCGACGGATCGAGCGTCGCCGCCAGATTCTGCAGCGCAATCGGTCCTTCATATTCATCGCCGTGGTTGCCGCCGGTGAGCAGGGCCGTCGGCCCCTCTCCGTTGGCAATGACGGTGAGCGGGATCATCACCGACCCCCAGGCGCTGTCATCGCGGCTGTGCGGCAGGCGCAGAAAACCGTGGTGAACGCCGTCGGCGTCGAGCGGAATGGTCGGGGTTACGGGACTCTCTGCCATTATTTCACGAACAGTTTGCGGGGCGTCGAACAGAAACATTCATGCCCGGTTTCGGTTATCAGGATCGGCTCGGTGATCTCCAGCCCGCCATCATCGAGCCAGATTGCCGGCATGAAATGAAACGTCATCCCGGGCTCCAGCACCGTCTTGTCGTGACGGCGGAATGAGATCGTGCGCTCGCCCCAGTCCGGCGGATAGCTGATGCCGATCGCATAGCCGCACCGGTTGTCCTTCTCAAAACCGGCTTTGTTGAGCGTGGCGTTGAAGGCATTGGCGATGTCCTCAGCAAGGTTACCGGGTTTGGCCTGCTCCAGCCCCGCATCCATCGCATCGAGCACCGCGTTTTCCGCGTCGCGGTATTTCTGCGGCACCTCGCCGAAAAACAGCGTGCGTGACTGCGGACACTGATAGCGCCGGTGTGCCCCGGCAATCTCGAAGAACGTTGCCTCGCCCGGCTGCATCGGCCGGTCGTCCCAGGTCAGATGCGGCGCGGTCGCATCCATCCCCGAAGGCGCCATCGGCACGATTGCCGGATAATCTCCCCAGAAGCCGTCAAACCCGCGAATGCCGACCGAATAGATCTCCGCCACCAGATCGTTCTTGCGCATTCCGACCTCGGCCACGTCGACGATGTGACTGTGCATGCCCTCAACGATCCGCGCCGCCCTCTGCATGTATTCGATCTCGCGCTCGGACTTTACCGCCCGCTGCCAGTTCACCAGCGAGGTACAGTCGAGGAATGTCGCATTCGGCATTTCCCGCAGCAGCGTCGCGTGGGCGGTGGCGGAATAATAGTAATTGTCCATCTCCACACCGATCCGGGCCTCTTCGAGACCGAGTTCGGCCAGAAGCCGCGACAGGTCCTCCATCGGATGCTTTTCGGGATTCTGCACGTAGGTATCGTCATATCCGCGGATGCACTCGTCCTCCATGAACACCGTGCGCCGCGCCCCCAGCGCGTCAATGCCACGCCCCCACCAGACCGGCTCGCCCTCGTGGCGCAGAATCACCGCCTGAAACGTGTAAAACGACCAGCCGTCATAACCGGACAGCCAGGAAATGTTCGAGGGATCGGAGGCGATGATCGCATCGAGCCCCCGCACCGCCATTTCCCGTCGGGTCTTGTTGATGCGGCGCATGTATTCCGAATTGGTGAAGTTCGCTTCAAAGGTCGTCATGGCTTCATCTCCCTCATGACCCGGAAACCGTGGTTCCGATCCCGGCCGCGGCCGCCCGCGCCATGGCAAAGGCGGCAATCGCGGTATCCTGAACACCGGTGCCGGTAAGATCGGCAATGGTGATGTCGTCCGGGCCGGTCCGGCCTGGCGCAGCCCCCGACAGCACCGCGCCCAGTTCGGCGAACTCCCGGTCCGACGCGATCAGCCCGGCGGCAATCGCAGCCCGCAACTCGCCAATCTTTTCGGTCTGGCTCTGCCGGTCCGGAACATAAAGATCGCACCGGGCGAGGCATTCCGCCTGCAACTCCTGCTTGCCGTCCTGATCCGATCCCATCGCCGTCACGTGCTGCCCCGGCGACAGCCAGTCCGCCATCAGGATCGGCTCTCGGGCCGGAGTGGTGGTGATCACCACATCCGCGCCGCGCACCGCGTCTTCCGCACTCCCGACCGCGACCACCTCAATGCCGAGCACCCCGGCCATATCCTGCGCCGCCGCCTCCGCTTTGGCCCCATCCCGCGCCCAGACCGCCGCGCGCCGGATCGGCCGCACCAGGCTCAGCGCCTGCAACTGCAGCCGCGCCTGCATGCCCGCACCGAGCACCGCCGCGCACTCCGCGTCTTCGCGCGCCAGCGCCCGTGCCGCCACCGCGCCGGCGGAAGCAGTCCGCAGATCGGTCAGATAACCGTTGTCGAGCAGAACCGCCCGCACCTGGCCGGTTTGGGTCGAAAACACCGTCATCATTCCCGAAGTCGACGGCAGGCCCTTTGACGGATTGTCGAAGAATCCCGGCGAAACCTTGATGGCAAACCCGTCCAGCCCGGGAACGAAGGCGGTTTTCACGTCGACCTCGCCATTCACCTGCGGCATGTGCATCGACAGAACCGGAGGCATCACCACGCCGCCACCGTCGAGCCGTCGAAAGGCTTCCGCGACACAGTCGATCGCATCGAGGTCCAGCGGCACGGCGCGCCGCAGGTCGGCTTCGGTCAGCAGGATCACATCAGCCATCTGCCCCTCCCGGTTCCTCCGGCAGACGACCGGACAGAACGTCGAAATGCTGCGCCATGTCGATGTTGCAGCCGCTGAGAATGGCAACCACCGGTCCGTCGCTCTGCACCTTCCCCGCGAGCAGCGCCGCAACACCGACCGCGCCAGCCCCTTCGACGATCTGCCGCTCCCGCCAGTAGCAGTGCCGCATGCCTTCGGCGATTTCCGCCTCGCTGAGCAGAACAACCCCGTCCACCAGATCCCGCACCATCCCGAACGTAACCCGGTTGTCGAGCCCGATGCCGCCGCCCAGTGAATCCGCCAGCGTCGGCAGTTCCTCGACCTCCACCGGCTTTCCCGCCTCCAGCGACGCGTGCATTGCCGCCCCGCGCCGCATCGACACACCGATGACCTTCGCCTCCGGCCGTCTGGCCTTCACCGCCGCCGCAACCCCCGCAAGCAGCCCGCCGCCCGAAAGCTGCACCAGCACCGTCGCCACCTCCGGCAGATCCTCGACGACCTCGAGACCCAGCGTTCCCTGCCCGGCCACCACCCTCGGATCGTCGAACGGCGGAACCAGCGTCATGCCTTCGTCGCGCACCAGCCGGTCAACCTCGCGCTGCGCCTCGTCCTGGGACGCCCCGCCGATCCGCGCCTCGGCGCCCAGCGCCTCGATCGCGTCGATCTTCACCTGCGGCACCAGCGATGACATGCAGATCACCGCCCGGCTGCCCGCGACCTTCGCCGCATGGGCCAGCGCGCGGCCGTGATTGCCCGTGGACACGGCCACCACCCCCGCCGCCCGTTCCTCCCCGCTCAGTACCGCCACCGCGTTGCTCGCGCCGCGCAGCTTGAAGCTCCCGGTGATCTGCTGATGCTCCAGCTTGAGATGCACCGGCAGCCCGATCCGCTCCGTCAGACTGTCGGAAACCACCATGTCCGTACGCCGGACCAGGCTGGCGATGCGGCCGCGCGCCGCTTCGATCTCCGCGATTCCGACCGGCGCGCTCATGACCCGATACCGCCGGCAAACCGGTCCGGCATCTCATGCCCAAACAGCCGCCCGAAACCGCCCGGCCCGCCACCGATCCCTGCCATGCGCTGCAAAGCCCAGCACAGTGCCTGGTTCGACGTCACCACCGGCTTGCCGAGCCTGGCCTCGATCCGCTCGATGACATCGACCCCGCGCATCGCCGTGCAGGACAGGAAAAATCCCTCCACCTCCGGCCCGTCCAGCGCGCAGGCGGCATCGATCATGCTGGCATCGCTGATCCGCGCCATCTCCCGGTCGTCCTCGTAGCCAAACGCCCCGTTACGCACGATTTCCAGCCCCTGCCCTTCGAAATACTCCGCCAGCGGCTCGGCGGTCTCCGCGAGATACGGCGTCAGCAGCGCCACCCGGCGCACGCCCAGCGCCGCCAGCCCGGCCATCGCCGCCGAGGACGGCGTAATGACCGGCACTCCGGGAAGAGCCGTCCCGACTGCTTCCGCCACGGCCCGGTTGCCGATCACCACCGAGGCGGCGGTGCAGGCGAAGGCCACCGCCGCGAGCCGCGCCCCCGGCACCAGCAGCCCCGCGGTCCGGCCCAGATCCGGCGCCATGGCCAGCAGCTGTGCGCGCGTCGTCGGATTCTCGAACCCGATCCGGGCAACGTGCAGCACCGCCCGGCTGCGGTCGATCAGCCGAACCGCATCTCCCTCGAACGTCATGTCGGTCGAGAGCAGCACCGCCCCAAGCCGCGCCGGCTCCTCCTCCGGCGGACGAAGGGAGCTTGCCACCCTGTCGGCCTGCACTGTTGCGGCCATGCCCGGTTCCCCCGTCAGACGACCAGTACGGGACATTTCGCCAGCCCCGTAACCTTGTGCGAGACACTCCCCAGCATGTAGCTGTCGCCGGACGCGCCCAGCCCCCGGCTGCCGAGAACGATCAGATCGACCTTCTGTCTGGCCGCGAAATCGGCGATCGCCCGCGCCGGGGCGCCCGACTGCACGAAGGCCCGCACCTCCGGCAAGCCGGCCTCGAGCGCCTTCGCCTTGCCGTAGTTGAGAATATTGGTCGCATGTTCCTGTAACGCGTCATCAAGGTTGCCCGGCGCGCTGACCCGCACCATCGACAGCGACGCCTCCAGCATCGAATGATGCCGGTAGACCGTCAGCAGCGTCAGCCTGGCATCCGTCAGTTTGGCAAGCTGAACCGCCTTCTGCAGAGCCCGGTCGGAATTTACCGAACCGTCATAGGGCGCAAGTATGTGGGCAAACATGCCGGTTTCCTCAAAGTCGGTTATTCTGCAAAGGCCAGATCACGCAGGAAGAGCGCAATCTGCGGGAAAAAGATCAGCGCGACGGATACCCCCAGCAGCATCAGGATGAACGGCGGCGTTCCGCGGATGACCTCGGCATAGGGGCGCTTGAATACGGCAATCGCCGTGAAAATGTCGCAGCCGAATGGCGGTGTCGCCGAGCCGATGGCAACCTGAAGCGTGATGACCGTGCCCACCAGCACCGGATCGAGGCCGACGGATTTCACCACCGGCGCGAAAATCGGCACCAGGATCAGAATGACCACGATCGGGTCAACGAACATGCAGCCGATGAAAAACGCGATCGAAATCACGAACAGCACGCCGATCGGCCCCATCTCGTCGATGCCGATCGAACCGAGGATCGCCTGCGGAATCTGCGCGAAGGAGATCACCCAGGAGAGGGCCGCGCCGGCGCCGACGAGGATGAACACCACCGCGGTGATCAGGCCGGTCGACTTGGCGGTGTCATAGATGCCGCTGAGATCGAGTTCGCGAAAGATGATTGTTTCGAGAAACAGCGCATAGAGCACGCAGGCCGCCGCCGCTTCGGTGGGCGAAAAGACCCCGCCATAGATGCCGCCAATGATGATCGCCGGAAAACCGAGCGGCCAGAGCGCGCCACGCACGGCCCGCGCCCGCTCGGCCCAGGTCGTCTTCTCCTCCGTCGGCACGTCGTTGCGGATCGCATAGATCACCGAATAGATCGAAAACAGCAGCAGGATCAGCAGCCCCGGACCAATGCCGGCGATGAACAGCTCGGCGATCGAGGTATTGGAGACCACCCCGTAGATGATCATGCCGATGGACGGCGGGATCAGAAAGGCGATGTCCGACGAGTTGACGATCAGCGCGAGGATGAAACTGTCCTTGTAGCCGCCCTTGAGCATCCGTGGCCGCATCGGCGAGCCGATGGCGACCACCGTCGCCTGGGTCGACCCCGAAACCGCGCCGAACATGGTACAGGCGGTGGCGGTGGAAACCGCGAGCCCCCCCTTGAGATGGCCGACAAAGGCCATGACCATGTCGATCAGCCGACCGGCGGACTGGCCCCGGGTCATGATGTCGGCGGCAAAGATGAACATCGGCACCGCGATCAGCGACGCGGGCCGGATTCCGGCCATGATCTGCTGCACCATGGTTTCGAGCTGATCGAAACCGTTGAACATGGTGTAGAAACCGACGAAAGCCCCGGCGATCAGCGGGATCATCATCGGAAAGCCGAGCAGCAGCAGCACGATCATGATGGAGAAGATGGTCACGGCCATGGCTCAGATCTCCATTTCATTGTCGTCGTAGCCCTCGAGCACGTTGGTCGAGAGATAAATGTCCTTTTCGATCATGTTCTTGATCGCGGTCAGCAGATACTGCAGCCCGGTCATGAAGAACCCGACCGGCACCCAGACGAGGGTGAGCCAGACCGGAATCTGCAGCGCCGGAAGCACCCGGCCCCGTCCCGCCTGGGTAAGGATGTACTCAAACGAATACCACGCGAGCCCGAGCATGAAGACGGCGGTCACCACGGAAATGAACACCATCAGGACCTTTCGCGGCCCCGGCGGCAGCATGTCGAAAATCGCCGACATGCGGATGTGACGCCCCTGGCGCGCCGCATAGGATATACCGGCGAAGGTGATCAGAATGATCAGGATGCTGTTGAGTTCCTCGGAAAAGTAGAGCGAGGTCTGAAAGACGTAGCGGCCCACGACGTTGGCAATCGTGTTGGCCGCCATCAGCAGCACACCCACCGCCAGCATCACCGATTCGACACGGCTGATCGCCGTGTCGACGGTGCCGAGCACCCCGGGAAGACTGGATCGGTAAACTTCGCCCGGCGCATCGTCGGTACCGGTGGTATCGGTCTGTGACTGCAGCTGTGAAGTCGATTTCCCGTCTGTCACCTGGGTTGTCCCGTTACCGTGATTGAAGGGGGGAAAGCCCCCGGCACCGGGCCGGGAGCCTGAAACGGCG
Source organism: Alphaproteobacteria bacterium (assembly GCA_030432315.1). Lineage (GTDB taxonomy): Bacteria > Pseudomonadota > Alphaproteobacteria > Rhodobacterales > Rhodobacteraceae > Amaricoccus. Next base: position 4,774 of record JAUIHM010000016.1, on the reverse strand, counting down.
GAACGGTTACTGGGATACCGCGTCGAGATCCGCCTTGAACTGGTCGAGGATCTTTTTGCCGCTGTCGCCCGTCATCTCGATGTAGGCTGCCTCAACCTGGTCGGCGGTCGCCATGAACGGCTGCCGCTCGTCGTCGGAGAGGATGTTGATCTCCATCTCCGGCTTGGCTTCCTTGATCGCGTCGAGCGAAGCCTGCTGCAGCCCGTCCTGGTATTCGAGGATGTATTCGAACGCCGAGTCGATGGCGGCCTGGATCATCTGCTGATCCTCTTCGCCCAGACCGTCGAAGAAGTCCTTGTTGGCCATCACCGCAGTGGTGAAATTGTTGTGGCCGATGCAGGTGATCACGTCCGTGACCTCATACATCTTGGTCGACTCGAGGAAAAAGCCCGGGTTTTCCTGTCCCTGGATGATGCCTGTCTGCAGCGCACCGTACACTTCGCCCCAAGGCAGCGGCGTCGGCACCGCACCGAAGGCTTCATAGGATTCGACCAGCAGCGGGTTGGTCATGACCCGGAACTTGACCTCGTTCAGGTCTTCCGGGCTGTGCACCGGTTCCTGCGTGGTCATGCAGACCTCGCCTTCCGGGAACATCGTCAGCAGTTCCAGCCCTTGCTGCGCATAGAGCTCGGGGAACATCTCGTTGATGGCTTTGGAGGTGCGGAAGAACTCGAACAGCTGCTCGTTGTCCTGCGGCAGCAGGTAAGGCACGAAGAACACCTGCGCCTCGGGGATCAGCGACCCGGTAAAGCCCGGCGACTGGTCAACGAACTGCAGAATTCCGGCCTGGGTCTGCTCCATGATGTTGTCGGACTCGCCCAGGGTTCCGAACGGAAACAGCTGAATTTCGTGATCGGAATTGGCCTCAACCTCTTCCTTGAACTTCTGCGCGAACTTGCCCTGAACCTCTTCCAGGGCCTCCTCGAAGGCATAACGCCAGGTGTCGGCCTGGGCGGCGGTCATTCCGGCAATCGTGGCAGCGGAGCAGAGGATGCTGCCTGCCAGAACCATTTTGATGTTGGCCATTATGTTCCCTTTCATCGTTTCCAGTGAGCAGCCCAAGGGCCGCGCCAAAGCGATTGTCCTGATGCACGGATCATGGAGCCTCACACATTCATGTCAATGTGAATATTGGATCATAACAATTTGACCCCACGAAACCAGTCAGATCATCTCCGGAACCGTGCGTGCGACATCGCCGATCTTGCGAATCCCCCGGGCAAAATCGGGAAAGGTCTGCCCTCCCAGGGCGACACGGATACCCGGATTTCGATCATGCGGCCCGATGGCGAAACTCGCACCCGGCGCCACCGCGACCCCCTTCCTGCGGGTTTCCTCGACCAGTCTGCGCTCCTCCTGCACGTCACGGCAGCGGATCCAGACCTGCAGCCCGTTCGGGCTGATGTGAAAGTCCAGCCCCTTGAGAACGCTCGCCGCAAAATCCGCCCGATCCCCGAGGGCAAGCCGCTGCCGGTGCAGCAGCATCTCCGCCGTCCCGTCATTGATCCAGCGGGTGGCGATCTCCGCCATCAGATTGGTCGCGATCCAGTTCGACACCAGATGCCGGTTCGCCGCCGCCGAGCCCAGATGGTCCGGAACCACCAGATACCCGACCCGGAGACCAGGCAGCAGGCACTTGGTCAAACCGGTGAAAAACAGCACCCTTTCCGGGGCCAGCGCCGCGAGCGGCGGCGGCGGCGCATCCTGGAGCGGACCCCATGCATGGTTCTCCACGATCAGGATGTCATATCTGCGGGCGATGTCCACCACCTTCGCCCGGCGCCGCTCCGACATGGTGAAGGCCAGCGGATTGAGCCCCCCGGGCATCAGATACAGCGCCTTTACCGGCTCCCGGCTGCAGATTTCCTCCAGCGCATCGGGACAGATCCCGCCGTCGTTGGTCACCGCCCCCTGCAGCCGCAGCCCCAGATACCGCGCCAGCGGCCGCAGCGTATGGTGCCCGACATCCTCGCTGACGATCAGATCTCCGGGCTGGGCCGCCGTCATCAGCGCCACCGTCATCGCGCTGGTGCTGCCGTTGGTCAGGATCACCTCCGCCCCGTCGAGGTCCAGCCCGCAGAGCGACAGCCAGCGCCGGCTCGCGGCGCTGCTGGTCCCCCCCGGGTCCACCGGCCGGAACGCCCCCAGCACCGCGGTCGGCACCGCCCGGGCAATCGCCCGCAGCACCCGCTGCATCGCCTCCTCATGCGCATGATCCAGCACCGGCTTGAGAATCGACATGTCCAGGAGATGCCCGGCGGTCTTGCGGCTGACGAACGGCAGCGACACGTCATCACTCGCGGCCCGCACAAACGTGCCCCGCCCGACCTCGCCGACAATCTTCCCGGCCTCGATCAGCTTGTCATAGGCGCGGCTGACCGTCTGCACGCTGAGATGCAGATCGAAGGCCAGTTGCCGCTGGGTCGGCAGCCGCTCGCCGGGTTTCAGCGCCCCGTTCTGGATCGCCGCCTCCACGGCCTGCACCAGCGACCGGTACGCCGGGCGCGTCAGGCTGTCTGGATGTGGCGGCCAACTTGTCATGATATTTATACTCCCAACAATCAGGACAATTGACAAGCCCGTCAACCCCGCGCATCACTGTGCCATGAGCTTTCTGAAACTCGACAGCCGCGATATCGCCATCCTCCAGGTGCTCGCGCGGGAGGGCCGCCTGTCCAAGTCGGCCCTCGCCGAGCGCATCAACCTGAGCGCGACCGCCTGCGGCGAGAGGGTGATGCGGCTCGAATCTGCGGGGGTGATCTCGGGCTACCGGGCCGAGGTCGAACTGCGCCCGCTTGCCCCCCATGTCACCGTGTTCGTGCTGGCGGAAATCGGCCTCCACCGGGCGGAGGCGTTTCAGCTCTTCGAGGCGGCAATCGGTCTGCACGATGAAGTCACCGGCTGCTGGGCGCTTGGCGGCGGCTACGACTACCTGCTGCAGATCGTCACCCGCGACATCGACAGCTACCAGCGGCTGATGGACGCCATCCTCGCCCAGAAAGCCGGACTGACCCGCTACTTCACCTATATCGTCACAAAATCCGTCAAATCCTCCCCCCTGCCGGTCGCCGCCCTGCTGCAGGACGTGACGGACTGAGCCGGGAGAACCCGCGGCCATGCTGGCCTCCCGCCGCAGACCCTCCCGGTATTTCCGGCGAATTCCGCAGAACCTCCGCCACCGCCCGGCCTATGTTGCCCCTGACCCGAAACACCGACCCAAGGAGGCACCCCGGTTATGACCCGCATGAACAGAATGCCCGCCAACGGCCTTCCGACCCTGGAACGCCCCGAACTTTCGCGCAGCTTCGCCTATGTGGGCGGCGCCTGGGTCGCCGGCTCCGACAATTCCGGCCTCGCGGTCACCGACCCCGCGACCGGCGACCGGCTGGGCGAGGTCGCGCGGCTCAACGCCGCCGATGCCCGCCGGGCCGTCGGCGCGGCCCACGCCGCCTTTGCCGGCTGGGCCGGAATGCTGCCGCAGGACCGCTCAAAGGTCCTGCGCCGCTGGTCCGAACTGATGCTGGAGAACCGCGAAGACCTCGCCCGCATCATGACCGCCGAACAGGGCAAGCCGATCTCCGAGTCCCGTGGTGAGATCGACTATGCCGCCTCGTTTCTCGAATTCTATGCCGAGGAGGCCCGCCGCCCGAACATCGAAGGCGTCACCTCGCACCTGCCCGATGCCGAGGTCGAGGTCTGGCGCGAACCGGTCGGCGTTGCGGCCCTGATCACCCCGTGGAACTTCCCCTCCGCCATGTTGACCCGCAAGGCCGGCGCGGCGCTGGCCGCCGGCTGCACCGTGGTCGCCCATCCCTCCGCCGAAACCCCCTATTCCGCCCTCGCCCTGGCTGAACTCGGCGAGCGCGCCGGACTGCCCGCCGGCGTGTTCAACGTCGTCACCGGCAACGCGCCCGAAGTGGTCGGCGCCTGGATGGAGGATTCCCGCGTCCGCGCCGTATCCTTCACCGGCTCGACCGAAATCGGCCGGCTTCTCTACCGGCAGGGCGCCGACACCATCAAACGGCTCGTGCTCGAACTGGGAGGCCACGCGCCGTTCCTGGTGTTCGACGATGCCGACATGGACAATGCGGTGACCGAGGCCGTGAAGGCGAAATTCGCCACCTCCGGCCAGGACTGCCTTGGCGCCAACCGATTCCTCGTCGCCCGCGGCGTCTATGACAGCTTCTGCACCCGCTTCGCCGAAGCAACCGCGGCCCTGAGTGTCGGCGCCGGCATGGACGATCCCGACATCGGCCCGCTGATGAACGAAAAGGCCGTCGCCAAACAGGAAGAACACGTCGCAGACGCCCTCGCCCGCGGCGCCCGGCTGCTCTGCGGCGGCAAACGCCACGCCGCCGGTCCGCTGTTCTTCCAGCCGACGGTACTGGCCGACGTGCCCGCCGATGCCAGGATCATGCACGAGGAAACCTTCGGCCCGGTCGCGGCGATTGCCGCCTTCGACACCGAGGAAGACGCCGTCGCCCGCGCCAACGACACCGAATACGGCCTGGTCGCCTATCTGCACACCCAGGACCCGCGCCGGATCTACCGGGCCAGCCGTGCGCTGAGCTTCGGCATGGTCGCGGTCAACCGCACCAAGGTCACCGGCGCGCCGATCCCGTTCGGCGGCATGAAGCAGTCGGGCCTCGGCCGTGAAGGCTCGCGGCTCGGCCTCGAGGCCTTCACCGAAGTCAAATACGTCTGCCGCGACTGGGCGTGACACCTGAAACGACAACCGATACACCGCACGACCGCAAGAAAGGAAAAGCCATGC
>JAUIHM010000115.1 GCA_030432315.1 Alphaproteobacteria bacterium | reverse complement strand
AGAGCCTGTCCGAGAAGGCTCCGGATGGGGGTTGAACGACCGCCGCCGGTCTGATTCACCGCTGTTTCTGGCAAGAGACGACGGAGGATCTGATGACGTGGACGGCCGCCACCCGCGGCGACTTTGTGCGGTCGAGCGGAATGTATGCAAGCGACGTGACGGATCGGGAATGGGCGTTGATCGCGCCGCACCTGCCAGCCGCGCTACCGGGAGGCCGGCCTCGGTCGGCATGCCTCAGGCGGGTGGTGAACGCGGTGTTCTATCTGCTTCAGACCGGATGCCAGTGGCGCATGCTTCCGCGGGACCTCCCGCCACGCAGCACGGTCTATGGCTACTTCCGCGCCTGGATCGCGGCCGGTGTCTGGGCGCATTTGCATGACGTTCTCTATCGGCGGACCCGTGATCTTGAAGGCCGCGAGGAAAGTCCGACCGCCGCGATCATCGACAGCCAAAGCGTCAAAACAAGCGCGGAGGCGCGCGAAATGGTCGGGTTCGACGCCGGGAAACGCATCAAGGGCCGCAAACGCCATCTCGTCACAGACATGCTCGGCCTGATGCTGCGTGTCGAGGTCCACTCCGCCGGAGTGCAGGACCGCGACGGCGCCCCGCTGGTTCTCGAGCGGATCACGCGGCGTTTCCCGTTCATCGAGAGGTTCTTCGCCGACGCCGGCTATCAAGGGCCGCGTGTCGCGGAGGCCGCACCGCGTCCGGTGGAGATCATCAAACGCATCGCCCCCGGTTTCGTTGTGCAGCCGAAGCGCTGGGTGATCGAGCGCACCTTCGCCTGGGCCTGCACTAACCGACGCCTCGCCAAGGACTTCGAGCGCTTCGCAACCACAGGACAGGCACTGTTCCAGATCGCCATGATAAAGCTCATGTCACGCAGGATCGCCCGCTACAGGAGCTTTTGAGTCAGGCTCTGAGAAGAAGTTGCGCTCTTGCTGTCAAGACTCTCGCCGGCAGGGCGCCGCGTTGGCCGTCAGGGAATAACCCCATCTTGCACCTGCTGCGGAAATGAAGCCCGATCACTGCATGAGGCTCCGCGGGAAACGTCGAATGCCTCGCCTTTATCGGCTGTGTTTCCAGAGACGATTTCCCTTGTCGGTCCATACCATCTATCTGTAACCTGGACCGCATATAGATTGACCGTCTGGTTCGCTCCCTATGCCTCGATTATGCGCCTGCCTCGCCTTAAGTCTTTTCGCGACCGGTGCCACGGCACAAGAGTGCGAGGCGATCAGGTTCTCGCCCGGGGCGTCGTCGGGAGAGGTCTCTGGTCGGGTGATCGAAGGAAGTCCGATGTGCTACACCTTCGCATCTGGCGCCGGCCAAACGGCAACACTGGTTCTCTCCGGAAGCGAAAACGCCTGCTTTACCATCGACGGCGTCGTTGACTGTCAGGCAAGCTACAGCTTCGAAACCGCCCGCCGGACGTACACTGTTGGCGTATTTCAACTTTTCCCGCGGACCGAGCCCGAAACATTCTCACTAGAGTTGTCGATTCAATAGCGGGCGAGCAATCCACCTTTTCTTTTGCTGACACGAGCTTGTGATGGGGGACATTCTTTGACTCGGGAGCCATTATGATACGCATCGTCACCCTTTGCCTCGTAACCGCTGCCACGGGGGCTGCGGCTGAAGGATACGGATTCCGAACGCCTTCGGGGAACATCTACTGCAACGGATCCGTCGAGGCTGATGAGATCAGCTGCAGCATCGTCGACCGCAGCGGTCCACCCGCCGCGCCCGATACCGGGGCCTGTACTTCAGTCTGGGGGCACCACGTCCAACTCGATCGGACAGGGCCGGCTCGGCTGATCTGCGGCACGGTTTCTTGAAAGTCGACTTATACCGACATCGCCCCATATGGCGTTTCTCCAGTTTCGGAGGGATCGACTGCAGGTCCAAAATGACGGGCTTGAAATGCACTAACGCGGACGGTCACGGCTTCCTGCTTTCCCGCAGCCAACAGCGCATCTGGTAAAGGCTGGCACATCGCGAACGGCAGGCCTGATGTTTACATTCGAACCTCTGCCTGCTCTCGCACAACCGCGTAGTCGCCGGGCATCTCCACGATCGCTCAGCCTTCTGGCAGCCGGGCCAATTCCTCGTCCGCCTGCGCTTGGACCTCCCGGCCATACCTGACCACGGGCGGGCACGTCGCGAGCCTGCCGTCAGAACTGACCGTCGCGCACGCCTCTGGTTTTTCTTTCCCGCGCGCGAGGAAACTACCGTTCCTCGACCCGACGTGCGCGAACTAAATCCGAAGGAAACGTCGCTGCTCGTCGGAACGCGAAAAGCGTCGCTGGCTCACCTTACTGCGTCATACGTGCGCCGGGTGTGACCTTTCCCACACTTCATTGATCGGCGCGGAATGTCAGCCGCTCCCGGATCGAAGCACGTTCACTCGAGCGACGAGGCTGGTCCGAACTCGAGAGACGCGTTGCTTTCCGCGAGGGCGCGCGCGCATTGAACGACGTTGGCGGAAACATCATGAAGCCTGATGGAACGGGTCTCCATGACGCCTTGCGCGTCGTCAGGGATCTTACGGCGCTTGTCAGAGTCCATTCTGTCAAGGATGCGATACTCCATCTCGGACGGGTAGAATTCGCTGGAGTCGTACTCCTCAACAAGACGGAAATAGGGCGAAGGGTCACTCATCAGCAGAAGGTTGCTGACGCCCAGCCTCTCCACCGGCACTTCGAGCCTGCTGTTCTCGAAAACCCGCGGCGCTTCGCCTTCCGGAGCTGCCGCGCGGTCGAAGACGAGGACGCCGCGGTTCTCGATGCCGACTTGGTCTTTGCTGGCGTATATCCCGAAGGTTTCGATCGAACCGCCATCTTCGGGTAGAAGGATGACCAACGGGTGGGTGGGGTCGATATGAAAGAAGCCCGCCTCGGTGGCGCCGTAGCCGCGGAGGCGCCAGTTCCCACCGCAGACGCCCTTCAGGTACGACTCCGCCAGCATCGGTTTCCAGCTTCCGTGCCGGCGTTCGACGGTCGAAGTGTCGTTGTCGACCGGTAGAACGGCCAGCGGGACCACGTAGCCGGACTTCACACGGAATTGGTCGATCAGCGCGAGGGCAGTGACCTGCTGGGACGCGGACAAGTCGGACGGGAGCGCATCGATGAAGGCCTCGATCTCGTCCACCAGCGTGAAGGCGCCTATCCAGCCCTCGAGCGAGGTCTGGCGGTCGGCGCTTTCGACGCTAATCAGCGCGTCGGTGGTTATGAGTGCCTGCTCCGACAGCGGCTCCTGCGTCTGAAACAGGAACGTAATTCCCAGATGACTGCCGAACGATTTGATTGCCTCCATGTGCCCGACCTGTTCGGGCGAGAGATTGGTGGTGGGACGGAGATAAATCTTGACCACTTCGCCATCGCGATCGACGCGCAGGCCCGCCTCGTCCGACCGGTAGCCGGAATCGTTGAGGGCCTGGAATATCTTGCGCAGCGTTCGTCGGTCCGCCATGGTGCCAACCGCGATATCGCGATGGAGGTCGAGTGTTTTCTTACGGATCATTCCGACCTTCTCGGCTATCGCGACGACGTCCTCCGCCGGCCCCCCAAAATCGGCTTGGGCGAGTTCATAATCGGTCATGGTCCGACCGGGTTCAGCCCAGAAGAGCGCGGCGCCCTTTCCTTCCATCGCAAGCGGGTAATCCGGCACACCCTTTGTCGCCATCGTGATGAAGGCGAGAGTAGCGTCGCGCAGGACGGGATCGGCCATCCTGTCCGAATTGGGGTTGATCCGGACGACGAAGTTGGCCGTGGATGCCGAAAAGAAGGGCAGGAGCCTGTCGACGTCTAGACGATTCGAAGCTTCCGTCTCGCCACCCGGTATGCCGCCAAAGCCGAATGGAAAAAAGGCATGAGCGCGGGAAGCGGCCAATGCCACGAGGATGGCGGTCAGCAGAATGGGAGCGATGGGTCTGATAAATTGCATGAAACGCACCGTGCAAGGAGAGCGGACCGGCGCGACGGATGCCGATCGGTAAGGACGACCATAATTCAAAGCGCTAGCATCGCGGGACGCGCCGCACAAGACGGAGGCAGTCCACCAAGGAGCGGAGATCACGGATGTCGAGTGCGGACTCGTCGCCGTCGAGGCCGACATCAGCGCGGGCGCTTCGCGCCTTCCTCTGCGGCGCGGGTCAGGATCGCCTCGAACTCGGGGTTGGGCATGCGCACGAAACCCGCGGATAGGGGTGGGTTCATCGGATCCTCCTTCTGCCGCTCAGCCGACCTCGCAGCCCCAGAAGGACGTGTGGTCGGCGGCGAAGTAGCCGTCGGCCACCCGGAAATACCCCTGCAGCTCGACGGTATCGCCCTCAGTAAGCGGGACCATGGTCTGCAGCCAGATCGCGGTGGCGTGCGAGATATGGGTGGCGGTGATCTCGCCGAGGGAGCCGCGGATTTCAGTGGTTCCGTTCAGCACCAGCCGCCCCCGCATGCGCGCGGTCGTGCTGGCGTTGACCTTGTACATGAGCGTCGCGCCGAAGAAGTAGGTGCCGTCGACTGGCGCCACGAAATGGTTGTTTGCGGCGTCGAACGCCCCCTGATCGTTGTAGTTGGTGTTGTTGAGGCCGATGTTCGTCCAGGTCCCGATGCCGACGTAATTGTCGTAGTTGCTCCAGGCCTTGAGGCGCGGGAACCGGGGTTGGTAGATGATGCTGTTGGCGTTGTCGACGATCAGACCGTCGAAGATCCGCAATAGCGGTGAACCTAGCGCTGACGCAAGCATGCTCGGAGGTCGCATGACGAGGGGGCGGCGGCAGCAATTTTCCGGATCAGCTCAGCCGCGTTTTCCCGGCTGAGCTCCCGTCAGCAATCCGCCTGCGGCCAGCGTTTCATCGACCTCTACGGCCGAATTCTCGTCCAGTGTTTCCTGGCCGACGGGACAGACGTCACTGTCGCAATGTTGACGTCAGCATGGCGACGACATACTGCCATTTTACCCGGAACCACTGCGGTACCTGCTGATTAGGAGGACATATGCAATTGCGCGGGTACATCATCGGAACCGCTCATTTACTCCAGCCGTCCGAGCAGGTTGATCACTGTCGATTTGTGCCAGCGCCCGCCGCGCCGGGTGAGCATGCCACGGGCATTCAACGCGTCGGCGATCGCACCGAGACTGGTGCTTCCATCCGCCCGGATATCGGCAAGGACCGGCGCCAGCGCGCAGGCATGGGCCCGCATTGGCTGCGACCGTGGCGCGCAGGGCCGCACCGCCCTTTCCCGCCCGCCGGAGGGCGGCGGCACCATTCGGATTCCCGAGCCTGACCCCGCGGGCTTTGGCCACGGCCAGCGCCTCGCGTGTGCGTTTCGAGATCGCCTCGCGTTCCTGCTGCGCCACCAGCGCCATGATGCCCACGGTCAGATCGTTCGCCTCGGGCATGTCGACGGCAAGGAAGCGCACTCCGCTGTCCCGCAGTGTCAGCAGGAACGCCGCATTGCGCGACAGACGGTCCAGTTTTGCAATCACCAGCGTCGCACCTGTGACCTTCGCCAGATGCAGGGCCCGCTGCAGTTCGGGGCGGTCAGGGTTCCTGCCGCTTTCAACCTCAGTGAACCTCCCGATCAGGTCGGCGCCACGGTTGGCCGCGAAGTACCCGATGGTTCTGCGCTGGGCCTCAAGGCCAAGCCCGCTCAAACCCTGTCTCGCGGTCGAAACCCGCTCGTAGGCCACACACCGCAGGGTCGTAGCCGATACTGCTGCCATAGCTCTTCCCGTACACACCTGCACAACGTTGGTTTGGCAGTTTTGTACGCTTCAATCGGATCGAAGTGTAGCGCCTATATCCCCGCATTGAACCGGATCCGGTTATTCGGATCGGTTGTCGCCGCCATGTCCTGCCGCAGGGTCGACAATATTGATCTGGATTGACGTCGGCAGTTCCATTCGGGGTCCGTAGCTCAGACTGATACGGCTGCGGGTCGAAGGTGTCATGCCAAGTTCGGTCATGTAACGGCCCATCAGTTCGAGCTGCCTGTTGGCAATGCCCAGCCACGGCGACTGCTGCACATAGCCGGACGGGGTTTTGAACAGCGTCGGTGTATCCCGCAGATGTTCCTCTGCCTCGACCCGGCGGCCCCAGCATTGACAATAGGCGGCAAGGGCTGCCCGGTCGATCGTGGTCAGCACGCCCATGTCGTGCAGGACCCCGGCCACACACTGCCACTCATCGCGGGCAGGGTCGCTCAGATGCGAAGGGCAGTCGGGGAGCGTCCCGGGCGGGACCGGTTCGGCAGCATTCAACGCCCGCTTGCCCGGATTGCCCTCAGCCCGGCGAAGTACGGTGGGTTTGGGTTTGCGGCCCCGGGTCATCCCGCTGTCCGGGCCCCGGAGACACTGGAATAGTCGGCCTCTTCACCCGCAAGAACTGCGGCCCCGCCGGTGAAGTCCCGCCAGCGCTGAACTGCGACATCGACATAGGCTGGATCGAGTTCCATGCCGAGACAGATGCGGCCGGCCGTCTCTGCGGCGATGATGCTGGTGCCGGATCCGGAAAACGGCTCATAAACCGCCTGCCCCGGGGAGGAATTGTTCAGGATCGGACGGCGCATGCACTCGACCGGTTTCTGGGTACCATGAACGGTCACCGCATCCTGGTCCCGGGCCGGGATCTGCCAAAGCGTCGTCTGCTTTCGGTCGCCGGACCAGTGCCCTTTGCCCTTCACTGCGTACCAGCAGGGCTCGTGCTGCCAGTGATAATGACCGCGTGACAGCACCAGGTGCTCCTTGGCCCAGACGATCTGGGAGCGGATCGAAAATCCGCAGGCGGTCAAACTTTCCGCCACGGTGCCCGCGTGCAGCGCGCCATGCCAGACATAGGCGACCTCACCGGGAAACAGCGCCCAGGCTTCGCGCCAGTCGGCCCTGTCATCGTTCATGAGCCTTCCGGTCCGCTTTGTGTGCGCGGTGCCTGCACGGTTGCGCCAGTCCGGATCGTAGGACACGCCGCATGGCGGATCGGTCACCATGAGATGCGGCCGCAGATTGCCCAGCAGTCTCGAAACATCCTGAGAATCCGTAGCACTGCCGCAGAGCAGCCGGTGTGGGCCGAGCTGCGATAGATCACCGTGCCGGGACACCGGCAAAGCCGGAACCGGTGGTGTCTCTTCCTCGCGGGGATCAATCCCGCCGTGCCGCAGCAGTGCGTCGATCTCGCCGGCCTCGAAGCCAAGTTCCGTCAGTTCTACTCCCAATGCCGACAGATCGCCTACCTCAAGCGCAAGCAGGTTCCGGTCCCAGCCCGCCTGTTCGGCAAGCCGGTTGTCGGCGAGGATATAGGCCCGCCTCTGCGTCTCGCTCAGATGCCCAAGTTCGATCACCGGTCCGTGACAAGCCCCAACTGTCGTGCCGCCAGCACCCGACCGTGTCCGGCGATAATACCTTTGTTGCCGTCGACCAGCACCGGATTGGTAAAACCGTGTTCGCGGATCGATCCGGTAATCAGGGACATCGGCCGCGTGCCGGCAGGCGAGATCTAGGCGGCCGTGATCGATCAGTTGCGGGCCGTCGTCCGCCAGCCCGAGATTGTTGCAGGGACATGGAAGGCAGTGCGTACCCACGCTGATGGCATAACCGAGGACGACGCCCGCGCGGCGCTACAGCAGATCGATCCGCTGGGGGACGAACTGTTTGCCCTCGTAGTTGAAGGTTTCTCCGGTGGCGTCGCCAAAATAGTGGCCATTCAACTGGACAAGGAAATGCGTTCGTAGGCTTTCTTCGTCGATTTCTCGGAAAGTACTGGGACTTTGCTCCATCACCCTGGCCATGTTTTCAAGCAC
>JAUIHM010000114.1 GCA_030432315.1 Alphaproteobacteria bacterium | reverse complement strand
GTACTGTGGCGGGGCGATGGAAAACTGCGACCAGTCGACCCAGCGGATCGAACCGAAGATCAGGGTGTTTTCGGCCACTCCGGTCTGAAATTCGAGGGCGGCGGACTGGGGCGTTTCGACATCGGTATCGGTGTTCTGTTTGCCGTAGACCGTGCTGTATTCGGTGGTACTGAGGTCGTGTTTGACCGCGGAGGAGTAGGACAGGGCGACGCGCAGGCCGATGTCGTCCCGGTGATAGGCGGCACCGGCGGTGTAACCCCAGCCCCAGTTAGCCGAGGCATCGACGGTGTAGCCGCGCACGAAGGGGATGGCGGCGTCGGCGTAGAGCTGTTGGGCGATCAGACCGCCCCAGACCTTGACGTTGTCGTTGAAATCCCAGGCAAGGATGCCGGTGACGCGGTTGGTGGTCAGATTGGCTTCGGTGCCGTCATAGCTGAAGGCGGGAACCGGGCTGCCGGGGACTCCGGTCATCACGTTGTCGCCGTAGTCGGTGTCGGCGCCGAACGGCTGGTCGAAGATGATCGCATAGGACAGTGTGTCGTTGATGTCGGCCTTGTACGAGCCGCTGAAGTTCCAGTGGCCGACGAACAGGTCGCCGGTATTGCCGAAGAACGGCAGATCCACGGGGGCGCCGGTCAGGGCGGAGGGCAGGGTGGCGTCGTCGCCGGACTGGTCGGGATCGATCCACGCGACGCCGAATTCCAGATACCTGCCTTCCTGGAACAGGACGCGGACGGTCTGGGGTACGACCCGTTCAATCGCGGCGGCATGGGCGGCAGAGGATGCGAGCAGGCCGAAAAGCACGCCTGCTGCCGGACCGGACAGCCGGTGCAATGCTGAACTGGACAATTTCGATTCCTCCCAGAATCTGATCGTTTGAGGATTGGTTAACTTCTTCGATTGGAACTGACCTGCGGGTCAACACTTACGTCGCGTCATGAAAATGTCGTGGGCGAGTGTTGCAGATCGGTATACGAGCAGTGCCGTCTGCTGCCTGCTGAACCGTGGCGGATGCGCAGTTCTGCCGATTGGGGAGGCATTCCGGCTGCGACCGGGGCTGCCCATGCCGGGCGCGCGGGGGACGTCGCAGATGCAGGGATGGAACATCGGCATGGTGACGACACGGGCAACAACAACCGCGCCTGGGCCCTGTCGATCCCGTGTGTGACCAGCGCGCCGCCCGCGGCAGCACCGGTGACTTCAGTCACGGCATGATGTCGTCAAGGGGTGTTTGCCGGAGGGGATTTCGTCGATGTCCATGCCCGTCTTGCCGCGTGCTGGACAATCCGGCGTCCGGTCAGCATGTCGCCCTGTGCAAGTCAGCAGGCGGCCCGTATCATGGTCAGTGCACGGCCGGCCTGCGCTGGCTGCGCATGTTGATGACGTTGCCGGCGAGGATCAGACTGGCCCCGACCAGCAGCGAGACTTTCAGTTCCTCGCCGTAGATCAGCATTCCGGCGACGGCAATGACCGGCAGACGGATGAACTCCATCGGGGCGACCGTGGTGGCGGGGGCAAAGCGCAGGGCGGTGGACAGGGAGAAATGCGCGCTGACCCCGGTCAGCCCGACCAGCAGCAGCCATGGCAGCAGTCCGGTTGAGGGCCACGGAATGCCGCCGGGAACTGCGAGGACCAGTCCCATCAGCGTCTGCGACAGGGTCATCCAGAACAGGACGCAGAGGACACTGTCGAGGCGCATGATCTGTTTGGTAAAAATCGTGTTGAGGGCAAAGCCGATCGCGGCGGCGAGCGCGGCCGTGTGGCCGATCTCGAACGGGGCCGCGCCGGGCTGGACTATGACCAGCACGCCGGCGAAACCGACCAGGGCCGCGAAGGCGCGCACCGCCGTCAGGCGCTCGCCCAACAGGAACGGGGCAATCAGCGCCACCCAGATCGGGTTGGTCATTTCGAGCGAAACCACCTGGGCCAGCGGGATGACCGTCACTGAGAAGAACCAGAGGTTCTGCGCCGCGAAGTGAAACAGGTTGCGGATCACGTGCAGACCGGGCCTGGTGGTACGGATCACGGCAAAACCTTCGGGACGGCGGGCGATTGCCGCACAGATGATCAGCCAGCCGAGTGCCGAGCGGTACATCATCAGCTCGAAAGTGTTCAGTTCGGTCTGCACCTCGCGGCCGGCGACCGCCATGATGGTGAAGGAAGCCGCGGCGCCGAGCATCCACAGCAGGGCGATTATGGGGCGGTTTTCAACCACTGTCAGGCACTTTCGAGGTTGGCCTGACCTGCAAGCAGTTCAAGCGTGTTCCTGCGATCCATACCGAACAGATCGAGCAGTGACCAGACCGCGATGCGTCCGGCGTTGAACCACCAGGCGAGGGCCTCGCGGCCAATGCGTCTGAGTTGCGCGCCGGTGCCGTCGCCGCCGAAGGCCGAAGCGGCGGACAGATAGACCGGCCCGTAGCCGGCCCAGCGGAAGCTCGCCCAGGCGCGGGCGAGATGGTAGCCGTCGGAAACTACGATGATCGGACCGGCGCGGTCCGGTGCCAGAACATCGGTCGAAAACAGGGCATTTTCCAGCGTGGAGCGCGAACGGCTTTCGGTGCTGACCGCGGTTTCCGGCACGCCCGATGCGGTGGCGACCTGGGCCATCGCGTCGCCGAGACCAAGCACGTTGGGGTTGCGGTGGCCGCCGGTGAAGTGGATGCGCGGGGCGGCGCCGGCCTGAAAGAGTTCGATGCCCCTGGCGGTCCGGCGCAGGCTGTCGGGGCCTGGCGTGCCGTCGGCGCGCACGCCGCCGCCAAGGACGACGATGACATTGGCCGGTGGTGTGGCAAGGCCGCGTCCGGCGAGCCACCAGGCATGGAAGGTGACAGTCAGGCAGGTCAGGGCGAAGACCACGATCGCGGCGACGGCGAGGCGGAGCAGGCCGAGGATCAGGTCAGCAATACGCGCGGTCACGGCTGTTGTCGCTGACGGCAGTGTGCGGCAGGGCGGACGCCAGGCGTCGGGCCGGTCCTATTCCCATTCGATGGTTCCCGGCGGTTTTGAGGTAATGTCGTAAGTCACCCTGTTTATGCCTTTGACTTCGTTGATTATCCGTGTCGCAGTCTCGCCGAGGAAATCGTGGCTGAACGGGTAGTAGTCGGCGGTCATGCCATCGACGCTGGTGACCGCGCGCAGGGCGCAGGCGAAGTCGTAGGTGCGGCCGTCGCCCATCACGCCGACGGTGCGCACCGGCAGGATGGCGGCGAAGGCCTGCCAGATCTCGTCGTAGAGACCGTGTCTGCGGATCTGGTCGATGTAGACCGCGTCGGCCTTGCGCAGGATCTCCAGCTTTTCGCGGGTGATCTCGCCGGGGCAGCGGATGGCGAGGCCGGGACCGGGGAACGGGTGGCGGCCGATGAAGCTCTGCGGCAGGCCAAGCTCGCGTCCAAGCTCGCGTACCTCGTCCTTGAACAGTTCGCGCAGCGGCTCGACCAGCTGCATGTTCATGCGTTCGGGCAGGCCGCCGACATTGTGGTGGGATTTGATGGTGACAGAGGGGCCGCCGGAGAAGGAGACGCTTTCGATCACGTCCGGATAGAGCGTGCCCTGGGCGAGGAAATCGGCGCCGCCCAGTTCCTTCGCGTGTTTCTCGAACACCTCGATGAACAGGCGGCCGATGATCTTGCGTTTGGTTTCCGGGTCGGAGACGCCGTCGAGCCGGGAAAGGAACAGGTCGCTTTCGTCGGCGTGGATCAGGTGCAGGTTGTAATGTTCGCGGAACATTGACACCACTTCCTGGGCTTCGTTCAGGCGCAGCAGGCCGTGGTCGACGAAAACGCAGGTGAGCTGGTCGCCGATCGCTTCGTGGATCAGCAGGGCGGCGACGGAACTGTCGACGCCGCCGGAAAGCGCACAGATCACCCGGCCGGAGCCGACCTGGGTGCGGATCTGCTGCACCGCCTGTTCGCGGTAGGCCTCCATGGTCCAGTCGCCGTTGAAGCCGGCGAGGCGGATGAAGTTCTGGTAGAGTTTGCGACCGTTTGGCGTGTGATGCACTTCCGGGTGGAACTGCACCGCGAAGAAATTGCGGGAGGTGTCGGCGACGATGGCGAAGGGGGCATTCGGCGAGGTGCCGAGCACCTCGAAGCCGGGGGCGAGGGCGGTGACCCGGTCTCCGTGGCTCATCCAGACCTGTTCGCGGCCTTCGGCGAACCAGCCCTGCAGCAGGCTGTGGTCGCCGCTGCCCGAGGACTCGACGAAGGCGCGGCCAAACTCGGCGTGGTGGCCGGCTTCGACGCGTCCGCCGAGCTGTTCCATCATCACCTGCTGGCCGTAACAGATGCCCAGGACCGGGACACCAAGGTCGAAAACCTGCTGCGGCACGCGGGGGCTGTCCGGTTCGGTGACGCTGGCCGGACCGCCGGAGAGGATCACCGCCAGCGGCGCGAAGTCGGTGAGAAATTCAGCCGTAACGTTCTGGTACGGATGGATTTCGCAGTAGACATCAAGCTCGCGCAGGCGGCGCGCGATCAGTTGCGTCACCTGGGAGCCGAAATCGACGATAAGGAGGGGCTGGTGTGTGATCTGGGTCATGGCAGACGCATAGGGCGGCGCGTTTCGTTTCGCAAGGGGGGCACATGTCGCGTTAGGGAGCCATGGTGACGGATTTTTCGCAACCGGTGCGGAATTTTCGGCTAGAGAGGGCTGACCGGAGGAGTTTCAGGGCAAAGGACGGGCGATGGCTGAGGTTACGGAGTCTGCGGTTCGGGGCGGGCGGCACAGGCGCGGCGGCGGCGGGGCTGCGCGCCGGGCGGAACGGCTGGCGCCGCGCTTCGAGGCAGCTCCCTATATCCGGCGGCGCATTCCCAACTACGAGATCCTTGACGAAGAGGGTCTGGAACTGATCGAGCGCAATGCCGAAACCGTGCTGGAGGAGATCGGCGTCAGTTTCGTCAACAATCCCGCCGCGCTGGAGCTGTGGCGCGGCGCAGGCGCGGATGTGCGCGGCGAAAGGGTGCATATTCCGCGCGGTCTGGCCCGGTCGCTCTGTGCCACCGCACCCGGCAGTTTTACCCAGCATGCCCGCAATCCCGAGCGCGACGTGGTGATCGGCGGCAGGGGGCTGGTGCTGGCACCGGTCTACGGGCCACCGTTCATCCGCGATCTTGAGGGCGGGCGGCGCTATGCCACCATTGCCGATTTCCAGAAGCTGGTGAAGCTCGGCTACATGTCGAAATGGCTGCACCATTCCGGCGGTACGGTGTGCGAGCCGACCGACATTGCGGTCAACAAGCGGCATCTCGACATGCTGCTCGCGCATATGACGCTCAGTGACAAGCCGTTCATGGGCAGCGTTACGGAACCTTCGCGGGCCGCGGATTCGGTCGAGATGTGCCGGCTGCTGTTCGGGGCGGAAAACGTCGGGCCGAAGTGCTACATGACCTCTCTGATCAACATCAATTCGCCGCTGACCTTTGATTCGGTAATGACCGGGGCGCTGGAGGTTTATGCCAGGGCCGGTCAGGCGTGCATCATCTCGCCGTTCATCGTCGGCGGGGCGATGGCGCCGGTGTCGGTTGCCGGAACGCTGACGCAGATCCTGGCGGAGGTGATGGCGGGGATCGCCTATTCGCAACTGCTGAAACCCGGGGCGCCGGTGATTTTCGGCGCGTTCGTGACCTCGATCGACATGAATTCCGGAGCGCCGACCTTTGGCACCCCGGAAGCCAGCAAGATCCTGTTCGGCGCGGGCCAGCTTGCGCGGCGGATGGGCCTGCCGTTCCGGTCCGGTGGCGGGCTTTGCGGCTCCAAGGTGCCGGATGCCCAGGCCGCCTATGAAACCGCCAATACCCTGCAGGCGTCGCTGCTTGGCGGGGTGAATTTCATGCTGCATGCCTGCGGCTGGCTTGAAGGCGGGCTGGTGTCGTCGCTGGAAAAGTTCGTGCTCGATGCAGATCAACTCGGTGTATTGCATCATATCGCCGAAGGCATCGACCTGAGCGAAAACGGCCAGGCGATGGATGCCATGCGCGAAGTCGGCCCCGGCGGGCATTTTCTCGGCTGCGAGCATACCCGCAACAATTTCAGGACCGCGTTCTGGCGCACCGAAGTTTTCGATTATCGCCCCTACGAAACATGGTCAGAGGCCGGACAACCGGATTCGATCAAACTGGCAAATACACGTCTTCACAGGATGTTGGACGATTATGTTCAGCCGGAGATCGATCCCGGAATCCTCGAGTCGCTGACGGATTTTGTTGCGGCGCGCAAGGCCTCCGAGCCGGATGCCTTCGGCTGATCCACTGAACCATCACTTCGGTTGCAGCCTGATCCCGTGTTGCCGTAGAGATGCGGAATGCGTTTCGTCTGGATCTTCCTTGGGCTGGTGAGCCTCGCGGCCGGTGTGATCGGTGCGGCCCTGCCGCTGCTGCCGACGGTGCCGTTTCTGCTTCTGGCGGCGTTCTGTTTTGCCCGGTCGTCGCCGCATCTGCACGCATGGCTTCTGCACCACCGCACACTGGGGCCGCCGATTGCCGACTGGCAGCGGCGGGGGGCGATTTCGCGGCGGGGGAAGTGTCTGGCCAGCGGTTCGATCGTGCTGGCATTCGTGCTGGCGCTGCTGTTCGGGGCGCCGGCCTGGGCGTTGGCGGTGCAGGTTCCGGCGCTGGTCTGCGTCGCGGCTTTCATCTGGACCCGGCCGGATTAGGAGGTCAGGCGTCGCGCCTCGCGGGAGAGCCAGGCACGGACTTCGACCGGTGATGCCGCATGCAGACGGGCGATTGTCGCGCCGTCGCCGATCTTGACGCCGAGGCCACCGAGATCCTGGGCTGCCTCAAAGGCATCCTCGTCGGTGGTGTCGTCGCCAAGCATTACCGGGCGCCGGCCGGAAAACGGGGCCGAGGCAGCGAGGCGACGCAGCGCCGTTCCCTTGTGGGCGGTGTCGGGTTTGACCTCGACGACCATTTTTCCCGCCTGAACAGTATGGTTGGGTGCCAGAGTTGAAGCGTGTGTCGCGGCTTCGATGCAGGCTTCCCCATGCTCTGGTGCGGCACGAAAATGCAGGGCAGCCACAGGGCCCTTGATTTCAAGGCGAACGCCTTTGAGCGCCGTTACTGCCTCAAGTGCCGCGAGAATTGGCGTCGGAGGACCTGGCATCGCGGGTTGCGGAAGTTGGTGCGGGGCGAGAATTTCCAGGCCGTGGCCTCCGGCCCGCCAGACTTCCGGGGTGGTGCGCCCGTGCAGGTCGCGCACGTCGCGGCCGCTGAGCAGAACGACCGCGCCACCTAGTGCCGCAGAGAGATGCGCCAGATCCCGCGCCGTTGCAGGATCGAGGCGGACTGCATCAGGATCGTCGATGATTTCCGCAAGCACACCATCGAAATCGAGGTAAAGCGCGTCGGTGGAGGAGAGATTCAGGTCCTGTAGCCGTCGCGCGGTCACCGGCCTTTGCCGATGGCGTCGAGGGCGGTCAGGAACTTGCGGCGCCACCAGGCGATGCTCTGGTTCCGCACGGCGGCCTCCAGCGACTGCCACCGGGCGATACGTTCTTCGAGGGACATGTTGAGCGCCAGATGGATTGCATCCGCCGTGGCGGTGATGTCGTGGGGATTGACCAGAACCGCACCGTCCAGCTGTTCCGCCGCACCGGCGAATTCGGACAGGACCAGGGTGCCGGGATCTTCGGGCGACTGGGCCGCGACGAATTCCTTCGCCACCAGGTTCATGCCGTCATAAAGCGGTGTGACCAGCCCGACCCGTGCCAGCCGGTACAGGCCGGCCAGCGCGCCGCGCGGGTAACCGCGGGCGAGGTAGCGGATCGGAACCCAGTCGAGATCCGCGTGATCGCCGTTGATTCGGCCCGAGAGCTGGTCGAGCTGCTGCCGCAGGTCCTGGTAGGCACCGACGTTTTCGCGCGAGGGGGGCGCGATCTG
>JAUIHM010000015.1 GCA_030432315.1 Alphaproteobacteria bacterium | reverse complement strand
CACGCGGGAGGCCGGCGCGGCCGGATCCGAGACCCACACCGCCGGCATCGCAGCCCATGGCGCATCGCGCCACAGCGTGCCGTCGAACACCACCGCCTCGCCGCCGCCGAAAGGCCCGGTTTCCGCGATTCTGTCAGCGAGGTCCGGTGTCGCGGCGGCAGGTGCCACGATACCGTCGATTCGCAGGGTGGCGGCGGCCTGCGGCGCCGGGCCCTGCGCAAGCAGAAGTTCGGACAGGCGGTGCATCGCCGGTTCCAACTGCGCCCTGGTCAGGCTCATGCCGGCGGCCATTGTGTGGCCTCCGCCTTTTTCGAGCAGACCCTCATCGACGAGGCGGGCGATCATCGAACCGAGATCGGTGCCCCGGACCGACCGGCCCGAACCCTTGCCGTCGTCGCCGTCGAACCCGACGACGATGGACGCCTTCGAGAATTCCTCCTTGAGGCGGGCGGCGACGATGCCGATCACCCCCGGGTGCCAGCCGTCTCCGGCCGCCCAGACCAAGGGGCCGTCATCGCCCCGTTCGAGGACCTGGCGGCGGGCGGAGCGCAGCACCTCGGATTCGACCGCCCGCCGCTCATGATTGAGCAGTTCCAGCCGTTGCGCCAGCGCGGCGGCCTCATTTGCATCTGCCGTGGACAATATGCGCGCCCCTAGGTCCGACTGGCCGACACGTCCGCCCGCGTTAATGCGCGGCCCGATGACAAAGCCGAGCGCGTAGGGTGTGAGCGGAAGGTTTGCCTTGCCAGCTTCCGCCAGCGCCGCCAGTCCGGGGCGCAGCGCAGAGGCCATCACGGCGAGACCCTGGCGGACGAAGGCGCGGTTCAGACCCACGAGCGGTGAGACGTCGGCGACGGTGGCGAGAGCGACCAGGTCCAGCGCCCGCATCAGGTCGGGTGTGCCGCGGCCTTCCCTTCGGATCAGTCTGTTGACCGCAACCAGCACCATGAACACCACGCCGGCCGCGCATAGGTGCCCCAGACCCGAGGTTTCGTCGTGGCGGTTCGGGTTCACCACCGCCACGGCTTCGGGAAGGCGTTCTCCGGCGAGGTGGTGGTCGATGACGATTACGTCGGCCTGACAGGCAGCGATGGGTTCATGGCTGAGGGTGCCGCAGTCGACACAGATGACCAGGTCATGCGCCGCGCCAAGCCGGGTCATTGCCGGTATGTTTGGACCGTAGCCTTCGCGGATGCGGTCCGGGACGTAGAGGGTGCAGTCGGTTCCCATGTCGCGGAACCAGGATATCAGCAGCGCAGCGCTCGATCCGCCGTCCACGTCATAATCGGCAAAAACGGCAATCCGCTGACCTGTCTTTACCGCCGCCCACAGCCGTTCCGCCGCTGCATCCACGTCCCGCATTGTGGACGGGTCTGGCATAAGGTTGCGCAGGGACGGTGAGAGATAGGTCATGCATTCGGCCGGTGGTACCTCCAGCCGCGCAAGAATGCGGGCGACGATCTCGGGCAGGCCGTGCGTCTGGGCAATGGCGAGGCTCTGGCGGTCGCATTCCGCGGTTGGCCCGACCCAGAAGCGGCCGGTGAAGGACCGGGACACATTGAGAAAGGCAGCGGGGGAAGGCGACATGGGATTTGATCCGTTCGTTTGTGGTGCCTGACCCCGGGGAAATGCCGAGGTTCCGGCATGTGGCCGTGTCACCGACGGGATGCAGCCGTGCGACGCGCCATGCCCTGGCAGTGAGCCGTGACGCGCTATCCTGCGCGGTCCGCGGCGCCGGGCTCAGCCTGCTCGGTCCCGTCAGTCGGGGCGGAGATGTCGTCCCGCCATTTTCGGCCCGACCGCGTGCGGGTGGACGGGTCGCCGTAGCCAAAAAGGGCACGCAGTTTTCTGACCCCCATGTAAAGGCCGAACGCCGCCGCGGTCAGCCAGACAAGCATGAAGATCACCGGCAGCACTTCTCCGGCGGCGAGCGACCGGCCGATGCCATATAGGACGATCAGCATTCCTGCGAGCCAGAACACGATCCAGAGGATCATGAACACGGCGGCAAATCTGCGGCCCTGAGGCCTGCGCTCCGTCAACGGGGAACTACTGGTTGTTCTGGCGGTAGATGATCCGCCGCACCGACCCGGTCTTGGAGCGCATCAGGATGGTTTCCGTTTCCAGGAAGCCGCCGTCACGCCGGGCCCCGCTGACAATCGAGCCGTCGGTGACGCCGGTTGCGGCAAAAATCACGTCCTGGGTCACCATTTCATCGCGGGAATAGATTTTGTCCAGATCGGTGATGCCGGCCTTCTTTGCCCGTCCCCGTTCGTCATCGTTGCGAAACAGCAGACGTCCCATCATCTGGCCGCCCATGCATTTCAGTGCGGCGGCAGCCAGAACCCCCTCCGGCGCCCCACCGGCACCCATGTACATGTCTATGCCGGTCTTGGCGTATTCGGCGCAGTGAATGACCCCGGCGACGTCACCGTCGGTAATCAGCCGGATGTTCGCACCGGTTTCGCGGATTTCGGCAATCAGTGCTTCGTGGCGGGGCCGTTCCAGCACACAGATCTTGAGATCCTGGCTGCGGCATCCCTTCGCCCTGGCGAGGGCGGCGATCCGCTCGGTCGGTGTCATGTCCAGCGAGACCACGCCGGTCTCGTAGCCGGGTCCAATCGCCAGCTTGTCCATGTAGACATCCGGCGCGTGCAGCATCGACTCGCGCGGACCCATTGCGATCACGGCGAGGGCGTTTGGCATGTCCTTCGCGGTCAGGGTCGTGCCTTCGAGCGGGTCGAGGGCGATGTCCACCGCCGGGCCCTCGCCGCTGCCGACTTCTTCGCCGATGTAGAGCATCGGTGCCTCGTCCCGTTCGCCTTCACCGATGACCACGACACCCTTGATGTCAAGCAGGTTCAGCTGGGTCCGCATGGCGTCGACTGCAGCCTGGTCGGCGGCCTTTTCATCGCCGGCACCGATCAGTTTGGCCGCGGCGATGGCTGCCTGCTCGGAGACCCTCGCGAGTCCGAGTGAGAGCATGCGGTCGGCGAAGATTCTCGGGTCAGACATGTTTTGCACTTTCAATTGAACTCCTGCGCGATTTCTTAGGCGATCCGGTGCAGGTGGGGCAAGCACCTTGGACCGCCGGTTGCGCAGGTACAGGAATATGGGTCATGTGACCTGTGAAAAGTGTTGCGACGGGCTGCGGGACTGGTATACTAGAATGGAAGGAGCGGGGGCGAAGCATTTCGGTCCGATTTATGCCGCAAGGACGTAGGTGCGGTTTGCTGAGAGAGTGTGTGAACACGGTCGGTCTAGTGTAGGAAATCCTTCCGCCGATCCGGACAACCCGGCCCCGGTGACAATGACAGGTAAATCCTGCAACAGAGAGAAGCGACAACAGGGAGAGTCAAATGTATCAGAAATTTGCAAGGCAGCTGCTGGGCGCCGCCGCGGCCATAGGCGTTACTTTCGGTGCGACGATGGCGCACGCGGAATGGCGGGGTTGGAACATCCATCCTGACGGTTATCCGAACACGGAAGGGATGAACCGGTTCGCCGAACTTCTCGCGGAAAAGACTGACGGGCGCATCACTCTGAAGATGTTCAACGCCGGTGTTCTCGGCAGTCAGCCGGACGCAATCGAACAGGTGCGCATTGGCGCGCTCGAAATCGGCAACTTCAACCTCGGCCCGATCGGCCCGATCGCGCCGGCAGCCAACGTTGTGTCCCTGCCGTTCATATTCAAGGACATGGATCACATGCACCGCGTCCTCGACGGGGAAGGCGGCCAGCAGATTTCCGACGGCATGGCCGAAAAGGGTCTGGTCGCGCTCGCCTGGTACGATTCCGGCGCACGGTCCTTCTACAATTCGCGCGGTCCGATCGTCACGCCCGCGGATGTTCAGGGGCTGAAGGTCCGCGTGATGAACAACGACCTTTATTCCGGCATGATTTCCGCGCTCGGCGGCAACCCGTCACCGATGGCATTTGCCGAGGTGTACCAGTCCCTTCAGACCGGTGTGGTCGATGGTGCGGAAAACAACTGGCCCTCCTACGAATCGACCGGCCACTATGAAGTCGCCGGATTCTATTCCGACAGTCAGCATCTGATCATTCCCGAGTGCGTCTGCATCAACGCCGATGTCTATGCAGCCCTGTCGCCGGAAGATCAGCTTGCTGTTACGGAAGCCGCGCGCGAATCCGCGGATCTGCAGCGCGAACTCTGGGCGGAACGTGCGGCTGCAAGTCGCGAGAAGGTCATCGCGGCCGGAGTGCAGTTCAACGAAATTCCCGACAAGGCCGCATTCCAGGCGGCGATGGAGCCGGTCTATGCCGAATATCTCGCGGCAAACCCCGATCTTGTTCCGCTCGTCGAACTGATCAAGTCAACCGACTGACGGGAAACCTTCGGCCGGCCGGTGCGCAAGGTGTGTGCCGGCCGGTACGTTTTCGTCGCGGCAGGCCGAACCGCCCAGCCGATTGCCCCCCGAATGCATTCGCAGGATTACTGACCGATGGCTTCCAATCTGCCGGCCTGGCAAAAGACCTGGTTTGATGCGCTGCTCGACCGGATAAGCTGGTTCTGCAAGCTGGTCGCTGGCATTTCCCTCGTCGTTCTCACACTGATCTTCGGCTGGCTCGTCTATGGCCGATACGTTCTGAATGCCACGCCCACCTGGGTCGAGCAGGTTTCATTGCTGCTTGTGGTGCTGATTGCGTTTCTCGGGGCGTCGGTCGGTGTCCATGAAAACACCCATCTGGGGGTGTCCTACTTTCGCGAGCTGAGCCCTGGTCCGGTTCGGAAGGCGTTTTCCCTGATCAGTCACCTGATGCTGGCGATATTCGGTTTTGTCATGATGACCGCGAGCTGGGAACTGATGGTGTTCAAGTGGGGGTCGGACATTCCGCTGATCCATGTTCCCGAGGGGCTGCGGGCGATGCCGGCAACCATCGGCGGAGGTCTGATCATGCTGTTTTCAATAGGTCACCTCAGCCTCATGGCCCGTGGTGTTGAGGAGAAGTCCGACATCACGGAGTGACGTGCGTGCGGATCTTGGGAGTTAACTGATGGGGCTGGCGATTCTTTTGGCACTGTTTGGTGCGGGTGTGATTCTGGGGGTTCCCGTCGCCTTCGCGCTGGGAATAGCGGCGATGACGGCGTTCTGGTACGAGGGGCTGCCGATGCTCGTCGCCATGCAGCGGATCATTTCCGGCATTTCGGTTTTTTCCCTGCTTGCAATTCCGTTCTTCATATTTGCCGGCGAATTGATGTTTCATGGCGGTATCGCCGTCCGGCTGGTCCGGTTCGCCTCGGCGGCAGTGGGCAGCGTCCGTGGCGGGCTGGGGGTCGTCAACGTCTTTTCGTCCATGCTTTTTGGCGGCATTTCCGGCTCGGCGGTTGCGGACATTTCCGCTCTCGGCTCGATCCTGATTCCGGTCATGAAGGAAAAGGGGTACGACGATGACTATGCGGTCAACGTCACGGTGACCTCTTCGATCGCCGGAATTCTGATCCCTCCCAGCCACAACATGATCCTGTTCGCCGTGGCGGCGGGAGGAGGCATTTCGATCTCCAGGCTGTTCCTCGCCGGGGTGGTGCCCGGAGTTTTGATGTGTGTCTGTCTCGCTGCAGCCGCCTATCTCATTGCCGTACGTCGTGGATATGTCGCCGAGCGGTTCCCCGGCTGGAAGATGCTGGCAATGTATTTCGTTGCCGCGCTGCCGGGGCTGTTTACGGCGGTGATCATTGTCGGCGGGGTCCTGAGCGGCATCTTTACCGTCACGGAATCCGGCGCCTTCGGTACGATCTATGCACTGCTCGTGACTGTGCTCGTCTATCGCGCGCTGACGTGGGAAAGTTTCAAGATCGCCGTGGTCCGATCGGTGCGCACCACCTCCATGGTGATGATCCTTGTCGCCTGTGCGGCGGCTTTTGCCTACATGCTGACATTCTATCAGGTGCCGGCGCGGATGGTTGGGTTTCTGACCGGGATCACGGAAAATCCGATTGCGCTGCTGTTGATGATCAACGGAATTCTGCTCATCCTCGGCATGATCATGGACATGGCGGCGCTGATACTGATCTGCACGCCGATCTTTCTGCCGGTGGCACGGGAACTGGGCATGGATCCGTTGCAGTTCGGCATGGTCCTGATGATGAACCTCGGATTGGGGCTCTGCACCCCGCCGGTGGGCGCGTGCCTGTTTGTCGGCTGCGCCATCGGCAAGCTGCCGATTGAACGGGCGGTCAGGACCATCTGGCCGTTCTATCTTGCGATTCTGGTGGCTCTGATCCTGACGACCTTTGTTCCGGCCATTTCGCTGACGCTGCCGGGCCTTCTGGGACCATAGGGTGCCAAAAACCAGGCAGGTTCGGCCGCCTCGGCTCGGCGCGACAGGCATTGGTGAATCCGGACACGGATACGCCAATGCCTTGCGGTGAACCCGCGGTCAGACGTCCTCGATACGGATTGCGACCGGTTCCGCACGACAGACGTCGAGACGCCAGATTTCGGCCAGAGCCCGGTCGAGATCGGTACGGCTGGTGCGGTGCGTCACGATCAGAACAGGCGCCTGATCTCCGTCATGTTCGATCTGACGCATGCGGTTGATGGAAATCGAATGTTCCGCCAGTGCAGTCGCGACGCGGCCCAGAACTCCGGGGGCGTCGTTGACGAGAAAGCGCAGATAGTAGCTGGCGATCGGCGAAGTCGTCGCGCGCACCGAAGCGGCAAGTGAACTTGCCGGCCGGCCAAAGGCGGGAATGACCAGACCGCGGGCGATGTCGGCGATGTCGGCGATGATTGCCGATGCCGTCGGGCCTTCGCCGGCACCGGGTCCGGTGAGAACGATCCGGCCGACCGCGTCGCCCTCGAAGGCGACCATGTTGGTAACGCCCTGAAGCTTGCCGATTTCCGAGTTGGCGGGAACGAGGCAGGGCTGCATACGGGCGTGAAGCAGTCCATCCGCGCGGCTTGCGGTGCCGAGCAGTTTGATGCGGTAGCCGAGTTCGGCGGCATGTTCGATATCCGCCAGATTGACCCGCTCGATGCCCTCGATCTCGATCCCGTCGTAATCGACCTGGCTGCCGAAGGCGGTTGCCGCCAGCAGGGCGAGTTTCTGGGCGGCATCGAAACCGCCGACATCGAAGGCCGGGTCGGCTTCGGCGTAACCGAGTTTCTGCGCGTCGGCCAGAACCGAGGCGTAGCTTGCGCCGGTCCGTTCCATTTCCGTCAGGATGTAGTTGCAGGTGCCGTTCAGAACGCCCATCACCCTGGTGATCTCATTGCCGGCAAGTCCCTCGGTCAGCGCCTTGACGGCGGGAATCCCGCCAGCCACCGCGGCTTCGAAGCGCAGGGCCACGCCACTTTGCTCGGCCAGTCCGGCCATTGCATGCCCGTGTCGGGCGAGCATTGCCTTGTTGGCGGAAACAACGTGTTTTCCTGACTTTAGTGCCGTTTCCGTAATCGCTTTTGCCGGTCCGTTCTCCCCGCCCATGACCTCGACCACCAGATCGACATCGTCGCGGCGTGCCAAAGCCACCGGGTCGTCCTCCCAGGCGAAACCGGAAATGTCGATGCCGCGGTCGCGCGTGCGCGAGCGGGCGGAGACGGCGGTGATGACCAGCGGACGCCCGGTGCGGGCTTCGAGCAGGGCGGCGTTGCGCTGCAGGGTTTTGACCACGCCGCCGCCAACCGTTCCCAGCCCCGCGATGCCGATGCGTAGGGGGTTTGTCATGAGGTGAGCTCCGTTCAGGTGTTTTCGGTGGCGGTTTCGGCTTCCCTGGCGAGGATCCGGTCGGCGTTTGCCATGACCTTGCGCACACCGCGCGCGGCCTGACGGATGCGGTGTTCGTTTTCGACGAGGCCGAGGCGGACGTAGCCTTCGCCATATTCGCCAAAGCCGATTCCGGGCGCGACGGCGACTTCAGCTTCGCGCAGCAACACCTTGGAAAATCCCATGGATCCGATCTCGCGATACGGCTCCGGAACCGGGGCCCAGGCGAACATGGTTGCCGGCGGTGGCGGAATGTCCCAGCCGGCGCGGCCCATGGAATCGACCAGAACGTCGCGGCGGCTTTTGTAGGTCCGGCGGATTTCGGCGATGCAGTCATCGGGGCCGTTGAGGGCGGCGGCGGCGGCGACCTGCACCGGAGTGAAGGCGCCGTAGTCGAGGTAGGATTTGATCCGGGTCAGGGCGTCGACGAGGCGCCGGTTGCCGACGGCAAAGCCCATCCGCCAGCCTGGCATGGCGTAAGTCTTTGAAAGAGATGTGAATTCTACAGCGATATCCTTGGCGCCCCTGACCTGGAGGATCGACGGGGGCGGGTTGTCGTCGAAGTAGATCTCGGCATAGGCGAGATCCGACAGAACCCAAAGCTCATTTTTCTTTGCGAACGCAATGAGTTCTTCGTAGAAGTTCAGGTCGCAAAGCTGCGCTGTTGGATTGGACGGGAAGGAGACGACGAGGGCGACGGGCTTGGGGACAGAGTGGATCACCGCGCGAGAAAGGGCCCGTAAGTATTCGTCAGGATTGAACTTTCCGTCGTGCAGGGTGGGGACGTGGCGCAGAGTGCCGCCGGCGATCATGAAGCCGTAGGGATGGATCGGATAGGACGGGTTGGGCACCAGCATCACGTCGCCCGGCGCGGTGATGGCCATGGCGAGGTTGGCGAGGCCTTCCTTGGAACCGAGCGTGGCGATGACCTCGGTTTCCGGGTCCAGATCAACGCCGAACCGGCGGGCGTAATAGCCGGCCTGGGCCCGGCGCAGACCTGGGATTCCCTTGGAGGAGGAATAGCGGTGCGTGCGGGGCCTGCGGACGGTTTCCACAAGCTTTTCAACGATATGTCTGGGGGTGTCCATGTCCGGATTGCCCATGCCGAAGTCGATGATGTCCATGCCCGCTGCGCGGTATTGGGCCTTGAGCCGGTTGACCTCGGCGAACACGTAGGGGGGCAGGCGTTTGATGCGGTAGAATTCTTCGGGCATTGCATAAACCGGTTTGGGTCACGGGGAATCGCGCCTGCTTACAGCCATGCACGGCGGAAGGCAAAAGGTCCGTTAACCGGGTGGCAGACGGATACCCTTTCGATACCCTTCCGGTACCCGGGTGATACCGATGATTTCCAGGTTCGGCGAAAAGGTTAATCCGGTACGGTGAGGGTTTTCAGCCAGTCCTGGTAGGCGGCCTCATAGAGATCCGATGCCTCCCGGGTGTCGATGGTCTGCGGCCGGGCGGTGTACCAGTGGTCGGGTGGGTCGATGCCTTCGGGCAGTTTTGTTTTGCCGCCGCCGGATCTGACGCCGAAGGCCTGGGCGAGCATGCCGGGTTTGACACTGCGCGCCTTGCGAAGGTCCGCATCCCGGAGGGAGGCACCGGTCAGGTTGCTGCTGTCGAGATTGGTGGTGCGAAAGTCGCAGCCGTCGAGACGGGTGCCGACGAAGCTGCAGCCGATTGCCGTGCCGTTGCCGAACCGGGCGCCCTGAAGGCGTGCATTGGAGAGGTTCGCGCCGCTCAGCACGCAGTCGGAAAGGTCGGCTTTGGTCATCCTCGCGTCGACGAAACTTCCAAGCATCAGGTGGCTGCTCCTGAGGTTGATGCCGTCCATCTGCGCACCGTCGAAAACCGGACCCGAGACCCTGGCGAGGCGATGGGCGAGCGCGGCGCTGCCGCTGACCAGAATCTGCATACCGATATTCAATACCCCTGCGAGCGGGTTGGTGAACAGGGTCGGGAAGGTTCCGGTGAGGTTGGACCAGAGCGCATTGGTGCGGGTCGGCAGCGGCGCGGTTTCGTCCGGGCGGGTCAGGGTTGTGTTGGTCAGGATGGCATGGGAGAGGTCCATGCAGCCGAGCGACGCCTGCAGCGGTGAACCGTGCGGAATGTGCAGCCGGTGGAAAATCTTCGCGACTCCGTTGGGGTCGGCTGCGTGGTAGAGGCCGAAGTTCACCGGCCAGCGCAGCGGATCGTCCGGGCCGAGGGCCAGCCGGGCCTGGCGGGTCAGGGCGTCAACGGTGGCGAGAAGCGCGCCTTCGGCGCAGCGCTGGGCGGTTTCGATGTCGCGGTAACTGGTGCCGGCATCGCCGGCATGGTGGGCGGGCATGCCGTTTTCCAGCACCCATGCCACAAGTTCCGCCAGCGGGCGCAGGGCGGTGACCGCCCGTTCCGGCGGCATCAGGGCAGCCTCCGCCCTGAGAAACCGGACGATGTCTTCGGAGAGGTCGGCGGCGCCGATCAGCCGGGTCCAGTCGAGCGCGACTTCTTCCGGTCGGCGGGGGCGGCGGCCTTCTGTGAGGTCCTCGGCCGCGTTAAGACCGGCGCGGATCAGGGCGCGGGCGGCCAGGTATTCGCCAAAGCTCTTGTGGGTGAACTCAAAGCCGCGGTCGCGCAGGTCCGGCCTGGTGTGGAACTGGACGGCGATGCCGGCGAGTGCGGTTTCCGGACGGTCGGTGAAGGCCGTGCGCTGTGCCGGGGTGCAGTGCAGCGCCTTGACGGCCTCGAAGTCCGCTTCGGAGGCATTGCGGCCGTTGCCGCGCCAGGCGGCGAGACCGAGGCATTCGATCAGGGCAAAAAAGTCCTGTTTGCCGATGGAAGGGGCTTTTTCCTCCCTGCGGTCGCGTTCGAAGATCCGGCTGAAGATCTCATGATAGATGCGGTTGTGGTTTTCCGCCGCCGACTGCCAGCGCCCGTCGGTATAACCGGTCTGGATCAGCAGGTGCAGCAGCAGCGGTTCGGCGTTGAGTTCGCCCATGCGGGGGTCGGTTACCGCTTCGGGGACCGGATCGTCCGGCAGTCTGCGGGCCCGCGCCGAGCGCTGCCAGAACGCGGGGCGTTCGTCGAGTCCGGCGAGGCCGCCCGGGTCATGGGTGGTCTTCGGCCGGGCGAGGTAATCCGCGCCGAGCGGCGTCAGCGGCGCCACATGGATCAGCGATCCGAGCGGCAGCGTCAGTTCGCGCAGGGCCGCGGCGGCGGCGGCGTCGCGCCCGAGGACCAGCGCGCGGGCGTCCGGCCATGTGGTGTTGAGCGCCGACAGCAGGGCGCGGACCGAGGCGATGAACCGGCGCGTGTGGTCGCGGGCGCGGTCCTCGTCATGGCTGAGTTCGTCGAGTCCGTCGAAAATCACCAGCAGCGGCTGGTCCGCCGCCGGCCAGTCCAGCGGGTTTTCGGGAAAGTCCCGGTCGTTCTGCTGCAGGTAGCGGCCGATCCGGTCCTGCAGGTCGTCGCCCGGCGGCAGGGCCTGGAGTTTGATGTAGAGCAGACGATGGCTGCCGCGGGCGATGATGCCGCTGGCGAACGCGCGGGAGAACGAGGACTTGCCGCTGCCCGGTCCGCCGGTGACGAGGCGCACCGTGTCCTTGCGCGGGGTGGCGGCGATCCAGCGGTTCAGGGTTTCGTGCAGGTCGGCGACATGGGCCGCGTATTTCTGCGGCAGGTCCATGTAGCGGCCGAAATGGTCTTCGTCGTCGCCAGTTTCGATCGGCTCGTGCCAGTGGCAGCGCAGCGGATGATAGGTGGCGGCGAGCGGAGTTTCCGCGCTGTCGTCGAGGGAAAAGACCGGTTCCCTGAGATACATGTCCTGCACCCGGTTGGCGTGGCGCGCCCAGGCGAGGTCGCGGGTGCGTCCGCGGGTGAAGTTGCTGTCGAGTGCGGCGTCGAGCGGGGCGTAGAAGTCCGGATCCCGGGCGAAGACACGGGCGGAGGCGGCACGCAGCCGTGCGGCGAAGGCAGCCGCGAGGGCGGCATCCGACAGCCGGTGCCGGGGGGCGGCGTCGCGCAGGAACCGGGGCAGTGCGGCCGCGACCGCGCGGGCGGGGCACGCGGTGTCGGGGCTGAGGGCCGTTTCGCGGGTGAGTTCGTCGAAGCCGCTGAGGTTGAGCGCTTCGGCGACGAAGGACTTGACCGCCGCCGATCTTGCGGCGGTGTCGTGTGGGCTTTCCAGCGCCGGGTCGCCGAGCAGGTCGAAAACGGCAGTGAGGACGGTGACGCGCAGCCAGATTCCGGCGCGTTCGTCGGTATCCGGTTCGGCGCGGGATCCGGCGATGGTGGCCCTGATCCGGTCATAGGCGCCGGTTGCATTGAGGGTGATGCCGTCCGCCCCGGCGAGGACCAGTCCTTCGACGATGCTGCGCCAGTCGCGGGATCCGTCGGGTTCCTGGAAGTAGACCGCCATGCATGCTCCCGTCAGTTTCGATGCAGGATATGCAGCATACGCTCCGGTTGCGAGCGCGGATTTGCCGTTCGCGCAATTGTCAGCCCGGCCGGGTCCGCTGCGGTGTAGGCTGGGGGCGGATCATGGGGAGACTGACGTATGACGCGACTGACATGCGGCATTGTGGTGGCGGCGCTGGCCGGAATGGCCGGGCCGGGGGCGGCGCAGGTGAGCGGCGCGGTCGATCAGGGTGGAGCGAAAGCGGAGGAGATTCGCCAGGTGCTGCAGGGCATTGCGCTGCCGGAGGGGTTTGAGATCGACCTTTATGCGCTGGTGCCCGGGGCGCGGCAGATTGCGGTCAGTCCTGACGGGGGATTGGTGCTGGTCGGAAGCCGCAGGGCCGAGGTTTGGGCGGTGGAGGACAGCGACGGAGACGGGATTGCCGACAGTGTCGGGGAATTTGCGCCGGGAGCGGCGAGGAAGCTGCCGAACGGCGTGTGTTTTGCCGCTGACGGGACCGCCTATGTGGTGGAACTCAACCGGATCACCGCCTATCCGGCGGCGCAGGAAACCCGTGCGGAGATTGTGGCGCCCGAGGGGGAGTTGATGCCCCCTGGAGAGGAATCCTCGTCGCACGGGAGGCATGTCTGCAAGGTTGGGCCGGACGACCGGATTTATGTCTCGCTCGGGCAGCCGTATAACGTGCCGCCGGCGGACAAGCTGGAACTTTACGAGGAGCAGGGTGTTGGCGGGATCATCGCCCTGAACCGGGACGGAAGCGGCCGGGAGGTTTATGTCCGGGGGCTGCGCAATTCGGTCGGGCATGACTTTCATCCCGTCACCGGCGATCTTTGGTTCACCGACAACCAGGTCGACGGGATGGGCGACGACATTCCGCCGGGGGAGCTGAACCGGGCGACGGCGTCGGGGCAGCATTTCGGTTTTCCCTGGTATGGCGGCGGGGACACGAGGACGGAGGCGTATCTCGGTTCGCAGCCGCCGGCGGATGCGGTGTTCCCGGTGGTGGAGACGGTGGCCCATGCGGCGGATCTGGGGATGGTGTTTTACGAAGGCACGATGTTTCCCGAGGAATACACCCACGCGATCTTTTCGGCGCAGCACGGGTCCTGGGACCGGTCGGAACCGGTGGGCGCGCGGGTGATGGTGACGACCTTCGATGCGGCCGGAGCGGCGACGATGGTGCCGTTCGCCGAGGGTTGGATTGACGCGAATGGCGGGTATCTGGGGCGGCCGGTGGATGTGGCCGAACTGCCCGACGGGTCGCTGCTGGTGTCGGATGACCATGCGGGGGCGCTCTACCGGATCACCTGGTCGGGTGCGGCGCCGGGGTGATTTCCGGCTGCCGCGCATTTGCGCAGTTTGCGGCGGGCTGGTCAAAACTCATTCGACTCGCGGAGATTTTCACGGCACGGCGGGGGATTGACGGCGCGGTGCTTGCCGGATTTCCTGCGTGACGCTAGCCGGTTGGGAGTGGACTGCCGTCCATCGGGCGCAGTTCTTCCGCGGACCGGGCCAGCGGAACGGGGGATCAG
Organism: Alphaproteobacteria bacterium; assembly: GCA_030432315.1. GTDB lineage: Bacteria > Pseudomonadota > Alphaproteobacteria > Rhodobacterales > Rhodobacteraceae > Amaricoccus. Next base: position 33,474 of record JAUIHM010000015.1, on the reverse strand, counting down.
ATGACGGATGAGTTGAAGGACGACCGCTATTTTCTGGCGGAGGCGCTGGCCGAGGCGGAGAAGGGCATGGCCGACGGCGGCCTTCCGATTGGCGCGGTGCTGGTGCGCGGCGGCGAGATCATTGGCCGTGGCCACAACCAGCGGGTGCAGCAGGGCGATCCGATTGCCCACGGTGAGATGGACTGTTTCCGCAAGGCGGGCCGGCAGAAGACCTACAGCGACACGGTGCTCTATACCACGCTCAGCCCCTGCATGATGTGCACCGGAACCATCATCCAGTTCGGCGTTCCGCGTGTCGTGGTCGGCGAAGCGGAGAATTTCGAGGGCAACATGCCGTTCCTGCGGGAACGCGGGGTCGAGGTGGTGCTGATGGACGATGAGGGCTGCAAGGATGCGATGCGGCGGTTCCTCGCCGTGCCCGGCAACCTCGCGCTCTGGCATGAGGATATTGCAGAGGACTGACGGGAAAGGACCGGACATGGCGCAGACGGGTACGGGATCGGACGGCGGTGAGGGGCAGGACTATCCGCTCTCGGAGGTGCCGCTTTCGGCGCGCAGGAGTCTCGGCTCGCTCTGCGTGGTGCTGCTGGGGTTCACGTTCTTCACCGCGACGATGTTCGCGGGGGGCAGCATCGGTGCCGCGTTTCCGTTCTGGCCCGATCTGGTGGCGATCATCGTCGTCGGAAATCTGCTGCTCGGCGTCTATGTCGCGATTCTCAGCCTGATCGGCTGCCGGACCGGGCTGAACACGGCGCTGCTCAGCCGGTTCGGATTTGGCCGGATCGGCGCGCGGCTGCCGGACATCGTGCTGGGGTTCACCCAGATCGGCTGGTACGGCTGGGGCACGGCGACGATGGCGGTGGTGCTGCTGCGGCTGATCGGCGTCGATCCGGAGGCGAATGCCACCCTTGCCTACGCTCTGATGATCGTGTTCGGCATGGCGTTCTGCTGGACCGCCTATATCGGCTATCGCGGGCTGGAACTGCTGTCGATCGTTTCGGTGCCGCTGATGGTTCTGCTTCTGGCGGTGTCGCTGTGGATTGCCGCCGGGGATGCCGGGGGCTGGGCGGGCCTCGCGGGGATCGAGCCGGTGGCGACGCTGGGGATCGGCACCGCGATCACCATCGTGTTCGGCACCTTCGTTTCCGGCGGTACCCAGGCCACCAACTGGACCCGGTTCGCCCGCACGCCGGCCCATGCGGTCTGGGGGGCGCTGGCGGCTTTTTTCGTCGGCAACGGTCTGATGATCGTTACCGGCGCGATCGGGGCGCTGGTCTATCAGCAGGCAGATGTGGTCGACATTCTGGTGGTGCAGGGGCTGACCTTCCTCGGGATCGTCATGCTGTTTCTCAACCTCTGGACCACCCAAGACAACACGATCTACAATTTCTCCGCCGTCGGCTGTACCGCTCTGGCCACGGACCGGCGCCGGACGGTGACGATTGCCGGCGCGGTGATCGGCACGGTGCTGGCGCTGATGCGGATCGACCTCCATCTGATCCCGTTTCTTCTGCTGCTCGGTACGTTCATTCCGCCGATTGGCGGGGTAATCATGGCGGATTTCTTTTACCGGCATCGCGGAAGCTATCCGAAGATCGCCGATGCGGTGATCCCGCCGTTCAACGCTGCCGGCATGGTCGGATACGCGCTGGGCTGCGTCGCCGGATATTTCACCCCGGGCATACCGCCGCTCAACGGCATTCTTGTCGCAATCATCGCCTACATCGTCACCGACCAGGTGCTGGCGCGACGGGGGCAGCGGACCGTCTGAGCGCCGAAGCTCCGAAGTCGCTCCCCCTGCCCTTGACGTCATGGGTCTGCCTGTAGGTGGATCGCGATTCCTGCGGTATACTCGTCAGGGTGTTCATTGCGGGGGAGTTCTTATGGCCAATCTGGTGGTCTGCGCGGACGGGACGTGGATGACGCCCGGGACTACGATCAACGGCGTGCCCGTGGTCTCAAACGTGGTCAAGATCCACGGGGCGGTGGCGAAGGAAGGGCCGGACGGGCTGCGTCAGGAAGTCTATTACCATCCGGGTGTCGGATCCGGCGGCGACAGGCTGGCGCGGTTTCTCGGTGGCAGCACCGGCAAGGGGCTGAGCGCCAACATCATGAGCGGCTACCGCTGGCTGGCGGGAAAGTACCGGCCTGGCGACAACATCTACGTATTTGGCTTCAGCCGCGGCGCCTACACGGTGCGCAGCATGGCGGGGATGATCACCATCTTCGGCCTGCTGGACCTGAGCGATCCGGGGCTCGATGACGCGGAGGTCTGGCGGCGGGTCAACCGGGTGTTCGACGAGTACCGCAAGGACAGGGAGGTGCGCCGGCCGATTGCCGATCTGCCGTTCCACAATTCGGAGATCGGCATGGATGCGGCGGGCACGACGCCGGTGCATTTCATCGGCGTCTGGGACACGGTCGGGTCGTTGGGGATTCCCGATGACATGGCGGTGCTCAATCTGTTCGACGTCGCCAGGGACCACTCGTTTCACGACACTTCCCTGAGCCCGCATGTGCGGCATGCGCGTCACGCGGTGGCGGTCGACGAGTGGCGGCAGTATTTCATGCCGACATTCTGGACCGATCTGCCACCGGAGGCAGATGTCAAACAGTACTGGTTCACCGGCGCGCACGGGGATGTGGGGGGCGGATACCTCGATTCCGGCCTGTCGGACATCGCCCTGCGCTGGATGATCGAGGAGGCGGCGGCCTGCGGGCTGGCGTTCCGGGCCGAGGCGCTGGACCAGGTCGGGCCGGGCGATCCGCGGACCCTGGTCCATGACAGCGTGATGGGGATTTTCGCCCGGCTGAAGACGCGGCCGCGGCCGGTGGCGGCATTCGTTGGCGACATCACCGGGGTCGGGGCCGAGCGCAAGACCGGATTTCACCCCAGCGTGATGGACCGCTGGAAGAACCCGCCGCTCGGGCAGTCGGATTACTGGCCGTGCCGGGAAGTCGAGGCGGATCAGCCGGTGACGGTGCCGGTCTATGCGGCGGAGCGCTGGAACCGGACCGGGCTGTTCCTGCGCGAGGGTGTGGCCTACCGGCTTTCGGCGGAGGGGCAGTGGATCGACGGATCGCTGGTCAGCGGTCCGGAGGGGATCAGCGGTGGCGGTCCGAGTTTCGGCCGTTTTCTGCAGGGGGCGTCGTCGGCTTGGGGCAGGGTCGAGACATTGTGGAAAAAGGCGACCGGCAACCGACACGCGGATTTCAGCCTGACCCGGCGGGAGGAGCAGTGGCCCTGGTTTGCCCTTGTCGGCGTGGTGGCGAATGACGGTGACACCGTCCCGGGCGACGACGTGCCGCGCCACCAGACGTTTCTGATCGGTGACGGCAGCGGCCCCGAGGCGATGCGGCTGGTGCCGAAACAGGACGGGTTTCTCTATGCTTATGCCAACGATGCCTGGGCCGCCTACGGCAACAACCGCGGCAGCGTGCGGCTGACGGTGGAGCGGATCTGACCGCAGCGCTCAGTCCGCGAGCGGGATGATCACCTCGTTTCTGCGCAGAAACCACGGGGTGAAGGGGGCGTTGTAATAGGCGAATGTCGCCGGCCCGGCGGGTGTCAGGCCACGCTGCTCCATCCAGGTTATCAGGCGGCGGGTGTGACGGGCGAAATTCGCATCGGTCCAGCGGCCGGAAAAACGGACGGTGGCGGCGCGCTGCGGCGGTTCGGTGCGCAGTTTCAGCCTGTCGTCCGGGTCCGGCAGGCCTTCGATGGTTGCGCCCTCGGGCATGATGAAGGAAACCGACCAGGTGCCGCCTTTCGACGGGGTTTGGACGACGGGCGCGGTCATCGGGATTTCATTGTCCGTGGCGCCGGGCGCGCGGTTGTCGCCGGAAATGTAACCGAACAGCGGACGGAAGGCGGATGTGGCGGTCCGGTCGCGGGTGCCGCGCAGGCGCAGGCTGGCGGTGACCCGTTCGGGATACCGGCGGATCTCGAACACGCCGTCGCGCAATTCGACGGAATAGGGTGTGGTTTCGGATGACGGAACGGCACGGGCAACTGCGCGGCCGGCGAAGAAGGCGATCGCGAAGGCTGCCGGCAGAAACACCAGCGGCGAGGCAAGGGTGTCCGCGAGGGATCGTCGGGGTGTCCGTGTGCGGGCCATGGGTTGATCCTTTCGTGTTCGTTTGACAACGCGCCTGGTTCGGCTTTGGTTCCGGTACGTCCGTCTGCGGGGTTTGGATCAGCTTCGGGACGCGGGCGCGGACGGGATTGTCGGAGGCGGGTGGTGCAGAGGGTGATGATTGTCGGGCAGCCGGGGTCGGGCAAGTCGACACTGGCGCGGGAGCTGGGGGAAATCACCAGGCTTCCGGTGGTGCATATCGACCATATTCACTGGAAACCAGGCTGGGTCGAGCGGTCGCGGGCCGAAAAGACCGCGATGTGCGCGGCGGTGCATGCCCGTGCGGCGTGGATTTTTGAGGGCGGGCATTCGGTGACCTGGGGCGAACGGCTCGCGCGGGCGGATACGCTGATCTGGCTCGATCTGCCGCTGGGGCGGCGGTCGTGGCGGGTGCTGCTGCGGACGCTACGACACTGGGGGCGGAGCCGGCCGGATCTGCCGGAGGGATGCCCGGAGCGGCTGGACTGGGCGTTTGTCCGCTGGATCTGGGACACGCGGCACAGCGGACGGGCGGCGATACGGCGGCTCTATGACGCAGCGCCCGCGGACAAGGCAAAATACCGGCTGAGTTCAGGGCGGCAGGCGCGGGCCTTCCTCGGCGATCTGCGCCGGGCGGCGGCGGTGGGCAACCTTGGGATTCCACACAGATAGAGCCGTCAGGCCGCGTGTTGGGTGGCGGCGCCGGTTTCCCGCAGGATGTCGAGGAAGGCGCGCACCTTGGCGGTGCGGTGCAGGTCGACATGGGTCACGGTCCAGACGGTCGAGTCCCATTCCGGACGCGGGGCGATGATTTCCACGAGGTCGGACCGGGAGCGGGCTTCCTGCAGGGACAGGAATCCGATGCCGATGCCGGACAGGATCGCCTCGGTGAGAACGGGAAACTGGTTGGAGCGCAGACAGAAGCGGTCTTCGGGAATGTTCTGCGCCATCCACCGCACGAACGCGGTCTGCGGGGCGGACTGGTCGCCGCCGACGAAATGGTGCTGCGGCCAGTGCGCCGGGCCATCGGGCCGGCCGTGGCGTTCGATGTAGCCGGTGGAGGCATAGAGGCCAAACCGGAGGGTGGCGAAACGGCTGACCACGTTGTCTGGATCCTCCGGCTTCGGTCCGACGCGAACGGCCACATGGGCCTCGCCGTACTGCAGCTTCAGCAGGGTGGCGCTGCCGATGAAGTGGATTTTCACCAGCGGATGCGCGGCGCGGAAGGCCTTCAGCGCGGGCATGACCATGTAGGCGAGGTCGTTGACGGCGGTGACGATCAGTTCGCCGTCGAGGGCCTGCGACTGCCCCTGGGCGCGGCGGTGGAACTGGCAGAACTGTTCGTCGGTCGCTTCGGTGATGCGCAGCAGTTCGAGGCCAAGGGCGGTCGGGGTGAAGCCGCGCGCATGGCGCTGAAACAGCTTGGTCCCGAGGCTGTCTTCAAGCTGGTCGATGTGGCGGGTGACGGTGGCGCGGTGTACGCCGAGCGCCTCCGCAGCGGCGCTGATCGTGCCCAGCCGCGCCACCTGGGCGGCCGTGCGGATTTCGTTCCAGTTGTCCATGATCCAATGTCATATTTTCGCGCATATGGTGCGCATTTCGGTCTCTATACTGCTTATTTGCAATAAGCCATAGACAAAGGTGAAAATGAACCCTTTTGAAAGACAGACCGATGAAAATGCTCGCCTTCGCTGCGACAAACAGTCGCAATTCAATCAATGTAAAACTGGTCAAACACGCGGCGGACGTCATGCGCTCCGAAATCGCGCCGGAGTCTGAGATCCGCGTTGTCGACCTCAATGACTATGAGATGCCGATCTTCAGCATCGACCGGGAAACCGCCGACGGGATTCCCGCCCAGGCCCAGGACCTCTATGAGCAGATCGGCGCCGCGGATGCGCTGCTGATCTCCTATGCCGAACATAACGGCCATTATTCCGCCGCCTACAAAAACATCTTCGACTGGATGTCGCGGATCAACAAGCGGGTCTATCAGGACAAGCCGATGGTCATCATGGCTGCCACCCCGGCGCCTTCGGGGGCCGCGAGCGTTCTGAAGGCAGCCACGGACTCCGCACCATTCTTCGGCGCCGACATTCGCGGCAGCGTCTCCGTCGGCAGGTTCGGTGAGCGGTTCGACGGCACGACCGGAACGCTGACCGATGAGGCGGCGGCGCAGACTCTGCGTCAGTCGCTGGCGGCACTGGTCTGACCCCGATCTCTGCCCGGCGACGGGCCGCGCGCCGCTTTCGGCATGTTGACGGCCCGCCCGGCATCGCGCCGGGCGGGCTTTTTCATGGCGTATGTACAGGGTCTGCCGGTGTCGGCAGTCTGCGAACTGCCGCCTTTGGCGGTAACAGGTTTGCCGCGTCGCTCGGTCCTGCCGCCGGTTCGGGTGGGTTCCTGCCGGTCACCGCCGCACTGTTGCCGGGCCGCCGATCCGTGTTAGCGTGAGCGGAGCCGAAGGATCAGGGGGATCTGCGATGTCTGAAGGTGTTCCGCAGGATGGATGGAAGCAGTCCGGTGTCCGTGTGATCAGGGCGGACAGTCTGGACGGAAATACCCCACAGACCCCGGGTATGAGCCGCGCCGCGGCAATCAACTTCGCGCGCGTGGGTGCGCAGAAGATCTGGGCCGGAACCGTCGACGTGCAACCCAACGCAAAGACAGGAGCCCATCATCACGGTCACCTCGAAAGTGTGATCTACGTGCTGCGTGGCAGGGCCCGGATGCGTTGGGGGGAGCGGCTGGAATACGTCGCCGAAGCGGAGCCGGGTGATTTCATCTACGTGCCGCCATACGTCCCGCATCAGGAGATCAATGCCTCGCCCGATGAGCCGCTGGAATGCGTTCTCGTCCGGTCGGATCAGGAAGCGGTTGTGGTCAACCTCGACATCGAACCGGCGGAAGCCGTCGAGGAAGTCATCTGGGTCGATCCGAACCACCCCGCGTGAGCCCGCCCGCGACGGCACCGGTTGCGGCGCCCTGGCCTGCGACGCGAAGCTCACAGGTGCGACATGTGGTCAGTCCGCTTTACTCCGTACCCTGGGCAAGACCGTCTTCGAGGCGGGTGCGGGTTTCTTCGTCCAGCACCGGCGTATCAAGGGTCGCGGCACGGGCGCGGAGGGCGGCGGCGCGGGCGTTCAGGGTATCGGTTTCGTCCTGAAGCCGTTCGCGGTCGGGGCCGGACCCTTCCCTGAGGCTGTCGAACCGGGCGGTAGGGGCAAGTTCGGGCCGACCCAGAGCGTCCGGCGGTGCGGAGGGCGGAAAATCCGCTTCCGGCGGCGGACCGCAGGCGGTGGCGGCCGCCAGGACGAGCAGCAGTGCGGTCTGTGTAAGGCGGCGGGGACGGGCGGTCATGGGCGCGACACTAGCGCCCTGCGCCGGGGGGCGTCCAGCCGCATCGGGGCGGCGGCACGCGGACGGCGTGGTCCGGCGCCGGTACGCGTTGGCCGCGTCCGGCGCCGAAAGCCCGTGTCAGGCGATCAGGGCGATGATGAGCACCACCAGTAGGGGGGCTCCGAGGAGCCAGGCAATGAGTGCGGGCATGTTGTAAATGGCCTTTCTGAAAGGGGGTGCACCCCGGGCTCTAGCGCCCGAAGGTGCGGAAGGGAACGTTGTCGTCGCGGTGTTTGCCGCCGGTGGTGGCACCGAGCCAGGCCGCACCCGCACCGACCATCAGTGTGGCGGCGATGACGAAGGCAGCGATGGCGGCGGCGACACGGGCGGTTTCGGCAGCGTCGATTGCTGCGTCGTAGGCCTGTTGGGCCTCGGCATAGGCAGCGTCGATCTGGGCCTCAACCGCTTCGGGTTCGAGGCCGGTGCGGCTGGCCAGCGTATCGACGAGCCAGGCGCGGTCCTGTTCGGCCAGACCGTCGCCCTGCACGGCAGACATCAGGACAGCGCCAATATCCGAACCGTCAACACCGCGCGCGGTCGCGGCATCTGCGCCGCCGCTGCGCAGCAGTCCATCGCCGATGGCGTCCAGATTGCCGGTGATGGCGTCGCCGGCGGTTTCGGCAAGCGTCGAGGTCGCGGAGCCGAGGCCGCTGGCAGCGGATCCGGCGAGGCTGAATATGCCACCGGCGGCGAGAACGGCTCCCAGCAGGATGCCGAGCGCCCAGACGATCAGGCCATGGGCGCCGTCGCGGGTTTCGATCTCATCAGCGGCCGCATCGCGGACCGGCCGGCGCAGACGTCCGGCGCAGTAGCCGCCGGCGGCGAAGGCGGAGACCATCACCCAGATGAACCAGATGCCCGAGGCGATGCTGATCCAGGCGAGGGACACGCCTTCGCCCGATTCGGCCGAGCCGAGAGACAGTCCGATGGCCGAGCCGAAAGTCAGCAGGACGAAGGAGAGGGCGGCGGAAAAAACCGCACCGGCGACGATCACGCCCCAGTCGATGTATCCGGACGCGGACGCGGCGGCGGTGGCGGCGGGCAGGGGCTGCACTGCCGGGCCCGGGCGGCGTGCGGGATCTGATGCGGTACTCATGCGAAACCAACCAGTGACAGGATGGCGAGGACGATGACCACGAGGCCGACGAGGTAAATGATGCTGTGCATGTTTGCTTTCCAACGCTTCGTTTTCGCCGGTCATGTGCGGTACGCGCGCACCGCCGGCTTTGTGGGTATCAGCGGGGTAACGTTCGGCGGCGCAAAAGGTTCCCTCGCGCCTTGCCGTCGCGGATACTGGCGCCGGCGGAGCAGTGGGGGATTTAGGTTATGGCAATGCCGCCGGGGATTTGTATGATCGGCGCAAAGCAGTTGGGACCGCGCGACCGCGTGGGGGGAGAACGCCATGACCGATTCAGATGACCAGGATACCCTTGCCGAGCAGGGACATCACGTCGCGCACAACATGGCCGAAGTGTTCGACATATCGAGCCAGATCTGGCAGAAATTCATGGCGGCGCAGATGCAGGAAGGCGGGCCGAAACACGCCGATCCGCTCAACACCCTGCCGACCTTCACCGAGCTTTACCGGACGATGTGGGACCATCCGCAGGAGGTCGCCGACCGGACGCTGGAATTCTGGTCGGAGCAGACGGCGCTGTGGCAGAATTCCATGCGCCGGCTGCTTGGAACCGGAGAGCCGGTGGAACCGCTCAACCTGCCGCACATGATGAAGGCGGACAAGCGGTTCGCCCACAAGGAATGGTCCGAGAACGCGGTGTTCGACTACATCAAGCAGTCCTATCTGCTGACCTCCGGCTGGGTGCAGGACACGGTGAACACGGTCGGCGAGATGGATCCGAAGGAACGCAGGAAGGCGGCGTTTTATACCCGCCAGTTCGTCGAGGCGATGAATCCGGCCAACTTCTTCGCTCTCAACCCGGAGGTTCTCGAGGCGACGGTCACCGAGAAGGGCGACAACCTGGTGCGCGGGCTGAAGATGATGCTGGAGGACCTCGAGCGCGGCAAGGGCAAGCTGCAGATCCGGCAGACCGACATGGATGCTTTCGAGGTCGGGCGGAATACCGCCATCACCGACGGTGCGGTGATCTGGCAGAACGACATTCTGCAGCTGATCCAGTATGCGCCGGCGACGGAGAAGGTCCGGCAGCGGCCGCTGCTGATCATACCGCCGTGGATCAACAAGTACTACGTGCTCGACCTCAATCCCAAGAAAAGCCTGGTCAAGTGGCTGGTCGATCAGGGCAACACGGTATTTGTCGTCTCCTGGGTCAACCCCGACCGGCGGCACCGCGACAAGACCTGGGAAAGCTACATGTTCGAGGGGGCTTCGGCGGCGATCGACCGGGTTCTCGAGGAGACCGGGCAGAAGACGCTGAACGTGGCGTCCTACTGCATCGGCGGCACTCTGACCGGGACCCTGACCGCGTGGATGGGCAAGAAGAAGGACCGGCGGGTTCATTCGGCGACGTTCTTCACCGCCCAACTCGATTTCGAGGATGCGGGCGAGCTGCAGATCATGGTCGATGACCAGACCATCAACGTCATCGACGAGGAGATGGACAGCGGCTACATGCCGGCCAGCAAGATGGCGGAGGCGTTCAATCTGCTGCGGTCCAACGACCTCATCTGGGGCTACATGGTCAGCAACTACCTGCTGGGCAAGGAACCGTTCCCGTTCGACCTGCTGTACTGGAATGCCGATTCGACGGCGATGCCGGCGCGGGTGCACGATTTTTACCTGCGGGAATTCTACATCAAGAACAATTTCGCCAAAGGCAACCTTGTGGTGGATGGCGTCAACGTGACGCTCGCGGACATCAGGATGCCGGTGTACCACGTGGCGACCAAGGAAGATCACATTGCACCCGCGGCGTCGGTCTATCGCGGCGCCAAGGAAATGAAGGCGGCGGATGTCAGGTTCGTGCTGTCAGGTTCGGGGCATATCGCCGGTGTGGTCAACCCGCCCGACCGCAACAAGTACCAGTACTGGACCAATTCCGACATGGCTCATGAAAGCCTGGAGGGCTGGCTGACCGGAGCGGAGGAAACCGCCGGAAGCTGGTGGCCGGACTGGGACGCCTGGCTGAAGAGCCGGAGTGGGCGGATGGTCAATGCCCGGGAACCGGGCAGGGTGCTCGGGGTGGTCGAGCCGGCGCCGGGGGCCTACGTCAAGGTACGTTTCGACGGGGAATAGCCGCGGTCCTCACCGTCCGGTGCCGGTTGCTCCCAACCGCACGTTACCGTGAGGCTGGCAACTTCCCGCCCCCGTCCACGTTGTTCAGGTCATGCGCCGGTGGTCGGCCGGTTGCGCACGGACTGAACAATGAGGCTGCCGAATGAACTCCAAACTGATCGCACTGCTTACCGCTTCGTCCATCGCACTTGGCGTGGCCGGAGGGGCCTCCGCCCAGCACGCACAGCTCGACTCCTCCGTGATGAGTGGCCTGTCCTTGCTCGGGATCACGGTGCCCGAAGGCGTGATGCTGACCGAAGACCAGGTGGCGCAGATTGAGAACGTGCTGGCCGGTACTGAAGCGGATTCCGACCGTGTTGCGCGGATCGGGCGGATTCTTGACGAAGGCATGATGGAGGGCCACGGCATGAGTCCGCAGATGCTTCAGGATTCCGTCGGGTCGGATCTCGCGGCGCTGGGCTTCGGCGGAGTCGCGGTTGGCGATCTCTCGCTGATGCAGGTGGCGGAGATCGAAAATGTCACCGCTTCGACCGACCACGACAGCATCAAGAAATCGCGAATCGAGACGATTCTCGGCGGCACGATGGAGGGCTCGGACGCCGCCGGTGACAGCCGGATGCTGATGGATTCGGTTTCCAGCGACCTCGCCAGCCTCGGCGTATCGACGGCAGGTGTTGGCATGCTGAGTCTGACCCAGCTTGCGGAAATCGAGAACATCACCGGCTCGACCGACACCGATCAGACCAAGGTCGAACGGGTCAACCTCATCCTGGCGCAGTAGCGCCGGCAGCAGATTTCCGTTCGGAGCGAAGCCGTTCGGAAATGTCGGAGAGAACCCGACTGCCCTGTCAGCCCCCGCTGGCAGGGCATTTTTATTGGAGGTCGTCGGCGGGATCAGGTTCGATCATGCGGTAGACCTCCTGGACCTGCCAGCCGCCGTGGCGCAGATAGAGCAGGTGCAGGGATTTTTCGATCCGTTCCAGCGCCAGCACGTCACCGTCCGGGTCAGGCCAGGGCGGTGCGCCGACATGGGGCAGCGGCGGATGGTCGCGATCCATCACCGACCAGGCCTCGATGCGCCCGACAAGGCCCTGCGGCAGAGGCCGGGTGTGCCCGGTGAACAGGAGCGCCGGAGCCGTGTCGAGGCAGATGCCGATCGCCCTTGTGCCGTCACCCGCATGCTGCAGCTGCACGGCCCGGTCCGAACGACCGTCGCCGTCGAAATCGCCGGTCAGGACCGGAGGCGGGAACGCCGCCTGCGGCCGCCATGCGGGATCGTCCGGAAGGCAGAGGTCCGGCAGGCGCGGCCAGGTGACGCAGGCCTCAAAAGCAATCGCGGTCATTCCGGCCACGGAACCGGGCTCCGGCGGGGTGAGTTCGAAATCGACAATGTTCAGGGTGATGTGCCCGTCGTCGGGATCGGCGGGCAGCAGCGCCGGCGCGTTCGGGTCCGGCGGGCGGTAACCGCCGGTGCCGGCGAGCGCGGTGGAGAACCACAGATTGCGCGTGGCCTGGGGGGCGTTGACGTCGCCGGTGTTGGGGCCGGTATTCGCTGCATTGCGAAACTGCCATCCGAGCAGATCGCGCGGGTTCGGGCCGGAGCCAAACGGCGGGGTGACCGAGGTCAGGTCGCGGGCGTCGTCCGGATTGGCACCGTCGCGCAGGGTGACGCGCCAGCCCTTCGGTTGCGGTTCGACGAACAGCAGCCAGCCGGGTCCGATCACCTGCACGTGGGGTTCAGGCCAGGTCAGGCGAACCGGTGCAGTGCCGTCCCGTGTGGTAACTGCGGCGGCCTCACGGTCGGGCGGGGGGGTGCAGGTTTGCGCCGCTGCATCCACAGACGCGAGACAGACCGGCAGGGCGGCCACCGCCAGGACGGCAAAGCGCAGCGGCAGACGCATCTCAGTTGTCGACCGGTTTGACGACGGCCGCCGGAGCAGTGGGCGTTCCGCCGGTGGTGGGCGGTACAGGTGCGGGATCGCGGAAATTGACCACCAGGATCAGGGCGACAATCGCCAGCACCTCGAGCAGGGCGAGCAGAATCGGCACCCGGGAGAGCCGGCGGTTGCGGCTGCCCTTCGGGAAAGCCCGGCCGAGATGCCAGACAATCAGGGCCAGAAATGCCGCGCCGATCTGAATTTCGAAGAACAGGGTGATGCGGTTCAGGCCGCGCGTCATGCCGAAGTCGGTCGGCGCAGTATTGGCGGCGATGAAAAACGCGCCAAAAAACGTCAGAAACCAGAGCAGAAACAGCAGCCCGAATGTGTGCGTGCGTGTCATTTTTTCTCCGGGTCGCTTCCTGACTTCGGGCAGCATAGCATGAAAAGCCGCCGCGCCGGAACATTCCGCCCCGCCCGTGTGCTGGACGTCGCCGCGCATATTTGCCACTGATGCGCAGCAAACCGGGAGGGCGCAGGTGAGCGAAACATTCGATGTGGTTGTGATCGGCGGTGGAATTGCCGGGGCCGGTGTTGCGGCGCGGCTGGCGGCGGAATGCCGGGTGCTGCTGCTGGAGCGGGAGACGTCACTCGCATATCACACCACCGGCCGTTCGGCGGCGCTGCTGCTCGACGGGTACGGCAACGCGGTGATCCGGGCGCTGACGGCGGCGGGGCGGCGAGAGTTCGAGACGCCCGATCCGTCGGTTTGGCCGGAGGCGATCCTGTCGCCGCGCGGGGCGCTGACGCTCGCCGTGCCGGCAGACGTGGCGCTGGGCGAAGGCTCTGCGGGCGGTGATCCGGTTTCCGTGCACGAAGCGCTCGAACTGGTGTCGATCCTGCGGCCGGAGCGGATTGGCGCGGCCTGGTACGATCCGCTGGCGCGGGACATCGATGTCGATCTGCTGTTTCAGGGGTATCTGAGGATTCTGCGCCGGGCGGGCGGTGAGGTTCGGACCGGGGCGGAGGTCATCGCCCTCACGCCTGGCCGGGATGGCTGGACGGTTGAGACGGTGGGCGGCAGCGTCCAGGCGGGAGTGGTGGTGAATGCGGCCGGGGCCTGGGCCGACGGCATTGCGGCGCTGGCCGGAGCCGCGCGTCTCGGTTTGCAGCCGCTGCGGCGCTCGGCGGCGGTCATTCCCGCGCCGGGCGGCCGGGACGTCAGCCGCTGGCCGCTGTTCGTGTCGGTGCGTGAGGACTGGTACGCCAAACCCACCGGCGGCAGACTGATGGTGTCGCCGGCGGACGAGGATCCGGTGGCGCCGCAGGATGCTTGGGCCGACGACTTGGTGCTTGCCGAGGGGCTCGACAGATACGGGAACATGGTTACCGAGCCGGTGACACGGGTCGAGCGGAGTTGGGCGGGGCTGCGCAGCTTTCTGCCGGACCGCACGCCGGTCTGCGGCTTTGACGCCGGGCTGCCCGGATTTTTCTGGCTGGCGGGTCAGGGCGGCTACGGCATTCAGACTGCGCCGGCCCTGTCGCGGCTGGCGGCGGATCTGATCCTTGGTCGCGCGCCGGCGATGGCTCCGGAGGTGGTAGAGGCGCTGTCGGCGACGCGTTTCGCAGGCTGAGCGCCGAAGAATTGGCGGCAACAGGGGAGAGCGACATGGAACAGCGGACTGCGGTGGTTACCGGTGGGGCAAGCGGGCTGGGCGAGGCCTGCGCCCGGCGCCTGGCCGCCGACGGCATGGGGGTGTGGATCCTCGACCGGGACGGGGTGCGGGCGGTCGGCGTCGCGCGCAGCATCGTCGCTGCGGGCGGTCGGGCCTGGTCGGCAGAAGTTGACGTGGCGGACGAGGCGTCGGTGACAAAATGTGCGGCGCGGGTGGCGGAGGAGACCGGGGCGCCGGACTGTCTCGCCACTGCGGCGGGGGTGCTGGAATCGGTCGCTTCGGTGCTGGATGTGGACATGGCGGTGCATGACCGTGTTTGGGCGGTGAACTATCGTGGCACGGTGCTGACGGCGCGGGCGTTTGGCCGGCAGATGCGTGCAGCGGGGCGGGGATCGATCGTGACCTTCGGGTCGATCAATTCCTATGCCGCCCTGCCGCTGCCGGCCTACTGCCCGAGCAAGACGGCGCTGATGCGGCTGACGGAAATGCTGGCGGTGGAACTGGGCCGGCACGGGGTGCGGGTCAACGGGGTCGCGCCGACATTCGTGCTGACTCCGGCGCTGCAGGCGCGGGTCGATGCGGGCGAGCGGGATCTGTCGCGGATTCTGGCGGTTTCGGCGCTGGGCCGTGCGGTGACGCCGGAAAACATCGCCGACGTGGTGGCGTTTCTCTGCTCCGACGCCGCCGCCGCGGTCACCGGGCTGATGATGCCGGTGGATGCGGGCTATCAGGCCGTGTCCACCTATACCGGCTTTCCTGGTGGCGTGCCCTGGGAGGGGTAGCCCCGGGGCGCCGGGCGGCTTTCATTCCCGCGACCCGGCGCCGTTGCGGACGTTCCCGCCCGAACCGTCGTCCCCGGTGGCGGGTTCCGTCAGCCGTCGGCGCTGAACGAGGCGCCGGCCTCCTCGACGATGTCGGCGACCGAGAGCATGATCTCTTCGCGGATGGCGAAATATTCGTCCCAGTTGCCGGTGATGGTGTAGATCCGCACCTGCAGGGTCTGGGCCGAGGTTTCGTGGCCGGCGAGGCGGATGAACGACAGGTCCGAATCCACCTTGGGATGTGCCTCCAGCATGCTGCGCACCGCCGCGAGGATCTGTCGCAGTTGCGAGCCGCTGGTGTCGGCGCTGAGGCCAATTCTGCTCTCGATCAGCATCCGGTCGAGGCGTTCCCAGTTGATGATCTCCATGTCGGCGAATTTGGCATTGGGGATCGACACCAGACTGCGGTCGAGGCCGCGGATCTGGGTGGAGCGGATGCCGATGGTTTCCACATGGCCTGTGACCTCGCCGACGGTGCAGCGGTCGCCGACCCGCACCGGCTTGTCGGCAAAGAGGATCAGCCCGCCGATCAGGTTTTCGAGGGTCGGGCGGATCGCCAGTGCCCCGGCCAGACCGCCGACACCGAGACCGGCGACGAGAGGCACGAAATCGATCCCCAGCTCGCGCAGGCCGACCACCATCACCCAGACCATGGCGACGACGCCCATCATCCGTGCGACGATGCGGATCAGGCTGATGTCAACGCCGCGGCCGGTAAAGCGCGGGGAACTGACGATGGTTTCGGCGATCGCCGAGGACAGGCGCCAGATGGCAAAGGCGACCAGCAGCAGTTCGATCACGGTGCTGGAATTTATCAGAATCTCCAGCACGTTGCCGGTGATGTTCAGCGTCCCGTCGGTAAATTTCGCGAACTGCCAGACGAGAAAGGCGCTGATGATCGGCGCCGAGAACAGCACCCAGTGGCGCAGGGAACGGTCGTTGTCGCCTGTGCTGCGGTCGGCGAGGCGGAACACCAGCACACAGGCGCCGAGTGTCAGGCTGGCCGAGATGACGAGGCCGATCCACTGCCAGCGGGTCTGGCCCTGGTGAATGGTGTGGAACCAGTCCGGCAGATTGAGGACGAACCGGCCGAGGACGGTCGCGGAGGGCACGAGGCTGCCCGGTGTCGAGATGTAGCTCTCGTAAAACCCGGGCGTGGTTTCCGATGCGAAATAGCCGGCGGTGATGTCATTGAGTTCGGGATCGCGGTAGCTGAGGTGATGCAGCTGCAGAAACATCTGCGGCAGTTGATCGACGGTCGCGGCGCTGAACAGGAAACGGCCGGCATGGCGGCCTTCGGTGACCTCGGTCACTTCGACCGAGGTGCCGGGGATCGTCCATCGGAACGCCCCGGTGCCGGTGCGCATGGATTCGACGGTCTGTTCGTCCGGCACGTATTCGATCGGCGGCAGCATGATCCGGTCCAGCACCTCCTTCAGGCGCAGGGCGGATTCGATGCCGACGTCGGCGCGGAACGCGACCGGGGTCTCAGAAAGATCAAACGCCTGGGCGGCACGGTCGAGATAGGTCTGCGCCCGCTCGGATTCCGACACGGCATCTTCCAGCGATATCAGCGGCGGAGAGGCCAGCAGGCCGGTTTCCGCCGCCGAGGAAATGTCGTAGGCCAGCGTGATGTTCTGCAGGAATGCCTCGAGCAGCGCGCGCGGGCTGGAGGTGTCGAGCCCCTGGCTCAGGGCGGCGACGTTGCGGGTGATGTTCGACACCTGTGGCGGGTCGGCTAGATACTGGGCGAATACTCCGAATGCGCCGGGCTGATAAGGTACGTGCTGCATCCGGTGGTAGTCGGCATCGATCTGGCTGACCGTGTTCGCCGAGAACAGGTATTCCCCCTGCTGCGGGCCACTGTCCTTGCGCTCGATGCGAATCCGGGTGCCCGGCACAACCCATCCCTGCACGTCGCCGGTGCCGACCTGTTCGGGGCCAGGGATGTCGGCATAGTCGGGCAGGACCAGTCGGGCGAGAACATCCTGGAGCTGCAGGATCTTTTCAAGCTGGATTGCCACCGAAGCACCGTCGGTGGCGCTGCGGAAATCCATGGTCTCGCGGGCAGAGCGCGCGAGGTCGATGATCCTGGCGCTGTCGCGGTCTCCGATCCATTCGGCGGCCAGCGCATCGGCGTTTTCGCGGAAGCTGCGGAAAGTGTCGCGCGGACTGCCGGTATCGACGGGTTTCAGCGGCGTGGTGGCCGGCGGGGTCTGCTGGGCCGGGACAGCGGCAGCAGTCAGGGTCAAATAAGCAAATGCAACGAAAAGGCAGGCCAGCACGGCGCGGGGCCGAAAGCGCTTGGATCGGTCGGACATCGGGTCTCCGGGGCGGGTGTGACTGCGACGGATCACACCCTGTCAATCCTAACACAATCATAACGGGTTCTGGCAACCGGTAAGAGCGTATGGTGATGGAGCGGCCCGGGCTCCCCCCGGCACCCGGCCTTTGTTGCAGCAGGGCTCAGGGTCGAACCGCGTCCGGATGGGCGGCCTGGAAAGCGGGATGCCTGGCGCAGGTGTGGCTGACGGCGATGATCCGCGGGCAGGCGGAATAGTCGGCCCCCCAGCGGTCGGCGTTGTAGAGCTGCGGAATGAGACAAATGTCGGCCAGGGACGGCGTTTCACCGGTGGCGTAGCTGGAGGCGGAAAACCGTTCCAGCAGCTTTTCGAATGTCGCGAGACCCGGGGTGATGAAATGGCGCATCCAGTCGCTGCGTGCCGGTTCGGTGCCGCCGGTGGCGTGGGTCATCACCGAAAGGTTGCAAACCGGGTGCACATCGACCGCCAGCACCTGGGCCAGAGCCTGAACATGGGCACGTTCGGCAGGGTCTTCGGGCAGCAGGCGGAGGGTCCGGGTGCGGTCGAGATAGTCGAGGATGGCGAGGCTCTGGGTGAAGGTGTGACCGTCGATCTCCAGCACCGGCACCAGCGCCTGGGGATTGCGGGCGAGATGCTCGGGCGCCCTGTGCGCCGCCAGGGTCAGATCGACGGGAACGGCGCGGTAGGGAATACCGGCGAGATTGAGCGCGATCCGTACCCGGTAGCTGGCGGAGGAGCGCCAGTAGTCATAGAGCACGGTTTCGGTCATCGGTCGTCCGTCACCTTCGGAAAGGATACGGCGGGGCGAACAGTGCCGGAACAGGTGCCAAAGCCGATCCGGTAGCCGTCGCCGTCGGCGTGTCCGTGCAGTGTCAGGGTGTCGCCGTCCTCGATGAAGGTTCGGGTTTCGCCGGTGTCGAGCCTCAGGGGATCGCGCCCGCCCCAGGTGAGTTCCAGCAGCGAGCCGCGGCTGTCCCTGTCAGGCCCGGAGATGGTGCCGGAGCCGAGCAGGTCACCCACATTCATCGCGCAGCCGCTGGAAGCATGGTGAGCGAGTTGCTGGGCGGCGGACCAGTACATCTCGCGATAATTCGTGCGGGCGATGGTGGTTGCAGCGGTCGCGCCGGCGGGTTTCATCGTCACACTGAGGTCGATGTCGTAGAGCATCGGGCCAGGCTCGGCGAGATAGGGCAGGATGGGGACGGCGCGGTCGGGGGTGGCGGTACGGAACGGTTCGAGCGCGGCGGAGGTGACGATCCAGGGGCTGATAGAGGTGGCGAAGGCCTTGGCCTGGAATGGCCCGAGCGGCTGGTATTCCCAGGCCTGTATGTCGCGGGCGGACCAGTCGTTCAGGAGGACGTAACCGAAGATCATGGCGTCGGCTTCGGCGATCGTGAGCGGGGTGCCCATTTCGGAGCCGCAGCCGACCACTGCACCGAGTTCAAGTTCAATGTCGAGCCGGCGGCAGGGGCCGAAAACCGGCCGGTCGGCGTCGGCGGGCTTGAGCTGGCCATTGGGGCGGATGATGTCGGTGCCGCTGGCCACCACGGTCGAGGCACGGCCGTTGTAGCCTATCGGAATGTGCAGCCAGTTGGGCGGCAGGGCATTTTCGGCGCCGCGAAACATGGTTCCGACATTGGTGGCGTGGTGGCGGCTGGCATAGAAGTCGGTGTACTCGGAGACGAGACACGGCATGTGCAACTCTGCCTCGGCCATCGGCACCAGAATCGGTTCCAGTGCCGTCCGGTCGGGGGAGTCTTCGGCGAGGAGTTCGCTCAGCCGGCGGCGCAGCGCGGCCCAGGCGTCCGGGCCGAGTTCCATGACCTCGTTCCAGAACGGGACGTCGAACAGGTCCTCCGCGCCGATGTCGATCAGACCGGCCGTCTCCAGGGCCGCCATGTCGAGGATCCGGTCGCCGATCGCCACGCCGCAGCGCGGTTCGCTGCCGGCGGTGGAGAACACGCCGCAGGGCAGGTTGTTGAGCGGGAACGGTGTGTCGGGTGTATTGGCCGAGGCGACCCAGCTTTTGATCAGAGGCATGGTTTCGTCCTTTGCGGGCGCTATTTCTCGCCGGGGGTTCCGTCGAATTTCTTTTCGATGTCGGCCCAGCAGTCGATGTAGTCGTCCTGCAGCGGCGCCACTTCGGCGGCGAATTGGGTGAGGTGCTGCGGGAAGCGGGTTTCAAACATGAAGGACATGGTGTTTTCCAGCTTCTGTGGTTTCAGATCGGCGTTGGACGCACCCTCGAAGGCATTCCTGTCCGGGCCGTGCGGCAGCATCATGTTGTGCAGGCTGATGCCGCCCGGCACGAAGCCCTTCGGTTTGGCGTCGTAGATGCCGTGGATGTTGCCCATCAGTTCGGACATGACGTTCTTGTGGTACCAGGGCGGGCGGAAGGTGTTTTCGGCGACCATCCAGCGGTCGCGGAACAGCACGAAGTCGATGTTTGCGGTTCCGGCAACGCCGGACGGCGCGGTCAGGACGGTGAAGATCGACGGGTCCGGGTGGTCGAACAGGATCGCGCCGACCGGGCAGTAGGTGCGCAGATCGTATTTCACCGGCGCATAGTTGCCGTGCCAGGCCACCACGTCGAGCGGCGAGTGGCCGATTTCGGTGCGGTGGAAGCTGCCGCACCATTTGATGATGACGGTGGAGGGCACGTCGCGGTCTTCGAACGCGGCGACCGGGGTTTTGAAGTCGCGCCGGTTGGCCAGGCAGTTGGCGCCGATCGGGCCGCGACCGGGCAGTTCGAATTTCTGGCCGTAGTTTTCGCAGACAAAGCCGCGGGCCGGGCCGTCGACCAGTTCGACCCGGTAGAGCAGACCACGCGGGATGATGGCGATTTCCTGGGGCTCGAGGTCGAGGATGCCCAGTTCGGTGCAAAACCGCAGGCGGCCTTCCTGGGGGACGATCAGCAGTTCGCTGTCGGCGGAATAGAAGTATTCATCCACCATCGACCGCGTCACCAGGTAGACATGCGCGGCCATGCCGACCTGGGTATTGACGTCGCCCGCCGTGGTCATGGTGCGCATGCCGGTGACGAAGGTGAGCGCCTCATCGGCATGGGGCACCGGGTCCCAGCGGTACTGGCCGAGGGATACCACGTCCGGGTTGATGTGCGGCGCGGATTTCCACCAGGGCATGTCGATTTTCGTGTAGCGGTGCGAGTGTTTGACCGAGGGGCGGATGCGGTAGCACCAGGTACGTTCGTTCTGGTGGCTCGGGGCGGTGAAGGCAGTGCCGGACAGTTGCTCGCCGTAGAGGCCGTAGTTGCATTTCTGCGGGCTGTTCATGCCCTGGGGGAGCGCACCTGGCAGGGCTTCGGTCTCAAAGTCGTTGCCGAACCCGGGCATGTAGCGCAGGGCGTTTGGGGTCGGCATTGGGGTTTCGTCCGTCATGGGGTTCCCTCCGGCAGGCTTTTATCAAGCGGTAAAGCCAGCGGTGCCACGGCACAAGGTTTGTGATTGGCGGCGGCGCCGGGATCCGGCCCGGATGTACGCGGGACTGGACCGGTATGCTGCAACGCAGTATGCAGGCGGCACAGCCATTCCCCTGAAACAGTCGAGGCCCGGATGAACGATTCTCTGCGGACCACCGGCGCGTTTGCGCGCAGGCGTATTGACCACAGCATGTTCGAGCGATCCGGGGAAATCGACATTGTCGCCCAGGAACTGGTGCTCTACCTGCGGGCGGGAGATTTCGGCGCTGTGAAGGCGTTTTTCGTCCTCCAGGAGCTGGAAGACATTGCCGATCTCCTTGAAAATATGGATGCGGCGGATGCGCTGGTGGGGCTGAGACAGCTGCCGCTGATCGACCAGGCGGAACTGTTCGGCGACCTGAAGCCCACGACCCAGGTGGCGCTGGCCGATGCCATGCCACGCGGGGAACTGGCGCGGATCATGACCGCGATGAGCCATGACGAACGCGCCGACCTCTACAAGGCCCTCGACCCGATCGCGCGGTCGGCGGTTCTGCCGGGGCTGGCCCAGGCGGAGCGCGACGATCTGCGGCGGCTCGCCTCCCATGCGGAGGGCACGGCGGGGGCGATCATGACCTCGGATTATGCGACGCTGAAGCCAGAGTTGAAGGCGCCCGAGGCGCTCGACGCGCTGCGCCGCCAGGCGATCGGATCCGAAACCATCTACAACACCTATGTGGTCGACGCGCAGCACCGGTTGCTGGGGGTGGTCAGCCTGCGCGAACTGCTGATCGCCGGAACCCATGAGACCATCGCTGAGATCATGGAGGATGACCCGGTCACCATCCCGGTCGATGCCGACCAGGAGGAGTGCGCCCGGATAATCGCCCGCTACGACCTGATTGCCCTGCCGGTGATCGACGGCGAGGGACGGATCGTCGGCATCGTCACCGCCGATGACGCGTTCGACGTCGCCGAGGAGGAGGCGACCGAGGACATGCTGCGCGGCTCAAACATCGAGCCGATCGGGGGCAGCCTGTCGGAGGCGGGCATCCCGCAGATGTACCGGGCGCGGATCGTCTGGCTGGTGCTGCTGGTGTTCGGCAACATCTTCTCCGGCGCGGGTATCGCCCATTTCGAGGCGACGATTGCCGGCAACCTGGCGCTGCTGTTTTTCCTGCCGCTGCTGATCGCCTCGGGCGGCAATGCCGGGGCGCAGTCGGCGACGCTGATGGTGCGGGCGATGGCAACCGGCGAGGTGCACGGCTCCGACTGGCGGCGGATGCTGTTGCGGGAACTGGGTATCGGGCTGCTGCTCGGGTTGACGATGGCCGTGGCCGTATCCGGGGTTGGCATGATCCGGGCGGGTTTCGACGTGACGGTCGCGGTGGCGACGGCGATGGTGCTGATCGTGCTGGTGGGGGTGACGGTGGGCGTGCTGCTGCCGTTCATCCTGTCGAAGGTCGGTTTCGACCCGGCGACCGCTTCGGGGCCGCTGGTGACCTCGATTGCCGACGTGCTCGGGGTGCTGATCTATTTCTCCATCGCCGGGGCGGTGCTGGGCGTCTGACCGGCACGTGTCCCGGTCAGAGGTTCGGTTCGCTGACGAGAGGCGCGGCAATCTGCACGTCGCCGGCGGCGGGATAGCCCTGATCGGTCAGGAACCGCTCGATCAGGCTGTCCGGCCCGGCCTCGACGCCCTCTATCGACAGCGCCGCGGCGGTGACGGAGAAGGCTTCCGGGACGCGCAGATGCCAGGTGCCGGCGCTGTGGACCCCGAAGAACGCGTCGGTTCCGGCCATCACCAGACCACTGCCGCCGCTGTAGCGGCTGGGTGAAAGGATGGTTTCGCCACCCTGGGGATCGACCAGGGTAATCTCGGCGGGAATGTTGCGGTTCCTGTCGCCGAAGCTGAGGATCAGCACACCGCGCGTGAACAGGCTGTCGTCGTCGACTTCGATTGGATAGCTGCGCATTCCGTGCAGCGGCGGGTACTCGGTGCCCCGGTAAACGGCGACGTCGGAGGAAATGTCGCGTTCGGTTGTCGTGAGAGCGGGCCGGGCCCGTTTCAGAGCGCTGATCGCTTCGGCCCGCGCGGCAAAGCCGTCCCAGTCGACATAGCCGAAACCGGCGGCGCGGGATCGGAACAGGCCGCGTCCGTTGGCGCGGTTGGTCACCGGGCTGTCCGTGCCGCCGTCGGCCGCAGCAATGGCATCTGCCGGACGGGCGGACAGAATCATCGCAGTCAGCAGGTCGTGTTTGCCAAGCTCCGGATGGCGTTCGAGGGCGGCGAGGAACATGCCCGCGGCTTCCGGTGCCGAGAACGAGGTGCCGCCGATGGCCCGCAGATTGTAGGCCTGGGCCGGGTCGCGGTTCCGCGCCGCGTAATACGATTCCAGGGTTTCACTGGCGCAGGTGCTGTAGGCGCGGAATATTTCCGAGAGCGGCGCGCTGGCCTGCTCAAAGGTCGGCCGGTCGAGCAGGTCGCGGCCCTCGAACGGTAGTTCGGCCTCCGACTTGCCCCGGCAATAGCCGAGGTTGAACGGGCTGAACGCGCCGGCCGTAATCGCACGGATCAGCGCGGATTCGTAGAATGACCGGTTGCGTTCGAGATACGAATAGGTGCGGTCGAAGGCGGATTGTGGCTCGGTGAACAGCCGGTAGTGATATTCGGGAATTTCCGTCAGAACCGTCACTGCATGTGGGGGTGAATTGGCATCGACGGCAATGCTGCCGTCCGGGCGGGCGTGGCCCGTGCCGACCCGCACGTAAAGGTCGTTGAAAATCCAGTTCAGGTTGGATTCCGGATAGTCCTGCTGCGCGGCGGCCGCGTCATTGCCGATGGCATGAAACACCATGGTGTCGGTTCCCGCCCAGAGCCCGCGCAGGGTTTCGATGCCGTCGGAGGTGGCATAGGACGAGGTCGCGCCGGTGAAGGCGCCATTTTCGCCGCGGGTGATCTTGGCGATCTGGCTCAGGCTGACCACGTCCGCGGCTTCAACGATGCGGCGGAAATCGCCGGTGGGAAAATCGAAGAACCCGTCAGTGACGTTGTAGACCGGAATGTCGGTTTCGGAGCGGACGTCGGCAGTCCGGTTCAAAATGAACGCTGCGGCCTCGCCGTGGCGTTTGTAGAGCGCCTCGAAGAGGTTCGGGAACGACAGACCGCCGAGCCGGAGGCCCAGTTCATTGCGTTCGATCTGCACGCCAATCACCCGGTGACCGGCCGGAAACTCCGCCTCGGGTTCGCTGCCGGCGGCAAGATAGTCGCCGTGGCGGGCGGTCAGAAGATCAACGGCGCTGTCAAAGTCCGGGCGGGTTTCGGCGAGGGATGGCGCGGAAGCCGACACGAGCAGACCGAGTGTCGCCGCCGCGCACAGGCCGGCCGTTGGGCGTTTTTCCTGGCACCGCGGGTGCATCGGGCGAACAGGTGCATGGGTCATGCCCGTTAATATGTCGGGATCAGCGTTAATGCTGCGTTAATTCTGCGTGACATCGGCCGCGCGGCCGGCGAATTCTGCGCATTGCGGGATGTCTGTGCAGGGCTGCCTGCGAATTGCGCAGCGGATTGCCCGCCGTTTGTTTCGGATGGGGGACGTGGTTCGCGGCGGTGCGGCGTGCCGGCAGTCAGCCGGCGTCGGCGATGCGCCCGGCAATGCGGCTGCGTATGTCTTCCGGTTCGGCGGAAATGGCTTCGCCGAGCGCGCGCAGCTGCCCGCGCAGGCCGTGGATCTGGTCGATCAGTGAAAGAATCACTGCCGCCGCGTCCTCGTCGAGGTCGAAATCCTCGCAGACCTCGGCCGCGAGTCGCAGACGGGCGAGGTCGATTTCCTCGAAGGCGAGCTTGCCTCCCTGTTCCGCCGGGATGACGCATTCCGCCGCGACAAAGCTGCGCAGCCGACGGATGTTCAGTCCTTTGACAGAGGCCACCACCTCGGTTTCGCTGTAGTAATGCGCCATCACTCCATCCCCCTGCGCGGATTGTAGGCGTTGTTCTGTTTCCAGGATTTCATGAAATCCGACAGGGCAGTGTCAATCTTTTCCGGCATGACCACCCGCAGCGACACCCGCTGATCGCCCTTTTTTGTGCCCCGGGTGATGCCGCGCCCGCGCAGGCGCAGCACCTGGCCAGTGTTGGCGCCGGCCGGGATGGTCAGCGCCACCGCGCCGTCGATGGTCGGAACCTGGACCTTGCCGCCCAAAACCGCCTCGTCGAGCGAAATCGGCAGATCGACCAGGATGTCCTCGCCCTCGCGGCGGAAGAAGGGATGCTCGGCCACCCCCACCGTCACAAGGGCATCGCCGTCCGGACCGCCGCCAATGCCTTTGTGGCCCTTGCCGCGCAGACGGATGGTCTGACCGTCGGCGAGACCCTGGGGGATTTTTACGTCGATGGCGTTGCCACCGGGCAGGGTCAGTCGCCTCGTGCCACCGAGCGCCGCTTCCATGAACCCGACCTCGAGGTTGAAATGCATGTCCTGGCCCTTCGCCGCCTGGCCGCGCCCGCCCGCGCCCCGCTGCCGGAACAGATCGTCGAACACGCCGCCGAAACCGCCCATGTCGTCAAAGCCGCGCGAGGTGCGGTAACCGCTGTTCGGCGCCTCGGCATATTCGCGGTAATAGCTGCGCTGGGCGCGTTCCTGGCCCGCCGCGTCGATCTCGCCGCGGTCGAATTTTGCGCGAGTTTCGGGATCCTTCAGCAGGTCGTAGGCCGCTGCCGCCGCCTTGAACCGCCCCTCGGCCTTGGTGTCACCTGGGTTGAGGTCCGGGTGGGCCTCCTTGGCTATTTTGCGATAGGCCTTCTTGATCTCGTCCTGGGTCGCGGTCTTGCCGAGGCCGAGCGCCGCATAGGGGTCCGTGCTCATGTGAAGGGAAACCATCCGTCGGTTGAGTGCTGTTGACCGCAGTTTCACCCCGGACCGGTCAAAGTCAACAGCGCCCCGGCGCTCCGCGCTTGCAATCGCGGGTCCTTGTGGTAGGCACCACGCGGCTTCGACTTCCACGAGGGTTTGGGACAGGACATGGACGGGATCACCGGGCTGCGCGACAGGTATCTGGCGGCCATTGCCGCTGCGGCGGACGAGCAGGCGCTGGAAGACACCAGGGTCGCGGCGCTGGGCAAGAAGGGCGAGGTGTCACTGCTGATGCGCGGCTTGGGCAAAATGACGCCCGAGGAACGCCAGACCGCCGGGCCCGCGCTCAATGCGCTGAAGGACGATCTCAATCAGGCGATCGCCATGGCCCGCGCGGCTCTTGCCGATGCGGCCCTGAACGCGCGGCTGGCGACCGAATGGACCGACGTGACCCTGCCGGCGCGCGCCACGCCGCAGGGCACCATTCACCCGGTCAGCCAGGTGATGGACGAAATCAGCGCGATCTTCGCCGATCTCGGCTTTTCCGTTGCCGAAGGACCGCAGATCGAGAACGACTGGCACAATTTCGATGCGCTCAACATTCCCGGCCATCATCCGGCCCGCGCAGAGATGGACACGTTCTACATGTCGCGCCGCGAAGGCAGCAACCAGCCGCCGCACGTGCTGCGCACCCACACCTCGCCGGTGCAGATCCGTCACATGCAGGAACACGGCGCACCCTGCCGGATCATTGCGCCCGGCCGGGTTTACCGCGCCGATTACGACCAGACCCACACGCCGATGTTCCACCAGATCGAGGGCCTGGCGATCGACCGCGACATCACCATGGCCAACCTGAAATGGGTGCTGGAGGAGTTCTTCTCGGCTTTTTTCGGCACCGGGGTGAAGACCCGTTTCCGCGCCTCGCATTTCCCGTTCACCGAACCTTCGGCGGAAGTGGACATCCAGTGCGAATGGGTCGACGGCCAGGTGCGTGTCGGCGAGGGCAGCGACTGGCTCGAAGTGCTGGGCTCCGGCATGGTCCACCCGAAAGTGCTGACCGCCGCCGGCGTCGATCCGGCCGAGTGGCAGGGTTTCGCCTTTGGCATGGGCATAGACCGGATGGCGATGCTGAAGTACGGCATCCCCGACCTGCGGGCGTTTTTCGACAGCGACCTGCGCTGGCTCCGTCACTACGGATTTGCCGCGCTCGACGTGCCGACGATTCAGGGTGGCATCAACCGCTGAACGGGCGGAAACGGCCGGCGCCGCGAAGGGAAAGCCGATGCGACTTGCGGGTTCCGCGCTGGCTTCCCTGCTGCTGGGCGCTCCGGCGTTTGCCGCGACCGATCCCTGCCTGACCGGCACCTGGCGCGGCGAAATCGCCCAGGCGCTGGATCTGTACCGGTCGATTTCGCCAGTACCTGTGGCGGCACTCGACGGCACGGTTACCCTGGTCATTTCTGCCGACGGAACGGCGCAGGGGCGGATCGACGGCTTTCATGTGGATGTCGAGCAGGGCGGCATGACGCTGGTGAATTCCGGCGAAGGAACCTTTTCCCTGGTGCTGCAGACCGAAGGAAGCACCGTCACCGGCCGGTTTACCGCCTTCGACGTGCGAACCCGGGCCGAGATGCGTGGTC
This sequence comes from Alphaproteobacteria bacterium, assembly GCA_030432315.1. Taxonomy (GTDB): domain Bacteria; phylum Pseudomonadota; class Alphaproteobacteria; order Rhodobacterales; family Rhodobacteraceae; genus Amaricoccus. The sequence goes on along the minus strand of JAUIHM010000015.1, from coordinate 6,134 downwards.
CTGCCGGCACGCCGCCCAAGGTGCTCAAGGAGTCCGGGCAGGGTGTCGCCGATCTGCCGGACCGGTCCGTGAGTGCCGGATATACCTGCGATGCGGAAACAATGACGATTGTGGCGGCCGAACCGCAGCAGATGCCGGTGCGGGTCTGGACCCGGCAGTAGGCATTTCGGCGGCGGTCAATTGACCCGGTTCGGGCAATCGCTATCCTGACCGCATGATCCTTCGCGGCCGCGTCGCCGAAAGTTATCAGGGGTGTCTGACATGAGGATCGTCTTCTCGGTGCCGCGCTATCATCCGAACCATGACGGCATGGTGCTCGGGCTGCGCCGGGCGGGTCATCAGGTGCATTTTCTTGTCCGTAGCACCAATCCGACCGAGCATTATGGCGAGGGCGTAGAAGTGACGCGGGTGCCGGGTCCGGGAACCTTCCGTACCGTCGAGGGCTGGTCGGAACCTGCATTCGATGCGGGCGAACAGAGGCTTCCGCCACTGGCGTTTCTGCGCGCCTATCTGAAACGGGTCCGGCCCGATCTGGTGATCGGCCGCAATGCCTCGGTGCTTAACATGGCGCTGTTCCTGCTCTGTCGCGCCATGGGTATCCGCTTTCTGCTCTACGGACTCAGCCCCGACGGCTATGAGCAGTTGCCGCTGCAGCGGCGGCTGATGTTGCGGCTTGGACTTTGGCCGGCACACACGATCAATACGGTCAGCGCTGCGCCGAAACACGACGTGCCAGGCAAGACATACGATTTCATTCCCTTCGCGGTAGAACCGTTTGGCGACGCGAAATCCGACTGGGCCACCGGCCTGCCGATCAGCATTCTCGCGGTGGGCAAACTCGATCAGGCCCGCAAGAACCATGTGCCGCTGGTGCGGACGCTGGGAGAGATGCTGCGCGCGGGCCAGGTCAGACTGACACTGGCTGGACTGCTGGGGGAAACACCGGGTCCGGCCTTCCAAGCGCTGCGCGATGAGATTACCCTGCAGGGCGTGACGGAAGCGGTCCAAATGCGGACCAATCTTTCCTACGGTGCGGCGCGGGAACTCTATGGAGCGCATGATCTTTTTGTCATGCCCAGTCGTAAGGAACCCGCGGGCATCGCCCCGGTTGAAGCGATGGCGTCGGGGCTGGCGGTGATCGTCGGGTCCGACTGTGGAACCCGGTATTTTGTCGAACCGGGCGAAACGGGTTTCATTTTCGAAGCCGGCGATTTCGAGCAAATGCGCGGTCAGGTGCAGCACTTTGTTGATGCCCCGTCGGAACTGCGCCGCATGGGCCGCAATGCGCTCGCGCGGATCGAAACGCATTTCACCCCCGAGATCTTCGAACGGAATCTGATGCGGATCGTTGAAAACCGCTTTGGAGTCATCTGAGCGGCGGTTTTTTGCCTTACTTCCGATGCGGTTGGATTTTTTCGACGGAAACCGATCACTTGGACGTGTAACTGGCGGTGCGCGACCTTAACTGACGAAAGAGTGAAGGAAACCGGATGTGGCAGTGAGGAATTCGGTAATGCAAAGAGTTCGCCTTGGCGCTGCAATGCTGGCGCTGTCGGTCTGCGGATCCGTCCTGCCTGGAACGGCTTTCGGCCTCGACATGGGCGCCGGGACGAGATCGGTCCCTGCAGAAGAGGATGTGTGCGTTCTCACCGAACGCTCGGAAGGGCTCGACCGCAGTTGCGGCGCTCCGGAAGCGGCAGATGTCGAAACCCTGACCGAACCGCCCTGGCCTGACCTGCCCGGTGTCGGGACGACACCAAAACCCACCGGTGTCAGTTATCGTTCCGCCGGACCAGCCGACGGGCCTTCGATCCGGTCTCTGTGGCAGATCCGTGCTCTAGCGGAGTTTCTCGTCGGTACAATCCGGTGATGCTTCGGCTCGAGGCGCGGTCAGGTGCCCGAAGAGTGGACTTTTAGCCAAATTCGCCCAAACCATGTTTCGGTAACCTTCCCATTGGCACGGGGTCTTCCCATGATGTTCAACTCCACATTGTTCCAGCTGATCTGACCGGCTGAAATCCGTTCGGGCGCTGCTGCGCCAGTCAGAACACGACGGCTCCACCAGGGTGCGGGCCGCATGGAGGATTCAGGATGAACAGGAAACAGACCAATCGCCTGACCGCGGGTCAGGTGCAGGATTTTATCGACAGCGGTTTTGTCAAAATAGAGCATGCCTTCAGTCCCGGGCTTGCAGGGCTTTGCAGGGACGTGCTGTGGGCGGAAACCGGTCTTTCCCCGGACGATCCGGCGGGCTGGACCAGGCCGGTTGTCCGCGTCGGTTGGAAATCGTCGCCGCCGTTTGTCGAGGCCGCAAATACGCCCTTACTGCACGACGCCTGGGATCGGCTGGTCGGGCAGGGCCGCTGGCGCGCGCCACAGGGCCTCGGAACCTTTCCGATCCGCTTTCCCTCCGCTGAGCCTGCCGGCGACGACGGCTGGCATGTCGACATGGGGTTCGGCACCGACAATTCGGATTTCATGGAGTGGCGGGTGAACGTGAAAAGCCGCGGCCGGGCGCTGCTGATGCTGTTCCTGTTCTCGGATGTCGGTCCCGACGATGCGCCGACCCGGATCCGCATCGGATCACATCAAATCATCGCACGGGAACTGCTGCCGTTTGGCGAAGATGGCTGTTCGCTCCGGCAGCTTGCCGCTGACGGGTTCGCCTCCACCGCAGGATTCAGCGTCGAGCCTGCAACGGGTGTGGCGGGCACCGTATGGCTGTGCCATCCATTCCTCGTCCATGCAGCACAGGCGCACAGGGGGAAACAGCCACGGTTCATGGCGCAGCCGCCGCTGGTCCCGGTGGCCGCGTTCGACCCGGCGCTGCCGCCCTCGCCGGTGCAGACCGCCATCCGTCAGGCGTGTGGGCTGGAGTTCTGAGCACTGAGGCAACCGGGGCTGCAAGGCGGCCCCGGTCGCGACCGGGCAGGTTTTTGGGAGGGGACGCAAACCGCAGTTTCGTGGGACGCGGGACCAAAAAACGTCGGTATCGGTAGGGTATCGGTTGGGTACGGGATGGGTATCCGGATGCCGCGGGGTTTCCTGGCCTTTTCAAGCCTGTCCGGATCGCCTAAACCCTCGTCCGACCGACACTGGGGCAATGGATCATGAAGTTTACACTCGCCTGGCTCAAGGAACACCTGGACACCCAGGCCACCCTCGATGAAATCACCTTCGCCCTGACCGATCTCGGTCTCGAAGTCGAAGGCGTGACCGACCCGGCAGCACAGCTTTCGGTGTTTACCGTCGGCGAGGTCCTTGAGGCAGAAAAGCATCCGGACGCCGATAAACTCAAGGTTTGCAAGGTGTTGACCGGTGACGGCACACAGCAGATTATTTGTGGCGCGCCCAATGCCCGGGCCGGCATCAAGGTCGTGGTGGCAAAACCGGGCGACTATATCCCCGGCATCGACACCACAATCAAGGTCGGCAAGATCCGTGGGATCGAGAGCTTCGGCATGATGCTTTCCGAGCGGGAAATGCTGCTTTCGGATGAACACAGCGGCATCATCGAACTCGATCCTGCGGCCCCCGTCGGCGCCCGCTACACCGACCTGCATCCTTCCGACCCGGTGATCGAAATCGCCATCACCCCCAACCGCCCCGACGCCCTCGGCGTCGCCGGCATCGCCCGGGATCTCGCGGCGCGGGGGCTGGGCGTGCTGAAAACGCCTGAAATCAAAGCGATAGGGGGAACTGAGCCCTGCCCGGTGGCGGTGTACCTGGCGCCGGACGTGGCGTCAGAGGCCTGTCCGCTGTTCGTGGGGCGGCTGATCCGGGGTGTAAAGAACGGCCCGTCGCCAAAATGGCTGCAGGACCGGCTGAAGGCGATAGGCCTGCGACCGATTTCGGCGCTGGTGGATATAACGAATTTCATCACCTTCGACCGGGGGCGTCCGCTCCACGTCTTTGATGCCGACAAGGTGCATGGTCCTATCACCGTTCGCCTGGCGCATCCGGGTGAACGCCTGATGGCGCTCGATGAAAAGGAGTACGTCTTCGACGGGTCAGAAACGCTGGTCTGTGACGAGCGCGGACCGGAAGGGATAGGCGGGGTGATGGGAGGGCTCGCCTCTAGCTGCACGCATGAAACCACCAATGTTTTCGTGGAATCCGCTTGGTTCGATCCGATCCGCACCGCCCATACCGGCCGGCGTCTCAAGATCAATTCCGACGCGCGTTACCGGTTCGAACGCGGGGTCGATCCGGACTTCACTCCTGTCGGAATGGAGCTTGCCACGGCGATGATTCTCGACCTTTGCGGAGGCACGCCGACAGATACCGTCACTGCGGGTCGGCCGCCGAAAACCGCGCGAAGCTATCGGCTCGATCCGAACCGGGTATTGGGCCTGGTTGGCATGGAAGTTCCGGCAGCGGCACAGATCGGCATTCTCGAGAGCCTCGGTTTCAAACCGGTGCCTGAAGGGGACGTCCTGACCGTGGGCGTGCCCTCCTGGCGGCCGGATGTGCAGGGAGAGGCGGATCTGGTGGAGGAGGTAGCGCGGGTAACGTCGCTCAGCAATCTCGAAAACCAGCCTTTGCCGCGGGCGGTTGGCGTGGCCAAGCCGATCCTCACACCAATCCAGAAGCGCGAAGGTCTGGCGCGGCGCCAGATTGCGGCACTGGGGTACAATGAGGCGGTCAGCTATTCGTTCATCGACGAGACCGCGGCGGGTCTGTTTGGCGGCGACGATCCTGCAATGCGGCTGGAAAATCCGATATCATCTGAAATGAGTCACATGCGTCCGGCGCTCCTGCCGGGGCTGCTGCGAGCGGCGGCCCGCAATCAGGCACGGGGGTTCTCGGATCTGGCGCTCTTTGAGGTCGGCTATGCCTTTCATGGCAGCGAACCGGGCGAGCAGCACTTGGTTGCATCGGGAGTCCGTGTCGGACAGTCGGGGCCGCGTGACGTGCATGGTGGGCGGCGGTCGGTCGACATTTTTGACGTGAAAGCCGACGTTGAGGCGGTTCTCGCGGCGCTGGGGGCTCCCGCACGACTGCAGATTCAGCGTAGCGGTCCGGAGTGCTGGCATCCAGGGCGGCACGGGGTGCTGACCCTTGGTCCGAAAACCGTACTGGGGATATTTGGTGAACTGAACCCCAGGGTTCTGACCGCACTCGATGTCAGGGGACCGGTGGTGGCATTTACCGTGTTCCTCGAAGCGCTGCCGCAGGCGCGCAGGAAGGGCGCGGCCAGGCAGCCTCTGGTGTTGCACGATCTGCCTGCCGTGGAGCGGGATTTCGCATTCGTGGTCGATGGCGCCGTCGAGGCAGAGGAGGTTTTGAAGGCCGCGCGGGGGGCAGACAGGAAGCTGATCACCGAAGCGTCGGTGTTTGACGTATTCGAAGGTGCAAAGGCAGTGGCGCAGTTGGGAGAGGGCAGGAAATCGTTGGCGATTGCCGTTCGCCTCCAGCCCACGGAGGCAACTCTGACTGATGCGCAGATTGCAGACGTTTCGAGACGCGTTGTGGCTGCAGTGGAGAAGGCAACCGGCGGCGTTCTGCGTGGCTAACCGGAGGACAAGATGGGACTGAATGTTTATCTCTCGGGCGAGATTCACACCGGTTGGCGGGAAGAAATCCGTGCGGGGGTGGCCGAGGCGGGACTTGACGTCGTGTTTTCGGGGCCGGTGACCGATCACGCGGCGTCCGATGACTGTGGCGTTGCAATACTCGGGGCGGAACAGGACAGGTTCTGGCATGACCACAAGGGAGCGAAGCTGAATGCCATTCGGACCCGAAAGGGCATTTCCGATGCAGATGTGGTGGTTGTGCGGTTCGGTGACAGGTACAAGCAGTGGAACGCGGCATTTGACGCGGGAATGGCCGCTGCCTTGGGCAAGTCGCTGATCGTGCTGCACGGGGCGGAGCATCAGCATGCGTTGAAGGAGGTGGATGCCGCGGCCCTTGCCGTTGCTGATTCCGCGTCACAGGTCGTAGAAATCCTTCGGTACGTCGAAACCGGCTGCTTGCCTGAGTGATGCACTTGCGGCAAACGCGCCGCACGTTGTCAGAATTTCAGTGGAAGCGCAGCGCCGCAACACGGCGTACCGAGAGACAGGAGACTGAGGATGCTTAAGGAATTCAGGGAATTTATCGCCCGCGGCAATGTCATGGACATGGCCGTCGGG
>JAUIHM010000113.1 GCA_030432315.1 Alphaproteobacteria bacterium | reverse complement strand
GCCGGCCGCACGGGCCCGGTCAATGACCATCGCATCCCGGGCCCGCAGACCGCTGTCGCTCAGGGAGAGCCGGCCGAGCCGGTCGTCGCCGTGCGGATCGACGCCGGCGTTGTAGAAGATCAGGTCCGGGGCGAAAGCAGCGGCCTGATCGAGGGCGTGGCCCAGCACTTCGAGATAGGCGGCATCCTTCAGCCCGTCAGGCAGGTCGAAGTCGAGATCGGAGCGGGCCTTGCGCACCGGGTAGTTCTTTTCGGCATGCAGCGACAGGGTCATCACCTGCGGGTTGTCGGCGAAGACCCGGGCGGTTCCGTCGCCCTGGTGCACGTCGCAGTCGACCACCAGCACGCGGGTGATGCGGTTTTCGTCGAGCAGGGCCTGGGCGGCGACGGCGACATCGTTGAACACGCAGAAACCCGCACCGCCGTCCGGTCCGGCGTGATGCGAACCGCCGGCCATGTTGCAGGCCAGGCCCTGGTCGATGGCCATGCGTGCGGCGAGCAGCGTGCCCGAGGCAGAGAGAAAGGCGCGGCGGGCGACCGCGACGGTGTTCGGCAGGCCGATCCGCCGGGTTTCGTCCGGCGTCAGCGTCTGGGCCGCGACACGGGCGACATACTCGGCTGCATGGACCCGCGACACCATCGCCGCAGAGGCGGGTGCGGGGGTCAGCCAGCCGCCGGTTTCCGGCAGGATCGCACGGGCCTGGAGGGCCTGGCGGAGGTAGCCGTATTTCGACATCGGAAACCGGTGGCCCCGTCTGAGCGGGGCGAGGTAGTCGGGGTGCCAGACAATGGGCAGGCTCACGGCAGGTCGAGCCGCGCGGTGATGATTTCGGCGCACCTGGCAGCGTCGGCTTCAAGATCGGTCTGAAGGGTTTCGAGGCTCTCGGCGCCGGTGGTCGAGAGCACGAGACGCACGAAGCCTTCGCCGCAGGTATCGGGGTCGATCGTATGGTCGCTGGCGAGCCGCCCGGCCTGCTGCAGGGCGGCGAGACGGGCGAGGGCGCGGGTGAGGAAGGAGGCATCCTCCTCGGGGATCCAGTTCATCCGGCCGAGCCGTTCCAGCATCTGTCCCGGACGGCGCAGGCGGTTGAGTTTGCAGAGCAGGGCGCCGGTCTGGGCCAGCAGTTCGATGTCCATCGCCCGCCCAGGTCCGCGTTTGGTTTCCCAGGGGTGTCTGGCGTCCTTTTCATGCGCTTCGGCCAGACGGCGGCGCATCTCGCGCACGTCGGCGAGAACTGCATCCGGCTCGGCGGTTTCGCCTCTGGCGGTCAGGATCCCTTCAATCGACTGCCGCACGGCGGCGCGCAGGTCGTGTCTGCCGGCCATGACCCGGGCGCGCGTCAGGGCGAGGTGCTCCCAGGTCCAGGCCTGGGTGGTATGGTAGGTGTCGAAGGATTTGAGGCTGGTGGCGAGCGGACCCTGACGGCCGGACGGGCGCAGGCGCATGTCGACCTTGTAGAGAATCCCCTCCGGCATCGGCGCGGTGATGGCGGCGATCAGCATCTGGGTGAGCTTGGCGTAGTAGGAGGCGACCGGCAGCGGCCGCTTGCCGGTCGAGGTCTCTTCGCCAAGGGCGTCGTAGATGACGATCAGGTCGAGATCGGAGGTGGCGGTCATCTCGCGGCTGCCGAGTTTGCCCATGGCGACGATCGTGGCGCCGTTGCCGGGGGGCGGGCCGTGGCGGCGGGCGAATTCGGTTTCGACCACGGGCAGGATGACGTCGAGCACCGCTTCGGCGATGGCGGAATAGCCGGTGCCGGCCTCATCGGTGCCGGCGAGGCCGCGCAGCAGATGCACGCCGACACGGAACTGGTGCTCCTTGGCCCAGATGCGGGCGAGGTTGAGCGCGGTTTCGTAGTCATCCGCACCCTTCAGGTAGTTGGCCAGCTGGTTGCGCAGTTCCGTGGTTCCAGGCAGCGGCTGGAAGAACTCCGGGCTGAGGACCGCGTCGAAGACACCCGCATTGCTGCCAAGATAGCGCGCCAGTTCCGGTGTGGTGCCACAGATGTCGATCAGCAGGTCGAGCAGCTGCGGGTTGGCTTCCATCAGCGACAGCAGCTGCACGCCGGCGGGGAGCCGGGACAGAAAGCCGTCGAGCGACCGCAGCGCGGCGTCCGCGTCGCCGGAGTCGGCGAGGCTGCGGATGATCTGCGGGCGCAGACGTCCGAAGATGGTCCGGGCGCGTTCGGTCCGCAGGGCGGGCAGACGCTTCCAGCCCTGCATCAGCTCCGCCGCCCGCTCCGGATCGGAAAACACCCGTTTCAGATCGGGGGCGGGTTCCCGCGGTCCGTCCTCGGGCGCAAAGAACGGCTCGGTCAGGGCGTGAACGGTCTCAAAGCGGGTTTTCAGAGCGCGCAGGAAGCCGTCGAGATCATCGGACCCGCAGAAGTTGGCGATCCGGCGCAGACTGTCCCGGGCCTGGGGCATTTTTTGCGTCTGGGCGTCGTCGACCATTTGCAGCCGGTGTTCGAGCGTGCGGTGGGCGATGTAGGCGTCGGTGAGGGCCTGCTGCGCACCCGGGTCGATCCAGTTGCCGCCTGACAGTGCCTCGAGCGCCGGCAGGGTGCGCCGGTCGCGCAGTTCGGGATTGCGGCCGCCGAGGATCAGCTGGCGGGTCTGGGTGAAGAACTCGATCTCGCGGATGCCGCCCATGCCGAGCTTGACGTCGTGGCCGGGGATCTGCAGCGGACCGGTCAGGCCCTTGTGGGCGCGGATGCGCATGCGCATGTCGTGGGCGTCCTGGATCGCCGCGTAGTCGAGATGGCGGCGCCAGACGAACGGCGTCAGGCGGTCGAGAAAGGCCGAGCCCGCCTCGATCGCCCCGGCACAGACCCGGGCCTTGATGTAGGCGGCACGCTCCCAGGTGCGGCCGAGGCTTTCGTAATAATGTTCCGCCGGTTCGGTGGCGATGCAGACCGGAGTGACCGAGGGGTCCGGGCGCAGGCGCAGGTCGGTGCGGAACACGTAGCCGTCGCCGGTGATTTCCGACAGCATCTTGACCATTTTCTGGGTGACGCGGACGAATCCCCGGCGCAGCATGGCATAATCGTCCGGATCGTGACGGGTTTCGTCGAACAGCACGATCAGGTCGATGTCGGAGGAATAGTTCAGTTCGCCCGCGCCCATTTTGCCCATGGCGACGACGAACATGCCGGCGGCGTCTTCGGCGTCGTCTTCCGAGCAGCCGGGCAGTTTACCACGCGCGATCTCCTCGGCGACGAGATGCTTCAGCGACAGCTGCACCGCCCGGTCGGCAAGGCCGGTCAGGGAGGAGGTGACGGTGCCGAGCGGCCAGACTCCGCCGAGATCGGCCAGGGCGATCAGCAGTGCAGCCCGGCGTTTCGCCAGACGCAGCCCGGAGGACAGCGCGGCGGTCGAGTCGGTGGGGATATCGGCGAGGATTTCCTGAAACACCTCCTCCGGCGGGCGGCAGAGGGCGTCGCGCAGCCAGTCTGAATCGCGCTCCATCAGCCGGGCCAGGTAACCCGAACAGCCGGCGGTGCCCTGCAGCAGGTCTTTCACCTGCGACGGCTGGTCGGCGAAGATCCGGGCGATGTCCTCCGCATGGGCGGCGTCGAAGGCGATCGGATGCGCCGTGATGCGGTCGGCAAGTGCGCCCGTGTCCATGCTGGGGTCCTATCTGCCTTCGTATTCCGGGGGGCGCTTCTGCTGGAAGGCGAGAATGCCCTCCCTGAAGTCACGGGTCCTGCCAGCTTCGCCCTGAAGGCTGGCTTCGAGGTTCAGCTGTTCGGCGAGATCGTTGGAAAAGCTTGCCCGCAGGGCATCCTTGATCAGCCGGTAGGTCGCGGTGGGACCGTTGGCGAGGTATTCGGCGCGGTCGCGAATGACCTCCTGGAACCCGTCGTCGGGAACCGCCTGCCAGATCATCCCCCAGCTTTCGGCCTGGCGTGCGCTGATCCGGTCGGCGAAGAGCGCGGCGCCCATGGCGCGGGAAAAGCCGATCTGCCGCGGCAGCCAGTAGGTGCCGCCGGCGTCCGGGATCAGGCCGATGCGGGAAAAGGCCTGGATGAACACCGCGGATTCCGCGGCAATCACGATGTCGGCGGCCAGGGCGAGATTGGCCCCGGCACCGGCGGCGGCTCCATTGACGGCGGCCAGCGTCGGAATTGGGCATTCATAGATGGCGCGCAGCATCGGCTCGTATTCCTCGCGCAGGGTGCGTTCGAGGTCCATGTCCGCGAGGGTGCGGCGGTCGCCCAGGTCCTGGCCCGAGCAGAAGCCGCGACCCGCGCCGGTCATCACCAGCACCCGGCCGAATTCCGGGGCGTGTTTGACCGCATGCAGGATTTCCAGACGCATCTGGGCGTTCAGTCCGTTCACGACCTCCGGCCGGTTCAGGGTGACCGTCACCACGCCGTTTTCCACGGCATGCAGAATGGTTTCGTAGTTCATCGCGGGCTCCGGTTGCGTCCGGTCAATAGATAGACCGGGGGAAGCGGATCGAAAAGGCCGACGCGGGCTTATTCCCGCATCAGCGATTCGACGCGGCGCTGCTCTTCGGGACTGAGCGGGGCCGGCGCCGCTTCCGCCGGGTTGGAACCGCGCCGGATCACCGCAAAGGCCATGCCGGCGCCGATCAGCAGCAGCAGCGGGCCCGACAGCCAAAGCAGGGCGTTGCGCGCCGAGAACGGCGGGCGAAACAGCACGTATTCGCCATAGCGGTCGACGATGAAGCTGAGAGTTTCGGCGTTGCTGTCACCGGCGAGGATGCGCTCGCGCACCAGCAGCCGCAGGTCGCGGGCTATGTCGGCGTTGGATTCGTCGATGTTTTCGCTCTGACAGACGACGCAGCGCAGTTCCCGGCTGATCTCACGGGCGCGGGCTTCCAGCGCCGGGTCGTCCAGCACCTCATCCGGCTGCACGGCGAAGGTAAGAACGGGGTACAGGCACAGCAGGACCGCAAGGAGAATTGCGCGCATGACCGTCTATTCCGCCGCGACCGCGGTGCCGGTGGAGCGGGCGCTGCGTTTCGGGGCGCCAATCCGGTAGCGGCGGTCGCTGAGGCTGACCGCCCCGCCGAAGGCCATGACCAGCGCTCCCAGCCAGATCCAGTTGGCGAAGGGTTTGACGTAGGTCCGCAGCGCCCAGCCGCCACCGGCCTGCGGGTCGCCAAGCGCGATATAGACGTCGCGGCTCAGCCTTCGGTCGATTGCGGCTTCGGTGGTTGGCATGCGCTGCACCGGGTAGATCCGCTTTTCCGGCTCCAGGGTGCCGATAAGGCGGCCGTGTTCCTGCAGGGTGAGGGAGGCCCGGTCGAAAGTGTAGTTCGGCCCGTCGCCACGTTCGACCCGGTTCAGGGTGACAGTGTACGCCCCCATCCGAAACTGTTCGCCTTCGCGGACGACGCGGATGTCCTCGGTCTGCCAGGCGGTGATGCTGGCGATGCCGAAAACCGTCACGCCAAATCCGGCGTGGGCGATGGCCTTGCCCCAGTCGGCGCGGGGCAGGTTGCCGAGCCGCCGCAGGGTTTCCGGTAGCGGCACGGCACCGAGCCTGGCGCGGCTGGCGAGATCGGCCGCCGCACCCAGCACCAGCCAGCAGGCGAGGGTAATGCCGATCGGACCGATCATCGATCCCCCGGTCTGCACCGCCCAGACGAGGGCGCCGAGTGCGACGGAGAGCGCAAGTACGCCCCAGAGCGGCTGCATCGCCCGGTTCAGCCGGCCGCGCTTCCACGGCAGGATCGCGAGCGGCGGCAGGATCACGGCGATGGCGACCATGAACGGGGTGAATGCGAGGTTGAAGAACGGGGCCCCGACCGAAACCTTGCGTCCGAACAGCAGTTCCGCGCCGAGCGGCCACATGGTGCCAAAGAACACCACCAGGGTTGCGACCACCAGCAGCACGTTGTTGGTGAGCAGGGCGCTTTCGCGTGATACCACGGAAAAGACAGAGTTGGAGCGCAGGGTGGGCGCGCGCCAGGCGAACAGGGTCAGGGAGCCGCCGATGACGCCGCCAAGGATCAGCAGCAGAAACACGCCGCGCTTCGGGTCGCTGGCGAAGGCGTGGACCGAGGTGATGATGCCTGACCGGACGATGAAGGCGCCGATCAGCGAAAAGGAAAAGGCGAGGATCGCCAGCAGGATGGTCCAGCTTTTCAGCGTGTCGCGCTTCTCGACGACGATGGCCGAGTGCAGCAGCGCTGCCGCCAGAAGCCACGGCATGAAGGCGACGTTCTCCACCGGGTCCCAGAACCACCAGCCTCCCCAGCCAAGTTCGTAATAGGCCCAGAAACTGCCGAGCGCGATGCCAATGGTCAGAAACACCCAGGCAAGCAGGGTCCATGGGCGCACCCACCGCGCCCATGCCGCATCGACGCGGCCTTCGATCAGCGCGGCGATGGCGAAGGAAAAGGCCATCGAGAGGCCGACATAGCCGACGTAGAGAAAAGGCGGGTGGAAAGCGAGGCCCGGATCCTGCAGCAGCGGATTGAGGTCACCCCCATTGAGCGGCGGCACCGCGAGCCGGGTAAAGGGATTGGAGGTCAGAAGGATGAAGGCGAAGAACGCCACCGCAATCGCCGCCTGCACCGACAGCACCCGTGCCCGCAGCGCCGGCGGCAGATTGCCGCCCCTCCACGCCACCATGGCGCCAAACAGGGTCAGGATGAGGATCCAGAGCAGCATAGAGCCTTCGTGATTGCCCCAGGTTCCGCTCACCTTGTAGAGCATCGGCTTGGCGGAATGGGAATTCAGCACCACCAGCCGGACCGAGAAGTCGGAGACGGTGAAGGCATACATCAGTGCGAGGAAGGCGGCCAGGGTCAGCGCGAACTGAAGTCCAGCGGCGGGAACCGCGAGGCGCATCCAGTCGGACCAGCCCATCCGTGCCCCGATCATCGGCACGGTCATCTGAACAAGGGCGACGACAAATGCCAGGATCAGGGCGAAATGGCCGAGTTCAACAATCATCCGGGGCTCCGCTTGCAGGCTGCCACGGCTGTATGCGCCAAAAGCAAATGCGGATCAAATCACCATTTTCGGCATGCGAAAGAGGGGCATCGGCGTTGAGTGCAGAAGAAGCGGTGCGTGAAGTTTCGCGCAGTCCTGCGGCCGGCACGAAGCCGGCCCCGTCAGGCGACGCGTTTTTTCTCCTTGGCGAAAGGGCTGAGGCCGAGCCAGACCTGCATGGTTTCCGCCACCCTGCGCTCGCCCAGCAGTTCCAGTCTGTTCCGTTCGCTTTCGACGGTGCGCAGACCCATCCAGATTGCGGTCATCGTGCGCAGATCGGTCGTGACGTACAGATTGATCTCGAAACCCGGATCGGACCAGCAGAGATCGACCTCGCCGCCGGGTTCGATGACCAGCCACCAGTGGCTTTTTGAGGCGGGCAGATCGGAATACAGAAACTGAACCACGGTCCGCGTCGCCGGCAGCGGCGACGGGTCAAGGTTGCGGCGCATGTCCCACATCAGCAGCGACGGGTCGAGATTTTTCAGGGAAAGCGATGATTCGACCCATTTCTGGCCCCAGATCCCGACCGCCTCGACAACGGGGCGCAGATCCCTGCCGGCCTCCGTCAGCCGGTATTCAAAAACGCCTTTCTCCGATCGCAGCGGAATGCGTTCGACCACACCCGCCTGTTCAAGTTCCTTCAGGCGGGTAGACAGCAGCGCGGGCGACATTTTCGGAACGCCGCGGCGCAGGTCATTGAACCTGGTTGTGCCGGCGACCAGTTCGCGCATCAGCACCATTGTCCATCGCGTGCAGAGAATTTCCGCCGCCATCGCCACGGGGCAAAACTGTTTGTATCCGGCCTGTGTCACGGTGAGCCTCCCTTTCGAACAGTCCGACCCTAGCCCCGTGAATTCACCCCGGCCAGTTCAGAAACTGAACCTGACGGTTCAGTCGCGGAACTGGACCGGTCTCGGGATGTTCCCCAGCATGCCGGTGCGGGCCGCGGTGACTGACCGTCG
>JAUIHM010000014.1 GCA_030432315.1 Alphaproteobacteria bacterium | reverse complement strand
CCGCCGACCGCCCCGCCGACGAAGCGAGCAGCTCCAGCAGGCGGTTGGTGGGAATTTCGTCGCCCACCGCCTCCATCTGCCGGATGATCAGCGAAAACTCGGCACCGTGCCGTTCGAGCGTCCTGCGGGCCGAGCGCAGCTGCGCCGCCCGGCGATGAATCAGCCGCGCCGCATCCTCCGGGGTCCGGCCAAGCTGCCGTGCGAAATCCAGCCGGCAATCTGCCACCTGCAGACTCAGCAGTTCCGCAATCGCCACCCCCGGCTCTGCCTGAAACAGCCGCGCCCAGGTCTCCGTCCCCGCCGAACCCGGCCCCGGCAACCGGATCAGCCGCGCCAGATGTGCCAGATACGCCAGGTGATCGTAGAGCTTGCGCTCCTGCGGCAGGAAATATCCGGTTTCGAGCGCATAGGGCATACGCTCTGCCTGCGCCGCGCCATCCGTCACGCGCGCCAGTGCCCAACCGCCGTCCGTCATGCGCGCAACAGCATGCCGATGCGGCCCGATCCGGCGCATCTTTTCCGCATTTTCCTGCAACGTCCCCTTCCAAATGGCATCGTACAATACCTGTGCGACTTACTTGGACGCCCTTCATCAACCATAGGTATTTCTGACGACAGCCTCTTGTGAAATCAACACTTTTCGGAAAAATCGACGGGTTGTTTCGCTAGTTCACCGGTTTCGCAACCACCATTCCCGAAATGACCCCCGTATCGCCCTGAATGAGAAATCCCCCGCCAAGTCCCGCCGGAAGCCCGCCATTGGCAAGCGTGCCATAGAGGTTGCCGTCGAAGACCGCCGAACCGGAGGGGGACACCGGACTGGGTCCGGCAAAGTTCACCGGCAGGCCGTTGCCGTCGCTCATGCTGAACAGACCCGAACCGCTGCTGCCAACCCGCGTCGAACACAGGCTGATGCCGGTCCAGGAGATCGTCCGGAACGGCAACGCCGCCGCCCCGTCGCCGGAGATGTTGAACACGTTCAGATCCGCCGACTGCGAGCCGTATTTCACCGCAAAGGTGGCGGTTGCGGACAGATCAAGCATCGCCGAAGAGGCACCCTCCGCCCGGTTCTGCACCTTGAGCACCACCGGCCCCGAAAACGCTGCATTGCCGGCGGTCGGCAGTTCGGTGGCCACCGTCGGCACACCGATCACCACCTGCGCATTGAACGAGTCCCCGCCCCGCTTGTTGTAGGTCACGTCAAAGGCGTCGATCCCGTCAACCACCGACGCAAGCGCGGCTATCGGCACCGCGGTTGAACCACGGCCGGCCCGGTAACCACCGGTCTCCGCATCCGCCCGCGCCCGGAAGGTAAATCCGTCGAAATAGAGCCGCGAAAGACTGCCGTTCCGCCGCAGCTTGCCATCCACGGGCAGAATCTGGAAGGTAGCGACCCCCGCGGGCTGCCGGATGAAGGTCCCGTCCATCGCCCGGTTCTTGGCATCGACGGCAAGACACGGATCGACCTCCGCATCGTTTCCGAACAATCCGCATCCCGCCAGAAACCCGGCCAGGACAAGACCCGCCGCCAATTGCCCGTAACGTGCCAAGGTTTCCTCCAACATTCCCGGTTCCCGACAGGTTACGATTATTGTTCGCGCTGGAACAAGAGTCTCCACAACCTTTCCGTGCATTCCATTCCGCGACGCCACCGCCATGCCCGCCGCGCCCGTCCGTGCTCAATACAGTCATGTTGGAGGCGGTTCGCGAGCATGATATGATCTTGGCATACCCGTGCGATGGAGAATCCAGATGGCCGACACGCCGGAGCCCGCGTCATCCATTCACCCGACACTGTTTGTCTGCGCAACGCTGCTGAACCTTTCGGTCATCAAGGTTGCCGGTTACCTGCTTCCGGATCAGGCCTACTTCACCTTTTCCGCTTTCCTGTTCGATGAACGGCCCGTGCTGCGGGCCGGCGCGCTGATACTCAAGCTGCTGCCGCCGGTGGTTGTTGCGTTTTTCGTCACGCTCGCCTTCCACCGCCTCCTCAGCGCCCAGCGGGCGATGGGCCGCCCGGGTGGCGTATTCGAAAGCATCATTGCCGCGCGCCAGCTTTCCACCACCCTCACCGCCAGCGCATTCCTGTCCGCACTGCTGATGGCGTGGCCCTACATCCTGATGTGGGACATGCTGATCGACCCGATCATGGCGTCGCACCGGCTGACGTTCCTTCTCGCCTACTTCATCTATTTTGCCGGGTATGCATGGTTTGCCCGAACCGGCGTCGAACTGGCCGAAGTCGTGATCGGCTCGCGCGGGTCCGTCGAAGACCTGTCATGGGTCACCGCCATGCGCCATCCGTTCCTGAAACCGGTTTCCACGGCGCTGAGCGGCGCGCTCGCCAGCGCCGTAGCCACCTTCCTTGTCGCCTCGGCACAATGACGGCCCGGCCGACATGGGCGGGAAAGAGCGCCGCAACGGTGGCAAATCTCCTGCTGCCGACCCTGCTCGGCCTGCTGATCGGCGCGGTGCTCGCTCCGGTGCTCTATCTTGGATCGACGGATGTCAGAGGGCGGCAGTTCAGCGAGGACGCCGAACCCGGCTATCAGCCGCTGACCGCCGAAACACCCCGCCAACGCGTCGCGGTGCTGGCGCTGCACCGCGCCAACCTGGCCTCGATCACCATCCCGCAGGAGGCAGATGGCTTACCGCCCCGCCGCCCCGGCTGGCTCAGCGTCGAGGGCAGCCAGCTGGAACAGTGCAGCAACCGCAACCCGCTCGTCATGTCGATCGCCGCGGTGGAAATCTACGCCCGCCCGGCGTGGCGGCGCAGCCTCGAGACCGGTCTCGCCCGCTTGATCCACGACATTTCCGGAAAGCTCCCGGACTGGTCTTACGGGATCGGTCAGATCCGGATATCAACTGCCCGGAAAGCCATCACCGGCGCCCTGACTCAAACGGAAATGCTGGGGCGTAATGTCTCGGGCCTCGGGGATCTGACGGATATCGAGATATTCAACCGGCTCACGACCCCGTGCGACAACATCGCCATGATGCGGCTTGTGCTGAATGACATCGAAGAGCCAGGTGATACCATTCCGGAACTTGCCGAAAAATACCGCGGCGGACCGGAAACGGGCCTGGTTGCCGGTGCCTTCTCCTATTCCGGCCTGACATGGCAGGTTGCGGATTTTCTGTCCCAGCTGAGCGAAAGCGCCTACGAGCCGTATTCCATCCCGGCGTTCGACGAACCCTGGCGAACGGGCCACGCAGCGACCCCGGTCGAGGTTCGCCCCCTGCCCATGGACACCGCCGAACCGCCGACGCTGATCGGCTGCCTGAAATACGGCGCGCTTGAGACAGTGTTCTTTGCAGATCGCAACGACTTCGAAGAAAGCCCCTACGGCTATACCGACAGCGCGGCGATTTCGGCCGCAATCGCCGCGCTGGATCCGACCGGTTTCGACCTGCGCGCCCTTGCGCCGCGTGTCAGCGACACCATCACATCGCCGCTCTTTCGCCTGGCAGATGACGTTGACTGGCTCGCCGACCTCAACACGTTCCGCGATGAATACGGGCCCTGGCGAAGCGTAACCCACGTCGAATCTGCCATCGACGAATACGCATGCGCCGAAGTGAGACTGTCACCATCTCCCTGGCCGTTCTATGACGCCCTGAGCGGACGGAGTGCGGACAATCCCCCCCCCATTCCCGACGACTGACCCCGTGCACGGGCCGGTTCAGGCGATGCGGTATAAAGCCCCACTCAACTGCGGTGCCTGCTGCCGACCCGGGAAACCGCTTCCGGGCCGGCGTCAGGTCTGCCACCGGCGTCAGGCGCTGGCCGCCTCCGCCTTGTCCGATACCGGATGCTCCAGGCGGTTGATCATCTCCTTCGGCACGATCTGACTGAAATTCTTCAGTTCATCGTCCCAGTGCCGCAGGATGTCACGCGCCCGTGGGCTTTCGGTCTGATCCAGGTGCTGCTGGATCAGGTCCTTCAGAACCCCTTCCCACCAGGCCGATTCCACCGGCATGACGATGACGTTCTCCCGGTTGATGCGCGTCTGCACCTCACCTTCCGGGTCATAGATGAACGCCATGCCACCGGTCATCCCGGCACCGAAGTTGTCGCCGAACGATCCCAGGATCACCGCCGTACCGCCGGTCATGTATTCACAGCCGTTCGAACCGCAGCCCTCGACCACCACATCGGCCCCGGAGTTGCGCACGCAGAACCTCTCCCCGGCCCGGCCGCAGGCAAACAGCTTGCCGGCGGTTGCGCCGTAAAGCACGGTGTTGCCGATGATCGCATTCTGATGCGGCACCAGCCGCGAACCGATCGGCGGCCGCACCACGATCATGCCGCCGGACAGACCCTTGCCGACATAGTCGTTCGCCTCGCCCATCACCTCGATCTTCAGACCCGGCGCCGCAAACGCCCCCAGCGACTGCCCGGCGGACCCGTCGAGCTTGATCGTCAGGTGATCGGTCTGCAGCGCATTGTTCATCCCGAACCGCTGCACGATATGCGACGAGACCCGCGTGCCCACCGACCGGTGCGTGTTCTGCACCGAATACGACAGCTGCATCTTCTCGCCTTCCTTGAAAAACGGATCGGCATCGACGACGATCTGTGCATCGAGCGTGTCGGGCACCACCTGCCGCGGCTTGTTGCGGTCGTAATGGGTGTTCTGCCCCTCATCCACATTGATCAGCAGCGGGTTGAGATCGAGATCGTCGAGATGCTCGGCACCCCGGCTGACCTGCGCCAGAAGATCGGCACGACCGATCACCTCGCTGATCGAACGCGCGCCCACCGACGCCAGAACCTCGCGCACCTCCTCGGCATAGAAGCTGATCAGGTTGACCACCTTGTCCGCCGTGCCGGTGAACTTCGCCCGCAGCCGCTCGTCCTGGGTACAGACCCCGACCGGACAGGTGTTGCTCTGGCACTGCCGCACCATGATGCAGCCCATCGCCACCAGCGACGCGGTGCCGATGCCGAACTCCTGCGCGCCGAGCATCGCCGCGATGACGATGTCCCGGCCGGTGCGCAGCCCGCCGTCGGTCCGCAGGATTACCCGGTCACGCAGGTTGTTGATGGTCAGCACCTGATGCGCCTCGCTCAGCCCCATCTCCCAGGGCAGCCCGGCGTATTTGATCGACGTCACCGGACTCGCACCCGTGCCGCCGTTGTGACCGGAAATCAGGATCACGTCGGCCTTGGCCTTCGCCACACCGGCGGCAATCGTGCCCACACCCGACTGGCTGACCAGCTTGACGCAGACCTTGGCCCGCGGGTTGATCTGCTTGAGGTCATAGATCAGCTGCGCCAGATCCTCGATCGAATAGATGTCGTGGTGCGGCGGCGGCGAAATCAGCGTCACCCCCGGCGTCGAATGCCGCAGCCGCGCAATCAGCGCCGTAACCTTCATCCCCGGAAGCTGGCCGCCCTCGCCCGGTTTCGCACCCTGGGCGACCTTGATCTCCAGCTCCTCGCAGTTGTTGAGATACTCCGCCGTAACCCCGAACCGGCCGGACGCCACCTGCTTGATCTTCGCACTCGGATTGTCACCGTTGGATTCCGGCATGTAATGCGCCGGATCCTCACCGCCCTCGCCCGAATCCGACTTCGCGCCGATCCGGTTCATGGCGATGTTCAGCGTCTTGTGCGCCTCCGGCCCGAGTGCGCCGAGCGACATGCCGGGCGTCACGAACCGCTTGCGGATCGAAGTGATGCTCTCGACCTCGGTCAGCGGCACCGGACCCTTCACCGGCTGGAAATCCAGCAGATCGCGCAGATGGATCGGCGGCCGCGACCGCATCGACCGGCTGTACTGCTTCCACAACTCATACGAACCCCGGTCACAGGCCGACTGCAGAATGTGCATCGACTGCGCTTCCCAGGCATGGGTCTCGCCCGAGCGCCGCAACTTGTAGAGCCCGCCGATCGGCAGAATGGAATCCGACAGCCAGCCGCGCGCATGCACCGCCTCGGCCTGGGCCTGAACCCCGGATACGCCAATGCCGGAAATCCGGCTCGCCATTCCGGGGAAATATTCCGCCGTCATCGCCCGGCTTAAACCCACCGCCTCGAAATTGAGCCCGCCGCGATAGGAGGAAATCACCGAGATCCCCATCTTCGACATGATCTTCAGCAGACCCTGGTCGACGGCTTCGCGGAACCGGCGGATCGCCGTATTCACGTCACTGTCGAGCAGCCCGCGCCGGATCCGGTCGA
The DNA here is from genome assembly GCA_030432315.1 of Alphaproteobacteria bacterium. Lineage (GTDB taxonomy): Bacteria > Pseudomonadota > Alphaproteobacteria > Rhodobacterales > Rhodobacteraceae > Amaricoccus. Next base: position 41,604 of record JAUIHM010000014.1, on the reverse strand, counting down.
TGATCGAATCCTCGGCCAGATAGGCATTGACCGTGGTGGCGCCGCACCCGACCAGCACGGCGAAATAATGCGGATCGATACACTCGGCCGAGCGCACGTTGATCGAGGTAAAGGTCCGCAGCCCCTTGCGCGTCAGCCAGGAATGCACCGCCGAAGTCGCGAGGATCATCGGCATCGCCACCTTTTCGGCGCTCTGGTGATGATCGGTGACGACGATGTGGTTTGCGCCGGCCCGCACGGCCTCCTCGGCCTCGGCCCGGATCCGGGCAAGCCCGTCCTGCAGGGCATTGTGAATGCCGCCGGCCGGGAAGGTACAGTCGATCTCGACCGCGTCCACACCCGCATGCTTCGCCAGATAGTCAAAGCGGGCGTTGGAAACGAACGGGCTTTCCAGCGTCAGGATCTTGGTCTGGCTGTTGTCCTCGTCGAGCACGTTGTTGAGGTTGCCGAACCGGGTCTTCAGCGACATCACCCGGTGCTCGCGCAAACTGTCGATCGGCGGGTTGGTCACCTGGCTGAAGTTCTGCCGGAAGAAATGGCTCAGCGGCCGATACCTGTCCGACAGCACCGCCGGCGGGGTATCGTCGCCCATCGAGCCGATCGCCTCCTTGCCGTCCTCGGCCATGGCGGCGATCACCACTTCGAGTTCCTCGATCGAATACCCCGCCGCAACCTGCCGACTGCGCAGATCCGCGCCCTCGAAGCAGGCAATTTCCTCGATGTCGCCGGTGATGTGTTCCAGATCGGTGACCGAGGTGATCCATTCCCCGAACGGCTGGCTGGACGCCAGTTCGTCCTTGATCTCGGCGTCGTGATAAAGGCGACCTGCGGTCATATCGACGGCAATCATCTGACCGGGCCCAAGCGCGCCTTTCTCGACCACGTTCGCCACCTCGGTCGGAACCATCCCGGCCTCCGACCCTGCAATCAGCAGACCGTCCGCCGTCACCACGTAGCGCATCGGCCGCAGACCGTTGCGGTCCAGCCCGCCACAGACCCAGCGTCCGTCGGTCATCGCCAGCGCCGCCGGCCCGTCCCACGGCTCCATCACCGAGTTGGAATAGGCATACATGTCGAGCCAGGCGTCGGGCATCTTGGTCGCTAGCTTCGACCAGGCTTCCGGTACCAGCATCGTCTTGGCCATCGGCGCCGCGCGTCCGGCCCGAACCAGAACCTCGAACACGTTGTCGAGCGCCGCGGAATCCGAACTTCCGGCGGCAACGATCGGTTTGATGTCCTCGGCCAGGTCGCCGAAATAATCCGACGACATGCGGATTTCGTGGCTCTTGAGCCAGTTCAGGTTGCCTTTCAGCGTGTTGATTTCACCGTTGTGGGCCAACATCCGGAACGGTTGCGCCAACCACCAGCGCGGGAAGGTGTTGGTGGAATACCGCTGGTGATAGATCGCGAACGCGCTCTCGAAGCGGTCGTCCATCAGGTCGGGATAAAACACCGCGACCTGTTCGGCGAGCATCATGCCCTTGTAGATGATCGACCGGCAGGACAGCGAACAGATGTAAAAGTCGCGGATCCCGGAGCCGGCCTTTTCGATCCGGCGACGGATCACGTAAAGTTCGCGCTCGAAGGTCTCCTCGTCCACACCCTTGCTGTTGGCGATCAGGATCTGCTCGATCTCCGGCCGTGTCGCATTGGCCTTTTCCCCGAGACATGTCACATCCACCGGCACATGCCGCCATCCGTAGATGTAATAGCCAAGCCGCAGCACTTCGGTTTCGACGATGGTCCGCGCCGTTTCCTGGGCGGCGAAATCGCTGCGCGGAAGGAATATCTGCCCGACCGCCATCCGGCCTTCCTTCGGCTCATGCCCGGTGCGCCGCACCTGCTCCTCGAAGAACGGCACCGGAATCTGCACGTGAATGCCTGCGCCGTCGCCGGTCTTTCCGTCGGCATCAACCGCGCCCCGGTGCCAGATCGCCGACAGCGCCTGGATGCCGGCCTTCACCACCTCGCGGCGCGGTTTGCCGTCTACCGTGACAACAAGACCTACCCCGCACGAGGAATGCTCGTCCTCGGCGCGGTACAGCCCTTCGGCCTCCAGCCGCGCGAACTCCGCTTCCTTGCGTGCCACCCAGTCTGCATCAAATGTGGTCATTGGTCTTGTCCCTCCTCTGGGATCGAGAACATCGCCAGGACCTCTGCCCGGGTCAGCGATGTCTCCGCACCTTGAAGCGCTACGTTCGGAGATTTGTGGTCGACATAGATTTCCCTGTCGAACTTCAGCTTACCTGGATCGTCAAACGTTCCAAGCGACATTTCATAACTGTCGGAATAGGGTCCCTCTGCGGTCACGTGGTAATAGAGCCCGGTACCGCATTTTCCGCACCACGCCCGCTCTGCCCATTCCGACGACTGGATCGTGCGGATGTGCTCTGCCCCTTCGAACTTCAGCCGGTCGCCCTTGACGGTGATCCCGAGAAAAGCGGATCCGGTCCACCTGCGGCACATCTCGCAGTGGCAAGCATGGTACGCCGCTTCTGCGGGAGTCGCGTCGAATGACACGGCGCCACACATGCATCTTCCCTTCACCGTCGTCCTCCCTGGTTAATGCTCTGTATCCAAAAACAAAAATATTACGTCAGTACGATTGACGTGATTAATTTTGGCCGGTCCAGAACCGTTGTTACCGGTCGGGTATCGATTGGGTACGCAAAGGGTATCCAATCGCCACGGCCAAAATTCACTTTGTTAACCGTTACTCTGCGGCAACACTGTGCGCCCGGGCGTCGAGAAACTTGACGATCGAATTCGCCGCATCACGCCCGTCCCGGATCGCCCAGACCACGAGACTTGCGCCGCGAACGATGTCTCCTACCGCATATACCCCGGGCAAACTCGTCTCATGCGTCTGGAAATTCGCCTTTATCGTGCCCCACCGGGTCACTTCCAGCCCTTCGGTGCCCCACAGGGTCTGCAGCGGTTCCGGCTCAAACCCCAGCGCCTTGATCACCAGGTCTGCACCCTCGACATAGTCGGCGTTCTCGATTTCCTCCGGGGTCTGCCGCCCGGTGGAATCCGGCGCCCCAAGCCGCATCCGCGACACCATCACACCGCTGACACTCTCATCACCGGTGAAACCCTTCGGCGCCGTGAGCCAGGCGAAGTTGACGCCTTCCTCTTCGGCATTGGCCACTTCACGCTGACTCCCCGGCATGTTCGCCCGATCCCGCCGGTACAGACAGGTCACCGATACCGCATCCTGACGGATCGCCGTCCTTACGCAATCCATCGCCGTATCGCCGCCGCCGACAACCACGACACGCTTGCCCTTGGCGTTCAGCTCGCCACTGTCGAATTCCGGCACATCATCACCGAAGCTCTTGCGGTTGGACGCCGTCAAAAAGTCGATTGCCTTGACAATTCCCGGCAAACCAGCACCTGGACCGCCCAAATCACGCGATTTGTAGACCCCGGTAGCGATAATCACTGCGTCGTGCTTTGTACGGATTTCTTCAAAACTGATGTCATCGCCGACATTGCAGTTCATCTGAAACGTCACACCGCCAACCTCAAGCTGTTCGTTACGGCGCAGAACCACGTCCTTTTCCAGCTTGAAACCAGGAATGCCATATATCATCAGCCCGCCCGCACGGTCATAGCGATCGTATATAGTAACCTGAAATCCTGCCCGGCGCAGCACATCCGCCGCCGCCAGCCCGCCCGGCCCGGCACCAATGATCCCGATGCTCTCTGCACGCTCGACCGAAGCAGAAACGGGTTTAACCCAGCCTTCCTGCCAGGCAAGGTCCGTCAGGTATTTCTCGACCGATCCGATCGTCACCGTGCCGTGTCCGGCCTGTTCGATAACGCAATTCCCTTCACAGAGCCGGTCCTGCGGGCAGATCCGGCCACAGATTTCCGGGAAGGTATTCGTCTGCTGACTCAGCTCATAGGCCTCCTGCAGCCGGCCTTCCGCCGTCAGCTTCAGCCAGTCTGGAATGTTGTTGTGCAGAGGGCAGTGGGTCTGGCAGTAGGGCACACCGCATTGTGAACAGCGACCCGCCTGTTCGGCGGCTTTCTCCCGGGCGAACTCGAGATAAATTTCCCCAAAATCCTCCCGCCGCTCCCGGGCATCCCGCTTCACGGGCATATCCCGCGAAACATCCACAAACTTCAACATTCGCTGCTGCGCCATGACGCCCCCGCTTTATCGCTCTCAAAGCTCTAGATTAGTTCAAAACTCATTAAAAGTCAGAATGACTGACATATTATCACATTTTTTATGTTTTCCCCGAATTTCCAGGTTAAGAATACCCTAATATTAGTCCCGATCCGGCCCTAATGCCACGAGTGACATCTCGTACGGCGTCCCTGTATGTGTTGTATAGCGTGATTCGTAGTAAGTGTGAGTTCTCATGCCGCTGTTCCAACTGGCCATCCTTGCGATCGTACAGGGCATAACCGAATTTCTGCCAGTATCCTCGTCCGGCCACCTCATCCTTCTCCCCAAACTGCTCGGGGTCGACGACCAGGGACTCGCCCTCGACGTTGCGGTCCACGTTGGCACACTTGGAGCGGTGATCTGGTTCTTCCGGAAGGATGTGTACCGGGTCTGGCTCGGCTGCCTTGACCTGGTGCACGGCAGGTTCACAACGACCAACGGCAATCTCGCACTGCTGTTGGCGATCGCCACAGTTCCCGTCATCGTCGTTGGCTTCATACTGAAGGTGACCGGCCTTTCCGACGCCATGAGATCGATCACCGTCATTGGGTGGACGATGCTCGGTTTCGGGCTTTTCCTGTTTTGGGCTGACAAGCGCAGCCCAACCCACCGAACCGCCAACGACTGGACCCTGAAAGACGCGATCGTAATGGGTCTGTGGCAGGCCGTTGCCCTCATCCCCGGAACTTCACGGTCCGGGATTACAATTACTGCCAGTCGCCTACTTGGGTACACGCGCGAGGACGGCGCAAAAATCGCCATGCTGATGTCAATTCCGACGATCATCGCATCCGGCGCGCTGCTTGGCGCCGACGTGGTCCGGGATGCAGACTGGTCAATTGCCCGCGACAGTTTGATTGGCGCCGTGCTTGCGTTCGCAGCGGCCTACGCATCGCTCGCCATCATGATGCGCCTGCTCAAGAGTGTCAGTTACACGCCATATGTCGTCTACCGGGTGATACTGGGGCTCGTACTGCTCGCCACCGCTTATCTCTAGAACGGCACGGTCACAGTATTCCTGCATCCATCCCCGACAGGACGTAACCTTCCCCACGCCGCGCCGGGTGGAAAGACAATGAGTGAAACCGGCAAAGGTCCGCCTGCGCCTGTCAGGTCTTCAGTTTCTTCGCAGATGCGGTGATAGCGTCGTACTGACCATGCGGCCTGAAACTGTGAAGGTAGCCCTCAAGGACTGCCTCCATTGACGTCGGAGAAAGGCCGAGGTCGGCGAATCCTTTCGCATTGCCGGCGACGACATTGTCCACTTGAAGCATTTCGACCTGATCCGCCGTCAACACGGAATTTGTGAAAAGCCCGAAAGAAACCCGTTGTAGGAAATCAAGCACCTTTCCCTGAAACCGCGCCAATCCAACCGGAATCGGGAGCACCCACCTCCGACGGTCAATCACCTCAAGCATACGGGCCATCAGCGCGCCAAACGTTTCGATCTCTGGCCCGCCAAGTTCATAAACGCCCGATCGGACGTCAGTTGTTGCAGCCGCGACCGCAGCAGCAGCAACATCGTCAACATATACCGGTTGAAACCGCGTTTCAGGGCTGACCACGGGAATCACCGGCGACAATCTTGCCATGTTTGCAAACCGATTAAAGAAACTGTCCTCGGTGCCAAAGATTATTGACGGCTGTAAAATCACTGCATTCGGAAAATGCTTCAGTACAGCCTTTTCCGCCAAGCCCTTGTTACGCGCATAGTCACTCGAACTCTCAAGATCCGCACCGATCGAAGAAACATGAACCAGACGGCCGATGTTTTCCGCGGCAGAGAGTCGCGCAACCCGCTCAGCACCATCGGCAATCACGGCGTCAAACGTTTGGCGGCCGTTTTCCCCGAGAATTCCAACACAGTTTATAACTGCATCCGAGCCGGCAATTGCGCTGCGGGTCGAGGCTTCATCCCTGATATTTGCCTGAAGAATCTCAATCTGCCCGACGACCCCATACGTCCTAACGAACAGCGCCTCGTCGGGCCGGCGCACTGCGACCCTGACGCGCCAGCCGGCCCTCGCCAGCCTCTGACACACGTATCTGCCAACAAATCCCGAGCCGCCGAAAACGGTGGCAATCAAGGGTGAAGCATTCATACGAAACTCTCCGGACGCTGGTAATCTCCGTCGCAGGGTATCTCCGAAACCGAGAACATTCAATTCCAGTTCCGAGGCCCGTTGACACCAGGAAAATGCTGCGTATACACGCGCCATCGACACCTGCCCAGGTGGCGGAATGGTAGACGCGCTGGCTTCAGGTGCCAGTTTCTGAAAGGAAGTGGAAGTTCGAGTCTTCTCCTGGGCACCACCGTCGAAACGACGGCTGAAGGTCGGCCGACCCAACCAGAACACGCTTTCTCGTGTTTGCGGAGTTTCCATGGTAAACAGACTTTATCAGGGAGATCTTCCCGCAGGGCTGGACTTGGGGCCAGTCGTCGCCATTGACTGTGAAACCATGGGGCTCAACCCGCATCGGGACCGGTTATGCCTGGTGCAAATGTCCGGCGGTGACGGCAATGCGCACCTTGTACAGATCAGCCAGAATCAGGAAATAGCACCCAACCTCGCCGGGATGCTCCAAAACCCAAAGATCCTGAAACTCTTTCATTTTGGGCGCTTTGATATTGCCGTGCTCAAACATCGGCTCAATGTGCTGACCTCACCGGTTTATTGCACAAAGATCGCGTCGCGGCTCGTACGAACCTATACTGATCGGCACGGACTCAAGGATCTGACCCGTGAACTGATTGGTGTGGACATCTCCAAACAGCAGCAGTCGAGTGACTGGGGGGCGTCCGAACTCACACAGGCACAGATTGACTACGCAGCCTCCGACGTTCTGTATCTTCACAAACTGAAGGTAGAATTGGACATTCGGCTTGCGCGCGAAGACCGTGCAACCTTGGCCCAGGCATGTTTCAACTTTCTCCCCACCCGGGCGGTGCTGGATCTGGCGGGGTGGCCGGAGCAGGATATTTTTTCCCATTCCTGATGGAGCCCGAATCTGATGCGCACGAGCGGGACTCTGGACCATGCCAAAGTTGTTGAGGCCGGTCGCCGGGTCATAGGCCTTGAGGCGGCGGCGCTGGAAATACTGAGACAGTCCCTCGGTGCGTCCTTCGCGGACGCGGTTCAGTGTATTCTATCCACGCGGGGCCGGCTCATCGTTTCGGGAATGGGAAAGTCCGGGCACATCGCGCGCAAGATCGCGTCCACTCTTGCTTCCACGGGTACCCCTGCGCTCTATGTCCATCCGGCGGAGGCGAGCCACGGCGATCTCGGCATGATCACCTTTCAGGACGCTGTACTGCTGCTTTCAAATTCTGGCGAAACATCCGAGCTGTCGGACCTGATAGCGTACACCCGACGCTTCGCCATTCCCCTGATCGGCATGGCGAGCCGACCGGAGAGCACTCTCGTCAGGCAGTCGGATATAGGTCTGATTCTGCCAACGGCGCCGGAAGCCTGTGCCGTTGGCATGGCGCCAACCACCTCCACAACAATGGCACTCGCACTCGGTGATGCCCTCGCCGTCGCCCTCATGGAGCACCGCGAGTTCTCCCCCGAGGATTTCAGGGAGTTTCATCCCGGAGGAAGACTCGGCGCGAAACTGGTCACGGTCGCGAATTTGATGCACACGGAAGACAGACTGCCGCTCGTTGATATCCGCGCGTCAATGGGCGAAGCACTGATTACAATGAGTGAAAAGGGATTTGGGGTTGTCGGCATCACCGAAGCCGCCAACGACCTTGTCGGCATCATAACAGACGGTGATCTCAGGCGAAATCTGGTCGGATTGATGGAACGTCGCGTTGAAGAGGTAATGACGCCAACACCCAGCACGATAAGCGGCGGTGCACTGGCAACCGAGGCTTTGGGGCGCATGAACGAACGAAAGATAACGGCCCTCTTTGTAACTCCGGAAGAAGGCTCCACAAAGGTCATCGGGATACTGCACGTACACGACTGTCTGCGTGCAGGCGTGAAGTGATCAATGGCGCGGGCAACGGGTTGGTATTCAAATTCGGTGGCGATCCTGAAAATCGGGCTCCCGCTGATTGCGCTTGCGCTGCTCGCCGGTCTCTTCTTTGTCCAGACTGAAGACAATTTTGGCGGAGAACTGGTCTTCTCCCGTGGGGATTTGGAAGCCCTTGGAGAGGGGCTGCAGGTTGCAAATCCAATTCTTACCGGGACCACAGAAGACGGCGACCGCTTTCAGTTCACGGCGGATCTGGTAACTCCTGACAGTGTTCCACCAGAGTATGCGACTCTGACCAACCTGTCCGGCATCATCGATTTCACTACATCGGCGCAGTTGCGTGTGTCGGCCGACAGCGGCACCATCGATCTGAAGACCAGACTGCTCAACCTTGAGGGGCGGATCGAGATTCAGGACAGTTCCGGATACATTGTCAGTTCTGAACGGATGGAAGTGAACCTCGCCGCAGGATCCATCGAATCTGACGCAACTGTCTACGGTGAAGGACCACTGGGCCATATTAGCGCCGGCACCATGCGAATCGAACCAACGGCAGCCGATCCGGCGAAAAGGTACTTTTCTTTCAGCGAAGGCGTACAACTGCTATACAACCCAATATAAACAGTTTCGTGGTGAACCGGATAACGCAATGAAAATACGGCTGCTTTTTGTTCTTTTTGTTTGGCTGCTTCCGAACCACGCCGTTGCGCAGGGAGCTACGGTACCTTTTAGCGGACTAAGCCATGATGCTTCCCTGCCGGTCGAGATCACTGCAGATCAGCTTCAACTTGATCAGGCCGCCGGAAGCGCAGTCTTTACCGGCGTCGTGCGTGTTGCTCAGGGTGAACTGCGCATGGGAGCCGATCGGATTGAAGTGTTTTACGTTGAAGAACCAGGAGCGGGAAGCGGTCAGGTTCAAAGGATGGTCGCGGACGGCAGCGTGACACTCTCCAATGGTGCCGAAGCGGCCGAGTCTGAATCCGCGATATATGAAGTCGCCGGCGGCATCGTGACCATGACCGGAGACGTCCTTCTCACTCAGGGCAACAGCGCTCTGAGCAGCGAGACCCTCAGAATTGACCTGAACAACGGTACAGGCGTTCTCGAAGGACGGGTGAGAACCATCTTTCAGCCGGACGAAACCCAATGAATCTGCAGGCAGACCCGCAGATGGCCGACGTCGGAACCGGCCTTGAAATCATCAGTCTTGCCAAGAGTTATCGAAAGAGGCCGATCCTGCGCGACGTCTCCCTACACATGCGACGGGGAGAGGTCGTAGCGTTGCTCGGACCGAACGGAGCCGGCAAAACGACCTGCTTCTATGCAATTGCCGGGTTGATACCCCCGGATGCCGGAACCGTTCTCGTTGACACGCAGGACGTAACGTTTCTTCCGATGTACCGGCGCGCAAAACTCGGTATCGGGTATCTGCCACAGGAAGCTTCCATATTTCGGGGTCTTTCCGTCGCCGACAACATTCGGGCAATCATCGAACTGACCGTAAAAGACAACGAAAAGCAGCACGAACTGCTTGACGAGCTGCTGGGCGAGTTTTCGATCACACATCTGCGGCGCACACCGGCAATTGCGCTTTCCGGGGGCGAACGCCGCCGCGTGGAGATTGCCCGATGCCTGGCGACAAACCCCAAATATGTTCTGCTGGATGAACCGTTCGCTGGCGTGGACCCTCTGGCCGTAAACGATATTCGTGCGCTTGTCCGTCACCTCAGGAACAGAGGTATTGGGGTGCTTATTACGGACCATAATGTTCGGGAAACCCTGGAGATCGTCGACCGTGCTTATATCCTGCATGCCGGAACCGTGCTCATGTCCGGAACACCGGCTGAAGTCGTCGAGGATGAGAATGTAAGGAGAGTTTATCTCGGTGACACGTTCAGGATCTGATCCGTTGTCGCCATCCAGTCTGATGGAACGCGGGTGATGGCGATCGGCCCCAGGATTTCCGTCCGTCAAACTCAGTCTCTGACGATGACAGGCCAATTACGCCAGGCAATCAGGCTGCTGCGGATGTCACAGCCCGAAGTCATGGAGTTTGTTTCTTCCGAAGTTGAAAAGAATCCGTTTCTAGAATTCACCGGATCGTCGCACCGGGCCTACCCGGATCTGCCGTTTGTTTCAACCGGTCAGACTTCCGGTCAGGATTTCGCCCATCAGCTGGAGGATTCGGTTTCCCTACGGCAGCACCTATCGCAACAGATCAGGTCGTTGCACCGCGACTCCGAGGCTACCGAAGCTGCTCTGATCATTGTCGACGAACTGGAAGATGACGGATATCTCAGGTTCGACGAAGCAGACCTTGCATCACAGCATCACCTGAGTGAGGGAAAGGTGGCCGAAGGTCTGCGGATTGTTCAGTCCTGCGACCCGATAGGCGTCGGCGCGCGCACTCTCATGGAGTGTCTAAGACTACAGCTTCTTGACCTGGACCAACTTGATGAACCTATGCGCCGGCTTCTTTCCAACCTGCACCTGCTGGCCAATGGCGATCGTGCTGAACTTGCCAGGCTCTGCGGTGTCAGCGCCGCAGAACTAAGTGCACTGACGTCACTGCTGCGCTCGCTGGATCCAAAGCCGGGGCTCAAGTTCAATTCGTCCACGGTTCAGTTTACGATTCCCGACGTCATCATTTTGAAGTCAGACAGCGGCGCACTTTCCGTGGAGCTGAACTCGGCCGCATTTCCCCGTGTCGCGGTCGACCGAACCTATGCGAGGGAACTGAGTTCGAAAAGCCCGGAATCCAAAGCCTTTGTTTCGGAGTACATGACAAATGCCGACTGGCTTGTCCGGTCGCTGCGCCAAAGGGCAGACACCATTCACCGGGTCTCCACCGACATCGTATTCCACCAGATCCGATTCTTCTCGGAAGGTGCCAAGGCATTGAGACCACTGACCCGACGCAGCGTAGCGGACAGGCTGACACTTCACGAAACGACCGTCGGTCGCGTGACCACCGGGAAATACCTTTCGAGCGAACAGGGCGTTCTTGAACTGCGGTCATTCTTCAGTTCGTCGATCCCCTCGGTCTCGGGCGTAGCTGCATTTTCCGCGCGGGCGGTTCAGGAAAGAATTCGAAACCTGATCGACAGGGAGGACTCAGGTCGGCCGCTGTCTGATGACAGCATTGTCAACTTTCTCAGGGAAGACGGAATAGATATTGCTAGGCGCACCGTTGCGAAATACCGTGATGTCATGGGAGTGCCATCGTCCCAACAGCGTCGGAGGCGCAACAGAATGAAGTGACGAATGTCGCCGCGGTGGGAAATTTGCGAAACGCTACCTGTGGTTGACAACACATCATCGGGAGTCCATAGGGTCCGCCTTCGCCGGGAGGCTCCGGCAGATTGAGCAGACCGAAGTCCAGGAGAACATGTAGCAGATGTATTTACAGGTCAGCGGAAAGCAGATTGATGTGGGCGATGCGCTGCGCACCCACGTTGAAGAAGGTCTGTCGGAGACTATTAGCAAGTACTTTGATCGGCCGGTTGACGCGGCTGTTACGTTTTCCAGGGACCGCCATGAGTACATTGCGGATCTGTCAGTTCACCTTCCCACGGGTCTCTCGGTTCAGGCCAAATCCAGGGCGCCGGATATCTATGCTTCGTTTCAGGGCGCCACAGACCGAATGGAGAAGCAGTTGCGGCGCTACAAGCGACGCCTGAAGGATCATCACCGGAACCGCGAGAACCCAATCGAGGCCATCGGAGCACAGTCCTACGTCCTGGCCGGCGGTCAGTCCGAGGAAGTTGAGCCCGACACTCTGCAACCGGTTATTATTGCAGAAATGGAAACAAAAGTGCCGGAACTCTCGGTTGGAGAAGCAGTGATGCAGATGGAAATTTCCGGGTCTCCGCTTCTTGTCTTCCGAAATGAAAAGCATGGTGGCGTTAACGTGGTTTACACACGTGATGACGGAAATATCGGCTGGATCGACCCTCTCAATACCTAGTGCCTTACGACCTGTGCCACAGAGGACGCGCCATGGAACTGTCTGATATTCTCGGTGTTGACGCCATTCGTGCGCAGCTGAAGGTATCCAGCAAGAAACGGCTGTTGCAGGACCTCGCGGAAATCGCGGAGTCCGTCTACGGGATCTCGTCACAGCGCGCATACCGGGCACTCATGGACCGGGAGTCGCTTGGACCAACAGGGGTAGGGCGCGGGGTCGGTATTCCCCACGCCCGGATTCCTGGAATTTCCGAGGTCAACGGCGTGTTCGTCCGCCTGGAAAAACCTGTCGACTTCGAGTCGGTCGACAGACAGCCCGTGGATCTGGTTTTTGCACTTTTTGCCCCGGAAAACGCAGGTGCCGATCATCTAAAGGCGCTGGCACGGGTATCGCGCACACTCAGAAGCGAAAGTACCTGCGCGAAACTGCGTTCCACCAATGACGTTTCGGCGATCTTTGCCATTCTCACCGCATCCGAAGCAGATCGGGCCGCCTGACGCAGGGTCGGCCCAAATTCAATCTCCTGTCGGGTGTATCATCCGTTCGTGCCGACCACACCGGGTCCTGGGTCTGGATGATCAGACGGCGCGGGCAGCCGGAATTGGCACTTCGGTGTCGACCGCGCTGCGCAGAAACTCAAGGAATTCGTCGCGCAATTCATCCCGGGCAAGGCCAAACGCAACTGTCGCCTGCAGATAACCGGACTTCGTACCACAGTCGAATCTGCGGCCCTTGAACCTGAACGCGTGTACGTTTTGGCTGCTGGAAATTTCGCCGGCAATCGCATCGGTCAACTGTATTTCACCGCCGGCCCCTGCCTTCATGGAGTCAAGGTTTTCCAGAACCTTTGGGGTAAGAATATAGCGCCCAATGACTGCAAGGTTGGAGGGCGCATTTTCCACCTTCGGCTTTTCGACCATGCCACGCACGCGCATCGTACTGCCCACGGAATCAGCAACGTCGAGGATGCCGTATGACGATACGTTTTCACGCGCGACTTCCATCGCGGCGACCATATTGCCGCCAATTTCCCGATACGATTCGATCATCTGCTCGAGGCAGGGAGTCTCGGCGTCAATCACGTCATCCGGCAGGATCACTGCAAATGGTTCGTCGCCAATCAGTCGCCGTGCGCACCAGACTGCGTGCCCCAGGCCGCGCCGTTCCTGTTGACGAATATATGCAACCGCGCCGCTGTCCATGTCGGTCTGGCGCAGCGTTTCGATCAGACTGTGCTTCTTGCCTTCCTGGAGCGCCGTTTCCAGTTCGGGGGCGCTGTCAAAATAGTCCTCGAGGGCACTCTTTCCGCGGGAAGTCACAAAGATAAATTCGGTAATACCCGCGGCCCGGGCCTCATCGATCGCGTACTGGATCAATGGACGGTCAACCAAAGGTAGAATTTCTTTCGGTACCGATTTGGTTGCCGGAAGAAAGCGCGTTCCGAACCCCGCAACTGGAAATACGGCCTTGGTTACACGATTTGACATTTAAACCCCACGTAAGATACTACCGGTCGCCACGCGAACGCAGCATTACTATATTCTTCGTTACCTCAGATACAGCCCTCTTTGAGGAATTATTCCCCAAAACACTTAATCAGAAGAAAGCCGCCGATCAGGGCAGGTTCAACTGCTGAAGTATCGTTTCGATTTTCTCAACGTCCGAAGGGTTATTGAGTTCCCAAAATTCCCTTCCATCCGCATAAACCTTTACGCATTTCACCCGCGTTCCCGTCTCCATGAACCTCAACTGTTCGAGGCCCTCACACAACTCAAGTCGACCCTGTGGTGAAACCGGATATCCGGCCAACGCCTCTTTCGTGTACGCGTATACCCCTACGTGATGGTAAACGGGTATATCGTCACTCCCAGGAAGAATTGCATCCGAGAAGGGAATGACCTCCTTGGAAAAATAAAGGGCAAATCCCGCATTGTCGAAGACGGCCGTCGTCGCACCGACGCGGTTGTTCTTGCGATCCTCGCGAAAACTCTGCAGTGAAGTCGAGGAACACTGCAACACCGGTGTCGCGACTTCGCAGCCGGGATCACTGAGCATCTCGGCAATCAGAGCTTCGACGAACGACGGTGGAGTAAGGGGTGCATCTCCCTGCAGATTTATGACGATGTCATGCTTTTTTCCAAGCAGTTCAGAGACTTCGGCGCAGCGTTCGGTGCCGTTGCGGCAGGTGTCGGAGGTCATTACGACCTCGGCACCGAAAGCGGTGCAGGCGTCAGCAATTCTCTGATCGTCGGTTGCAACAACCACCCGGTCGACTCCGGCCACCGACTGCGCGGCTTCCCAGCTGCGCCGTACCAGGCTGCGGGATTTGCCGGTCGCGCCCCGAAGTTCAACCAGGGGTTTGCCCGGATATCTCGTCGAGGCGTAACGCGCCGGAATTGCGATCAGTACGGACAATGATCAGTCTTTCTGCAGAGTTACGCCAGGCGCAGAGGCGATGAAGAAAGGGTTTTCGTAGCCCGACTTACCATAGACCAGCGGCGAATGATCATCAAATCTGACGACCGCGCCACCCGCGCCCATCAGCACGGCCTGACCCGCCGCGGTGTCCCATTCCATTGTTCGACCGAGCCTCGGGTAAAGATCGGCTTCTCCCGCGGCGACAAGGCAGAACTTCAATGATGATCCGGCAGACTTAAAGTCGCCGACCCGATAACCGGCAATGTAGTCGTCGGTTGCCTTGTCGCGGTGGGATTTGGACGCGACAACCACCAGTGCAGTTTCATCCGGGGTCGAAACTTTCATCGGTGTTATGCCACCTGTCGCGAGATCTTCTTCAACGCTCTGACCGGTTGCATCGGTGTAGAACAGACGCTTCCTTGCCGGAGCATAGACTACGCCCCGGGTCGGAATTCCGTTTTCAATCA
Source organism: Alphaproteobacteria bacterium (assembly GCA_030432315.1). GTDB lineage: Bacteria > Pseudomonadota > Alphaproteobacteria > Rhodobacterales > Rhodobacteraceae > Amaricoccus. The sequence continues at coordinate 26,588 of JAUIHM010000014.1, read as the reverse complement.
AGGCAATATTGACCGTAAAGTCACCACGGCGCTGCACGAATTCCTTGGTTCCATCGAGTGGATCCACAAGGAAGAATATGTCGGCACTGGTGCCGTGGGTTTCGGACTGCTCTTCGGTAACCGCGTGAATTTCCGGAAAGGCGCGCGCCAGCCCCCTGGAAATAAGCGCATCCGCCAGTTCGTCGGCTTCCGTCACCGGAGAGGAATCGGATTTTGTCTTCACCTCAAAATCCGGGCTCTCGTAAACCCCCATGATTGCCGCGCCTGCTTCGAGAGCAAGATCCCTGAAGGTTGAAACGAGAGCTTCGTATTGCATTCTGTCAGTTCCCAGTACCAGTTTACCCAAACAGGGTGCGCTATACCTCACCTGTCCCGGTTTGCCTACGCTTTGATTGAGTCCCCACCCGGATGCAGCCCAGGCCGCACCTCCGTTCACCTGTTCCTTCAAAGTGGTGCATCAACGGCACAATTAGTAGGCAATTGACGAGCGTCATGAGACAAGTGCTGACCTGCAACACTCGCGTACGCACTATCATCGAATGCGCATCATGTGGGATGAATTTTTTCTGACTGGTTAACACCAGCCGCGAAACTGTTTCAAAAATGTCGACAAAACCCGGCAATTAACCAATGGCGCGCCAGTACCCATTCGATACCCAACCGGTACCCAACCGATACCGACAAATCCGGAGCAGGTGCCAAAGGTTAACAGGACGGCTGCGCGAACGGGTCATCAGTCGACCACCCGCAACGTCAGATTGATCCTGCCATGGTTGCGCAGCAGAGCGGATGTGCCGAACCTGATCCGGTCAATTCCGTGATAGGCGCGCCGCGCCGCGCCGCCGAACAGCACCACATCGCCGCTTTCGAGCCAGGTTGACGCGGTCGGATCGCGGCGATTCACGCCACCGACGCGAAACAGCGCCGAATCCCCGAGGCTGACGGAAAGCACCGGCCAGGAAAAATCGGCCTCGTCGGCATCCTGGTGCAAACCCATCCTGGCAGGGCGGTCATAGAAATTGATCAGGCAACAGTCGGGAAGCCGCCGGGCATCGACCAGATCCCGCCAGAGATCGAGCGCGACAGCCGGAATCTCCGGCCACGGCGATCCGGACGGGTGCTGCGGCAGATAGCGGTAGCCGCTGCGGTCGCTGAACCAGCCGTATTTTCCGGCGGAGGTCATTCGCACACTCATCGCCTTGCCACCGCGGGTTTCCGGCGTGAACAGCGGCGCGGCGGCGACGACGTCGCGAACCTGCTCGAGCAGCCGCTGCTGCGCGCCTGGATCGAGGCGGGCGCGATGGATCTGGAATCCGTGCAGGGTTTCGGTGTGGGTTCCGAGCGGCAGGCTTTGCGTCATGACCGTCCGGTCCGGTCCGGACGGTCCGGCGCGCGTGGCGGGATGGCGGCGGCCGTGTCGAAGGTCGGGCGTACCGGGGTGCAGCGCATGTCAGCTTCTCCGTTTCGCCGCGCAGGATAACAAGGTTTGCGGCAGAGTGGAGCGTCGGTTTCCCCGGGCGAGATGCCGGGCCCGGTGCCCGCGTGGAAGTCCCGCGGCGGCAAAGGCGCGGCCCGACCGCGACCCGCGTAACACATTTGTCACAACCGGCTGCCCCGGCGGCATGGCCGCCCGATGCAGAGCGATTGAGGCAGGAAGCAGAAACGGCCGAAAAACTGCCGTTCCGGACGCAGATCGGGGTGATTTCGCGCGCCTCAGATGGTTGCAGCCCGAAGTTGCGCGCCCTATATACCAGCCAAATCCAAGTCTGCACAAAACCGTGAGGACTTGGCCAGGGATGCAAGGCAGGTGCCTTCCCGGGCCTGTCTCGCAATATCGCCGTACGAAAGGAAGAACATGTCGAAAGTAATTGGTATCGACCTCGGCACCACCAACTCCTGCGTCGCCATTATGGATGGCAGCCAGCCGCGGGTGATTGAAAACTCCGAGGGTGCACGCACGACTCCGTCCATTGTCGCATTCACCGATGATGAACGTCTCGTCGGCCAGTCCGCGAAACGCCAGGCCGTAACAAACTCCGAAAACACCCTGTTCGCCGTCAAACGCCTGATCGGCCGTCGTTATGACGATCCGATGGTGGCAAAGGACAAGGACATGGTGTCCTACAAGATCGTCTCCGGCGCCAACGGGGACGCATGGGTTGAGGTGAAGGGTGAGAAATACTCCCCGAGCCAGATTTCCGCCTTTACCCTGCAGAAGATGAAGGAAACCGCCGAAAGCTATCTGGGTGAAAACGTCACCCAGGCAGTCATCACGGTTCCGGCCTACTTCAACGACGCCCAGCGTCAGGCAACCAAGGACGCAGGCAAGATCGCCGGCCTTGAGGTGCTGCGCATCATCAACGAGCCGACCGCGGCTGCGTTGGCATACGGGCTCGACAAGGAAGGCACGAAAACCATTGCCGTTTACGACCTTGGCGGTGGTACTTTCGATATTTCGATCCTCGAAATCGACGAGGGTCTGTTCGAAGTGAAATCGACCAACGGCGACACGTTCCTCGGTGGTGAAGATTTCGACATGCGGATCGTCGAGTATCTTGCCGGCGAGTTCAAAAAGGAACACGGCGTCGATCTGACCAAGGACAAGATGGCGCTTCAGCGGCTCAAGGAAGCGGCGGAAAAGGCCAAGATCGAGCTGTCGTCCTCGACCCAGACCGAGATCAACCAGCCGTTCATCTCGATGGATCCCAAGACGCATCAGCCGCTGCACTTCGTGCTGAAGCTGACCCGTGCCAAGCTGGAAAGCCTGGTCTCCGACCTGATCGCCCGTTCGATGAAGCCCTGCCAAGCCGCATTGAAGGACGCCGGTATTTCCAAGGGTGACATCGATGAGGTGGTTCTCGTCGGCGGCATGACCCGGATGCCGAAGGTCATTGAGGAAGTGACCAAGTTCTTTGGCAAGGAGCCGCACAAGGGTGTGAACCCGGACGAGGTGGTTGCCATGGGTGCGGCCATTCAGGCCGGTGTTCTGCAGGGCGACGTCAAGGACGTGGTGCTGCTCGACGTGACCCCGCTGTCGCTCGGCATCGAGACCCTCGGTGGCGTGTTCACCCGTCTGATCGACCGGAATACGACCATTCCGACCAAGAAGAGCCAGATCTTCTCGACCGCGGAAGACAACCAGAACGCCGTGACCATCCGGGTGTTCCAGGGTGAGCGCGAAATGGCCGCCGACAACAAGATCCTCGGCCAGTTCAACCTCGAATCGATCCCGCCGGCGCCGCGCGGCATCCCGCAGATCGAGGTCACCTTCGACATTGACGCCAACGGCATCGTCTCCGTCAGCGCCAAGGACAAGGGTACCAACAAGGAACAGAAGATCACCATCCAGGCCTCGGGCGGTCTTTCCGATGAAGACATCGAAAAGATGGTCAAGGAAGCCGAGGAGAACGCGGAATCCGACAAGGCCCGCCGCGAACTGATCGAAGCCCGCAACCAGGCCGAAAGCCTGATCCACGGCACCGAGAAGTCGGTCAAGGAGCATGGCGACAAGGTCGATCCGACCACGATCGAGGCGATCGAACTGTCGATCAAGACGCTGAAGGAAGCGCTGGAAGGCGAAGATCCGGAAGCCATCAAGGCCCGCATTCAGGACGTCACCGAAGCGTCGATGAAGCTCGGGGAAGCGATCTACAAGGCGCAGGCCGAGGAAATGGCCGCTTCGGAAGGTGGCGAGAGCAACGACGTCGCGGATGACGATGTTGTTGACGCCGATTTCGAAGATCTGGGCGACGACAAGAAGTCCTGATCCGGTCAGACCGACCACAATGGCCTCTCCCGCGCGGGGGGGCCATTCGCGTTTAAGGGGAGTTCTCCCAGGTGGCAAAACGAGACTATTACGACCTGCTTGGCGTCTCCAAGGGGGCATCCGCGGCGGATATCAAAAAGGCCTTTCGCAAGAAGGCGATGGAGCTTCATCCGGACCGGAACTCCGACAGGCCGGAAGCGGAATCCCAGTTCAAGGAAGTCAATGAAGCCTACGACGTCCTGAAGGACGAGCAGAAGAAGTCGGCCTATGACCGGTTCGGCCATGCCGCGTTCGAAAACGGCGGCGGTGGCGGCGGTTTTCGACCGGGACAGGCGGGCGGCGGCGATTTCGCCAGTGCTTTTTCGGACGTGTTCGACGATCTGTTCGGCGATTTCATGGGCGCAGGCGGCAACGGCCGCGCCCGGGGTCAGCGGGCCTCGCGCGGCTCGGATCTGCGGTACAATCTGCGGGTGTCGCTGGACGAGGCCTATACCGGCAAGCAGGCGACCATCAGCGTGCCGGGCAGCGTCGCCTGTGATGTGTGTAACGGGTCCGGTGCCGAAGGCGGCGCGGAACCCACCACCTGCCCGACCTGTTCCGGCATGGGCAAGGTACGGGCGCAGCAGGGCTTCTTCACGGTCGAGCGGACCTGCCCGACCTGTTCAGGGCGCGGTCAGATCATCAAGAATCCCTGCGGCTCCTGTGCCGGTGCCGGACGGGTGCGCAAGGATCGGACCCTGAACGTCAACATTCCTGCGGGAGTCGAGACCGGAACCCGCATCCGGCTGACCGGCGAGGGCGAGGCGGGGCTGCGCGGCGGTCCGCCGGGTGATCTCTACATCTTCATCGAACTCGACGAGCACGGTATTTTTGAGCGGGACGGGCAGAACCTTTTCTGCCGCATTCCGGTGTCGATGACGACCGCAGCCCTGGGCGGCGAGATCGACGCGCCGACGCTCGATGGCGGGCGCACCCGGGTCAAGGTGCCGGCAGGCGTGCAGTCCGGCAAGCAGCTGCGACTGCGCGGCAAGGGCATGCCGGCGCTGCGCGGTGCCGGGGTTGGCGATCTCTATATCGAGCTGCGGGTGGAAACGCCGGTCAACCTGACGTCCAGGCAGCGGGAACTGCTGCAGGAGTTTGAATCGCTCAGCGGCAACAACAGCCCGGAAAGCCACGACTTTTTCGGTCGGGTCAAAGGGTTCTGGGACAGCATGAAGGGCTGAGGCCCGCAGGTCCCTTCTTGGCTTCGAACCGCGATCCGCTATAAGGGCGGTTCGCGGTTTTCAGGAGACGAGGGTTGGACGCATCCGCCAAAATCACGCCGATGATGGCACAGTATCTGGAAATCAAGGCGGCGCATCCGGATGCTCTGCTGTTCTACCGGATGGGCGATTTCTACGAACTGTTCTTCGCGGATGCGGAAGCCGCCAGCGCCGCACTTGACATTACCCTGACCAAACGCGGCAAGCACGAGGGCGAGGACATCCCGATGTGCGGGGTGCCGGTGCATGCGGCCGAAGGCTATCTGCTCAACCTGATCCGCAAGGGATTTCGGGTCGCGGTCTGCGAACAGACGGAAGATCCGGCGGAGGCGCGCAAACGTGGCGCAAAATCGGTGGTGCGGCGCGAGGTGGTGCGGCTGGTGACGCCGGGGACGCTGACCGAGGACAGCCTGCTGGAGGCGCGGCGCCACAATTACCTGCTGGCCTATGCGGAGATCCGCGACGCGGGCGCGGTGGCCTGGGTGGACATGTCGACCGGCGCGGTGCGGGTCAGCGGCTGCGCGCGGGTTGGGCTCGGGCCGATGCTGGCGCGGCTGATGCCGCAGGAAGTGCTGGTGTCGGAGAGCCTCGTCACTGAGCTTGACGGCCTGATCGGACAGATCGGCGCGGCGGTGACGCCGCTGGCCCGGTCGAGTTTTGAATCCGGCCTCGCCGGGGAGCGGCTGCGGCAGGCCTACGGGGTCGAGTCGCTCGACGGGTTTGCACCGTTCGAACGGGTGGAGGTTTCCGCGCTTGGCGCGCTGGTCGACTATATCGGCATCACCCAGTGCGGACGGTTGCCGCTGCTGACGCGACCGGTGCGTGAAGCGGCGGGGGAGTCGATCCAGATCGACATGGCGACACGGCGAAACCTCGAGCTGACGCGGGACATGTCGGGCGGACGCGAGGCGTCGCTGCTGGCGGCGGTGGACCGGACGCGGACCGGGGCAGGTGCGCGTCTGCTGGAGGCGCGGATTACCGGGCCAAGCACCGATGTCGCGGTGATCCGTACCCGGCATGACGGTGTGCAGTATTTCCTCGATGAGACCGGCGTCGCAGCGACGGTGCGGGATCTTCTCAGAAACGTACCGGATCTGGAGCGGTCGCTGTCGCGCCTGTCGCTGGACCGGGGCGGGCCGCGGGATCTGGCAGCCGTACGTGATGCACTCGCCGGCGCAGGCGAGATTGCCGCGGCCATCGACGGCGACGTGCCGGAGATCATCGCCCGGGCGCGGGACCACCTGACCGGGCATGAGGCGCTGATCGACCTGCTCGACCGGGCGGTTGTCGCCGAACCTCCGGTTCTGGCCCGCGACGGCGGCTTCATCGCCCCGGGGTTCGATGCGAATCTCGACGAGAGCCGCCGCCTGCGCGACGAGGGGCGCAGCGTGATTGCCGGGCTGCAGGCGGATTACGTGCGCGAAACGGGCATCAATACCCTGAAGATCCGGCACAACAATGTGCTGGGCTATTTCATCGAGACCACGGCCACCCATGCGGAAAGGATGCTCGGCGAACCGCTTTCGGAGACCTTCCGCCACCGGCAGACCACGGCGAATGCGGTGCGGTTCACCACCCTCGAACTGGCGGAAACCGAGTCGAAGATCCTCAATGCCGGGGGCAGCGTGCTGCAGATCGAGAAGCGGATTTTCGAGGATCTGCGCCGGGAAATCCTCGCCCAAGCCGGGCCGATCGGCGCGGCGGCGCGGGCGCTGGCGGAAATTGACCTCGCCGCGGCCTTTGCCGATCTGGCGGTCGCCGATGCCTGGGTCCGGCCGGAGATTGACGGATCGCGTGCATTTGAGATCGTCGGCGGCCGGCATCCAGTGGTCGAACGGATGCTCAGGCGCGACGGTGAGGGCTTTGTCGCCAATGACTGCGACCTGAGCGCCGACGAAAGCGGCTGCTGGCCGCTGTGGCTGGTAACGGGGCCGAACATGGCCGGCAAATCGACCTTCCTGCGGCAGAATGCACTGATTGCGCTGCTGGCGCAGGTCGGCTCATTCGTGCCGGCGAAATCAGCCCGGATCGGCGTTGTCGACCAGATCTTCAGCCGGGTCGGCGCCGCGGACGACCTGGCGCGCGGACGATCGACCTTCATGGTGGAAATGGTCGAAACCGCCGCGATCCTCAACCAGTCTGGACCGCGGGCGCTGGTGATCCTCGATGAGATCGGCCGTGGGACCGCGACCTATGACGGGCTGTCGATTGCCTGGGCAGTGCTGGAGCATCTGCATGACGTCAACCGCTGCCGAACCCTGTTCGCCACCCATTACCATGAACTGACCGCACTGACCGCCCGGTTGTCCGGACTGCGCAACATGACCATGGCGGTGCGGGAATGGGAAGGTGAGGTCGTTTTCCTGCATGAGGTGCGCTCCGGCGCGGCCGACCGCTCCTACGGCGTGCAGGTGGCAAAGCTCGCCGGTCTGCCGGATGCGGTGATCGTAAGGGCGCGGGCGGTCCTCGAAGCGCTGGAAGAAGGTGAACGGCAGAAGGGCGGCAAGGCGATGGCGCTGATCGACGATCTGCCGCTGTTCAGTGTTTCGACGCCGCCTGTCACGGCAAAGCCGGCGGCACCGTCAAAGGTCGAGGCACGGCTGTCCGCGACCGTACCCGACGATCTGAGCCCACGTGCGGCGCTCGAACTTGTCTACGAGTTGAAGCGCCTGGCCAAAGGCTGACGGCAGGGAGCCGGCAGCCCCGGCCCGCGGGGTCGGGCCCGACGCTCACGCATCGAACCCGTCCAGCACCAGATGCGGCTGGCCGTTGGAGGTCTTTTCCACCGTGCGCCCGTCCGGGCCGACGTTGCCGTGGATGCGTTGGCGCAGCACCGGCAATCCGCCGAGTTCGGCCACCGCCAGCGGCGCGTCAAAGTGGATTGCCAGCCGGAACCAGCCACCGTCGGAAATGGTCCGGACGCTGACGATCCTGCCGGCAAAGGCGCGGCCGAGATACTTTCCGGTGACCCGTTCGCCGACCTGCCAGGTGCGGGTATTGGGCTTCGGCCGGTCGGCGGCAGCGTGCAGGGTGTTCCAGTCACGGTATCCGTGCTGGTGTGCCAGAAGTTCGAGCGCCTGGCCGTGGCCGATCTGATGACCGGATGCGGCGAGATCATGACGCAGGCGTTTTGCCTGGTCCTTCAGGGCGGGAAGTGTTGGCAGGGTGCCATGAGCGTTCATCACATACCTCGTTTCAGCGACATGATGCGTATGTTCCGTGGGAGCCCGCGTTGCCAAAGGATCGCACCAGACCGAAAAGGGCTGTCATGTGACCGCTGCGAAGGTTTCACCGTGACTTGCGTCTGCGGGCGGCGGGGACCTTCGACCCTGGAGCGGCAGATAGGTTCGGTGGTGTCCGGTGTCAAGCGGGTGGGCAGTGGGCCGCATCATCACCTCCCTAGGTGTGATCTTTGAGGCTCACCAGACGGAATGTTGTCGGCCGCCGGGTGGACCCGCCGGTCGCCAGGCGGTAGCAGGAGGAATGGCCGGCGCGATTCGGGTCGGCCCTTCGAAAGCAGTCAGCCATGTCATTCAATCCGGCCAGCCCCCTGTCGGCCGCCGTGGAGCCTGCGCGGACGGACAGCACCCGCGGCATTGCCTTCATGGCGCTCGGCTTCTTCATTTTTGCCGCCGTGGACACCCAGGCGAAGTTCCTGACCGCGACACTGCACCCGATCCAGATTGTCTGGACCCGGCAGCTGGGGCTGTTTCTCGGGGTTCTGGTGCTGCTGGCGGTGCGGGGGCTTCCTGTACTGAAGACCCGCAGTCCGCTGCTGCAGATGTCGCGCGGATTTCTCGCGGTCGGGTCGGCGTCGCTGTTCATCATCGGCATCAGTTTCGTACCGCTGGCCGACGCGACGGCGATCACCTTTGTCGCGCCGCTGATCGTCACGGTGCTGGGGGCGCTGGTCCTGCGCGAACCGGTGGGCCCGCGCCGCTGGGCCGCGGTGGCGATAGGATTTATCGGCATGCTGATCGTGGTACGGCCGGGCATGGGCGTGATCGATCCCGCGGCGCTGTTCATCCTGCTCGCGGCGACCTGTTTTGCCCTGCGCCAGATCCTGTCGCGGGTTCTGAGCGGCGAGGACAGCATCGAGACCACGGTGGCCTATACGGCGCTGGCGGGAAGTTTCGCCATCACCCTGCCGCTGCCGTTCTTCTGGCACTGGCCCGGTTCGACCCAAGAGATCGTGCTGCTGGTCAGCATCGCCCTGATGACGGCGGTGGGGGAGCTGATGGTCATCAAGGCGCTGATGGTCGCCCAGGCGGTGGTGGTGGCGCCGGTGCAGTACATGATGATCCTTTGGGCGACGATGTACGGCTATCTGGTGTTCGACCAGCTCCCGGATCTCTGGACCTGGGTTGGAACGGCGATCATCGTCGCCTCGGGGATCTACACGCTGCAGCGCGAGCGGATGCTGCGGCGTCAGGAAACGAAAAACACCGAGGCGGCGATGAAGGCGGCACGCGGATCCTGAAACGGTTCCGCACTCGCGGACCGCTCTCGGGGGGAGCCCGGTCAGGCGGCAGGTTGAGGTGTGGATCCCAGCCGCGCGTTAATGACTGTCAACACGATCGTCCCCAGGGCACCGGCCACATTGACCGTAAGGGAGAACGGCCAGAGACAGGCGATGCCGAGCGCCAGCGCCAAAGCGCGCAGTGCGAGGTTCAGCGGTTTTTCCATGCAGCCCTGAAGCCCGCCTGCCAAAGCGTAGATTCCGATCACCGCGAAGCCGAAGATCTGCAGCGCCGCGCTCCAGTCGCCGGACAGGAGCGGCGTATAGGCGAACAGCACCGGCACGATGTAGAGGCCCTTGGCCAGTTTCCAGCTGGTAAGACCGGTGGCCATCGGCGGCGATTTGGCAATGGCCGCGGCGGTGAAGGCGGCCAGACAGACCGGCGGGGTGACATTGCTGTCCTGGCTGAGCCAGAAAACGATCATGTGCGCTGAGAGCAGCCCGGCGAGCGCGGCTTCCGGTGTGACCACGAAGCTGCGCAGCGGCGCGGCGATCTCCAGCGGCAGGGCGCCGACCAGCGCCGCCGCGTCGGCATGGGGAACCGGTCCGGCGAGCAAGGTCATCGCGTCGGGATTCGCCAGCATCAGGATCGGTTTTGCCGCATCCGGCAGGGTTCCGGCGGCAATGGCGTCAATCACCGACAGGTCGGAGATCATGCCGGCGAGCGCCGGCGCCGACAGGGTCGCGAGGACGATATAGGCCGCGGTCACCGGCAGGCCCATGCCCAGAACCAGCGAGGCGAGACCGATCAGAACAATGGCGATCAGCAGATTGCCCCCTGCCCAGTCTGCGATCATCAGCGAGAAGGTATTGCCGACGCCTGCGGTGGCGATGACGTTGACAACAAGGCCGACCGAGCAGAGCAGGATTGCCGAGGTAATCATGTTGCGCGCCCCGGATTCGAGTGCTGCCACGACGCCGCGCAGTCCCATCGGCCGCTTGGTCAGCCAACTTGAGGCGATGACGGTGACGATGCCGATCACCGCGGCGTAGGACGGGGTGAAGCCGGAGACCAGGAGAGCGATCAGAACTCCGACCGGAATGATGAAACTCGCACCGCCGTCCCGGAGCGCATCCTTCAGGGTGCGGCCCTCTGTCGGCAGGGGGCGGAGGTTGAGGCGGCGGGCCTCGATGCGCACGAAAAACGCCACCGAGAGGAAATAGAGCAGCGCCGGGAGGGCGGCGGCGACGACGATTTTCTAGTAGGGGATCTGGGTGAAGCTGGCCATGACGAAGGCGCCCGCGCCCATGATCGGCGGCATCAGCTGGCCGCCCGTCGAGGCGGCGGCCTCGACCCCGGCGGCAAACTTCGGCTGGTAACCGGCGCGTTTCATCAGCGGGATGGTGATGACCCCGGTGGAGGCGGTGTTGGCGATGGCGGAACCGGAGATCGTGCCGGTCAGGCCCGAGGCTACCACCGCGACGAGGCCAGGGCCGCCGACGGTCTTTCCGGCGATGGTGCGGGCGAGGTCGATCACGAATTCCCCTGCCCCGGACTGGATCAGGAATGCCCCGAAGATGATGAACAGGAACACGTAGGTCGAGGAAATCCGGGCAATGGTTCCAAACAGTGCATCGTCGCCGTAGATCGAGCGGAACAGCACGGTTTCGGTCGAAAGACCGGGGAAGGAAAACACCCCGCCGATCCACGACCCCCAGGTGGTGACGTAGGTGAGCGAGAGGATGATGAGGATCGGGATGACGATGCCGGCGGAGCGGCGGGGCAGTTCGACTGCCCCAAGGATCACGGCGATGCACGCCGCCCAGTCGAGCGGGGAAAGCCGTACGCCGCGGGCGTAAATGGCGTCCTCCGCGAAGGCGAGATGGATCGCGGCCAGGACGGTGACCACGCCGATGCCCACATCGATGGCGAGCGCGGCACGGCTCTGCATCCAGGCCCTGCTGCGCGACATCGGATAGAGGATCGCCGCCAGCAGGGCGAAGCCGGCGAAGTGAAAGATGTTGCGGTCAAGTTCCGACAGCCACGGAAAGATCGCCAGAAACATGTGCGCCAGCGACAGGAATACCGCCAGAGCCGTGAGCGCCCGGGAGGCCAGGCCGGTAAAATGCCGCTGGGCGGCGGGACCGGCATCCGGATCGCCGGCTTCGGGATCATGGGCTGTCATGGGCTGTCCTGTCCGTCGAAGGGGTGGGCAGCCCCGGCTTGGGCTGCCCGAATATCCCGGTCGACCGGCGGTAAAACCGGCCGGTCCGCCTATTTGGCGATCAGACGCTCGGGGATCTCAAGTCCGACTTCCTGGTAGTATCGTGCCGCGCCCGGATGCAGCGGCAGCGGCAGTCCGGCAATGGCGCTGTCGATCGACATCACCTCGGTCGCCGGGTGGATGGCCTGGAGGAAGCCGAGGTTTTCATAGATCGTCTTTGTGATCATGTAGACGTTTTCCTCGGACACGTCGTCGCGGACCGCAAGAAAGTTCGGCTGGGCAATGGTGTTGAAGTCTTCCGCCTGGCCCGGGTAGGTGCCGGCCGGGATGACGAACCGGGTCCAGAGATTGCGCTCGCTGTCGGCGGCGGCCATTTCCTCATCGGTGAAGTTGAGCATTGTCACGCCGTCGCCAACGGTTGCGAACAGCTGGCTGATGGCGGAGGTTGGAACACCGGCGGGGATCGAGATGCCCATGGCCTGTCCGTTCTGCAGTGCCTCGGCGGAGGGTCCATAGCCACCTTCGAACAGCGTATAGTCATCATAGATGTTGACGCCGAGACCGGAAAGAATCGCCTCGTTGGAGCCTATGGTGCCGGAATTGCGGGCGCCGAGACCGACGGTTTGCCCTTTCAGGGCGACGAAATCGGCCATCGTGCCGGTGGGGGCGGCGTCGGAGGCAACGAGGAACTGCTCGACATTCTGCCACAGCATCGACACCGAACGCAGGTTGGTCTGCGGGCCGTCGGCTTCGAGCGGGCCGGTGCCGGTGGCGGCGAAATAGCCGTAGAGCCCCTGAAGAATCGAAAACTGCGCCTCGTTTTCCCGCATCAGCCGGATGTTTTCCCCCGATCCGGCGGAGTTGATCGCCGACATGCCGACCTTTTCGGTGGGTTCGAGTTTGACCTTGGTCAGCGTTGAGAGCGCCACGCCGACCGGATAGTAGGTGCCGCCGGTGGAGGCGGTGGCGAGGATGTAGCTCGCCTCTTCCGCCATCGCCGGGGCAGCGAGGCCGAGGGCGAGGACGGTGGAGGTGGCAAGGTTCAGGACTTTGTGTTTCATCTCTGTTGACGTCTCCCTGACGGTTTGTTGGTTTCTGGCGGCAGTTTGCACAGGGTCACGGCCCGAGCGCAACAGTTTCGGGCCCGAATGGGCGTTCCGCGTGTGGCGAGACGGGTGCATGGACGGGGCGTGGTCCGGCGCTGGCGGCCTGGCGTTAACCCTGCGGCGACCGGATACCCTTCCCGTACCCTTTCGATACCCGAGTGATACCGACGATTTCGGCAAAGCAGCAAAAAGTTAACGCGGCGGGTCCTGCGCCGCGGCAGGACGGGCGCGGGCGGTGTCGGATGGCCGGGCTCGACGGGCCAGGGATGACGGCCCCAAAGACGCGCGGCATCGTCCGGATCGACACCGGTCATGCGCACGTCGCCGATCAACCGGGTCGCAACCGGAGTGTTGGGTACTCGAGTTGCGTCTCAAGCGAGATGTCGTGCCAGGGCAAGGGCTGTTGCTGCGGTGCCTGGCCTGCCGAGGGCAATGCGGGCGCGACCGGTAGATGGGCCATTCGTCCGGGCCGCAGGCCTGGACCGCATTGCCGAGGTCCCCTGGGGCCGAGGCGATGCGCCCGCCTTGCAGCGGGGGTGCGACGGGATTTAATCCATGTGTCAAATTAACTCCGCTTCCGGGGGGAGAGGGGCTTGCGCACAGGTAAGACCTGGTCAACACTCCGGCCGAATCCAGGGAGGTTAAGCATGAAGACGATCAAGGGACCGGCGCTGTTTCTCGGGCAGTTTGGCGGCAATGAGCCGCCGTTCAATACCTGGGACGGGATCACCAAATGGGCGGCGGACTGTGGATACAGGGGTGTCCAGGTTCCAACCTGGGACGGCAATCTGATCGACCTCGCGAAGGCAGCGGAGAGCCGGGATTACTGCGACGAGTTCAAGGGGGTCGCGGCGGCAAACGGCATCGAGGTGACCGAGCTTTCGACCCATCTGCAGGGACAGCTGGTCGCGGTGCATCCGGCGTATGACATCGCCTTCGACGGCTTCGCCGCCGAAAGCGTGCGCGGCAATCCGAAGGCCCGGCAGGCCTGGGCGGTCGATCAGGTGAAAAACGCGCTGAAGGCGTCGGGCAACATGGGCCTCGGCGCAATGGCGAGCTTTTCCGGCGCGTTGGCCTGGCCATACATGTACCCTTGGCCGCAGCGGCCCGCCGGGCTGATCGAAGCGGCGTTCGACGAACTGGCGGCGCGCTGGAAGCCGATCCTCGACGTGGCCGAGGAAAACGGCGTCGATGTGTGTTACGAAATCCATCCGGGCGAGGATCTGTTCGACGGCACCACGTTCGAGATGTTCCTCGAGCGGGTCGGCGGCCATGCGCGCTGCAACATGCTCTATGATCCGTCGCATTACGTGCTGCAGTGCCTCGATTACCTGGACCATCTCGACATCTACAAAGACCGGATCAGGATGTTCCACGTCAAGGACGCGGAATTCAATCCGACCGGGCGGCAGGGTGTCTATTCGGGCTATGCGCCCTGGGTGGAGCGGGCCGGGCGGTTCCGCAGCCCCGGCGACGGCCAGGTCGATTTCGGCGCGGTGTTCTCGAAGCTGACCGCCAATGATTTCGATGGTTGGGCGGTGGTCGAATGGGAATGCGCGCTAAAGCATCCCGAGGACGGGGCACGCGAAGGGGCACAGTTCGTCACCGATCACATCATCCGCGTGACCGAACGGGCGTTCGACGATTTTGCCGACAGCGGCGCCGATGATGCGGCGAACCGCAGGATGCTCGGGATATAGGGGGAAAGATCATGGCAATTGCAGGAACGAGCGAAACCCGCGCACCGCGGCTGAAACTGGGCATGGTCGGGGGCGGCAATGACGCCTTCATCGGCGCGGTGCACCGGATCGCGTCGCGGATCGACGACGAATGGGAACTGGTGGCCGGGGCGCTGTCGTCGACCGCCGAGAAGTCACAGGCGAGCGGACGGGCGCTCGGGCTGTCGGAGGACCGGATTTACGACGATTTCAGGGCGATGGCGATCCGTGAGGCGCGGCTCAAGGACGGGATCGACGCGGTGGCGATCGTCACGCCGAACCACATGCATGCGCCGGTGGCGAAAGAATTTCTGCGCCGGGGCATTCACGTGATCTGCGACAAGCCGCTGACCGCGACCCTGCCGGAAGCGAAGAAGCTCGCCAAGGCGGCGGAAAACACCGGCACGGTGTTCGTGCTGACCCACAATTACACCGGCTATCCGATGATCCGCCAGGCGCGGCAGATGGTCGCCGAAGGGGTGATCGGCAAGATCCGGGTGGTGCAGGCGGAATATGCCCAGGACTGGCTGGCCGAGCCGCAGGACAACAAACAGGCCGCCTGGCGCACCGATCCGGAGCGGTCGGGTGCGGGCGGCTCGACCGGCGACATCGGCACCCATGCGTTCAACCTCGCCTCCTTCGTCACCGGGCTGACGCTGGAATCGCTCGCCGCCGATCTGCAGGCCTTCGTACCGGGTCGGCAGGTCGACGACAACGGCCATGTGCTGATGCGGTTCGAGGGCGGCGCGCGGGGCATGCTGTGGTGCTCGCAGGTGGCGTCGGGTTGCGAGAACGGCCTGCGGCTGCGGGTCTATGGCGAGACCGGCGGGCTTGAGTGGGAGCAGGAAAACCCGAACTATCTCTGGTACACGCCGCTTGGCAAACCGCGCCAGCGGCTGACCCGGGGCGGGCAGGACACCGGTGCTGCGGCGGCGCGGATGAGCCGGATTCCGGCGGGGCATCCGGAGGGGTATCTCGAAGGGTTCGCCAACATCTACACCGAAGCCGCGCGGGCGATCCGGGCGAAACAGGCGTCGCGGCCGATCCCGGACGACGTGGTGTTTCCGACCATCGAGGACGGGGTCACGGGGGTGGCGTTTGTCGATGCCTGCGTGCGGTCCTCGAAGCGCGACGGCGCCTGGATCAAACTCTAGGGGCCCCGTCCCGCCGGACAGAAATACGGCTGACCGGGGCACCGGTCAGCCGTATCCGGACAGGACCCAGAGCCAGACCGGGATCGAGATCACCGACAGCATGGTTCCGAGCAGAACGGCGCTCGCGGCCTGTGCCTGGCTGCGGGCGTAGTAGCTGGCGAAGACGTAGCCGTTGACGCCCGGGGCCATCGCGGCGGTGACGACGGCGGCGCGGACGAATTCCACCGGCAGGTGAAACACCGGGCCGGCGAGCAGGTAGGCGATCATCGGGTGCAGCACCAGCGACAGCACCGACACCATGGCCGCCTCGGGAATCGCAGCGCTCAGGGAGTATTTGGTCAGCAGACCGCCAAGCGCGAACAGGGCCGCGGGCAGGCCGGAGCGGGCCATGTAGCCGATGGATATCTGCAGGGTTTCAGGGACGGCGACATGGGTGAGGTTGACAAGGAACCCCAGCCCGAGACCGATTACCATGGCGTTGCGGAACATCGCGTTGACCACCGCCCGGCCGGTCTGGAACAGGTTCTGTCCATCCGCGCGGGCAAATTCCATGATCGTAATGCCGAGAAGATAACAGAACGGCGCATGAACCGCGACGATGGCGAAGCTCGGCCCCATGGCGTCGATGCCATAGGCCCGTTCCATGATCGGCAGGCCGAGAAGAACCGAATTGGAGAACAGGGCGCAGAAGCCGACCGCCACCGCTTCGCCGGGACGCCGGCCGAACAGCCGTCTTGCCCCGAGGATCCCGAGCAGAAACGAGGTCACCGCTCCGGCATAGAAGGAAAACAGCAGCCGGTAGTCGAAAACCGCATTGAGATCGAGAGTGGAGATCGCCTGAAACAGCAGGCAGGGGATGGCGAAGTTGCGGGCGTATTCCATCAGGCCGGAAACGCTCGACTGCGAAAACAGCCGCAGGCGTGTGGCGAGGTAGCCTGCCCCGGCGATGACGAACACCGGCAGGACGATGGCGACAATCCCGAGGTTCAAATGTCCAGTTCCATCACCAGCCCATCATGCGCCGGTGTCACACCGTCCGGCGTTTCCTCCATGACCCGGTCGTAGTCGAGATCATTGTGCATGTTGGTCAGGATCGCCGACCCCGGGCGCGCCCGGGCAATCCAGTCGAGGCTCTGCGCAAGATGGGTGTGGGTCGGATGCGGGTCGTAGCGCAGGGCGTCGAGGATCCAGATGTCCAGCCCGTCGAATTCGGGCCAGACCGCCTCGGGGATCGCGGACACGTCGGGCAGGTAAGCCAGCCCGCCGATCCGGAACGCGAGCGCGTCGATCCGGCCATGGTGGACCCGGATCGGCCGGAACGGGATCGGGCCCGCCGGGCCATCGACGCTGAACGGCGCCTCGAAGGTGTTCAGCTCGAGAATTGGCTGGTAGGAACTGTTTGCCGGCCGGGCAAAAACATAGCCGAAGCGTGTCTGCAGTGCCGCGGCGGTTTCCTGGTCGGCCCAGACCGGCAGCCGGGAGCCGCGCAGGAAGACCACCATACGCAAGTCGTCGATGCCGTGGATGTGGTCGGCATGGGCATGGGTGTAGACCACGCCGTCGAGATGACCGACCCCGGCGTCCAGCAGCTGCTGCCGCAGGTCCGGGGTGGAATCGATCAGCACCCGGGTCACCGCGTCGCCGTCAATCCGCTCGACCAGCAGCGAGCAGCGGCGGCGGGTGTTTTTCGGGTTGGCGGGATCGCAGTTGCCCCAGAGCCCGCCGATCCGCGGCACGCCGCCGGAAGAACCGCATCCGAGTATGGTGAATCTGAAACGCGCCATCAGTGACCGCCGGCCCGGGGAAACAGCCGGTGGAAATTGGCGGTGGTCGCAGCGGCGAAGTCGGCATAGTCCATGCCCAGATGCGCGGCCATCGCCCGTGCCGTGTCGGCGGTATAGGCCGGTTCGTTGCGGGAACCGCGATGGGGCACCGGCGCAAGATAGGGGCTGTCGGTCTCAACCAGCAGGCGGTCGAGCGGTGCCCGGGCGAAGATTTCCCGCAGATCGCCGGCGTTGCGAAAGGTGGCAATGCCGGAAATCGACAGGTAGAACCCCAGCGACAGGGCGGTTTCCGCCAGCGCGCGGCCGGCGGTAAAGCAGTGCATGACGCAGCCGAACGGTCCTTTTGCTGCCTCTGCCGTGAGAATGTCAGCGACATCCGCATCGGCACCCCTTGCGTGGATGATCAGCGGCAGCCCGGTCCGACGCGCCGCCTCGATGTGAAGCAGCAGGCTCTGTTTCTGAATGTCGGCCGTCTCGGACGTGTAGTGATAGTCGAGGCCGGTCTCGCCTATGGCCACCAGTTTCGGGTGATCGGCCAGCGCCGTGAGTTCCTCGACGGTTGCCAGCGGTTCCGACGCGGCATTCATCGGATGGGTTCCCGCGGCAAAATACACGTGGTCGTACCGTTCGGCGATTGCCCGGGTCCGGTCCACTTCGCGCAGCCGGGTGCAGATCGTGACGAGCTTTGCAACTCCGGCCTCACGGGCACGGTCGACGACATCACCGACCTCCCCTTCGAAATCGGGAAAATCGAGATGGCAGTGACTGTCGACAATCACGGGAAGGGTCATGGGCGAGGCGTCCGTTGGAACAGCGGGAAATGGCGGTGTGGTTCAGGTCTTCTGTTGCAGCGACCTGTTCGCCGTGGCTTCGATCTGTACGAACGTATCGAATATGACCTGTTCCGGGTCAAGGTTGAGACGCCTGGCAATTTCGGCCCGGGTCCGAATTTCCGGAGCCGCCTCGGCCCAGATCCGCGACTGCGTGGTGGTCAACCCGAATTTGTCGATCACGCGCTGTTCCATGGCCGAGACCGGATCGGGAGTCGCACCTGCGCCGGCCAGGGCAAGACGGAAGAATACGAGGCCAAGCATGCGGTAGACCAGCTGGAACCGCTCTGGCGTGGCGCTGGCGGAACAGGATTTGGAGAAGCGGGAAATCCGCTCGCGGTTCAGCCTCGGCGCGGTGTCGAGAATTTCCAGCACCTCGTCGTAGATGCGCCGCCCGTCATGGGCGAGAACGTCCCAGGCGTCGCCGACCGAGCCGTTGGAGAGCACCGCGAGCGCACGCGCGTCCGCGCCGCCCATGTCCGCGCCGGCCTGCGCAAGTGCCAAGGCAATGTCCTGGTCGTTCAGCGGTCGGCAGGCCAGTTCCCGGCAGCGCGACCTGACCGTCGGCAGAACGGTGGCCGGCCGGTGGCAGACAATCAGGAACAGGGTCTTTTCCGGCGGTTCCTCAAGCAGTTTCAGCAGCGCGTTGGCGGAGGCGGGCGAGAATTCGTCGATGGAATCGACGATGGCCACGCGCCAGCCACCGTCGGCGGAGGTCACCTGAAAGTAGGATTTGAGCTGGCGGATCTCTTCGACCGTCACCTGGGTCCGGAGCTTTTCGGTTTTTGGGTCCCAGGGGCGGCGGCAGAGATAGAGACCCGGCGCGGTGAGGGACGCGGTCTGCCGGAACACCGGATCGTCGGGACCGATTTCGAGATCGGAGGCGAAGGTTCCTGACAGGACATGCCGGGCAATGCGCCAGGCCAGCGTCGCCTTGCCGGTTCCCGTCGGTCCGGTGATCATCCAGGCATGGTGCATGCGGCCGCTTTGTGAGGCGGCGAGGAACCGGTCTTCGGCTTCGTGCTGTCCGTAGAGGTGGACCGTGTGGCGCGGATGCGGCGCGGTGCCCCTGCGATCGGGTTCCGGGCGGTCGAGGTCGCTCATGCTTCCACCCCGACTTCGGCGGCGATCCGCTCTGCCACCTGTTCGCGCGTCCCTGCCCCGGAGACCACGCGGCACCGGTCGGGAAATTCGCCGGCGAGGCCGAGAAACCCTTCACGCAGCCGTTTCTGGAACTCAAGACCAAAGCTTTCGAACCGATCCTCGGCCGAATTGCGCTCGGCACCGCGGCGGAAGGCATCTTCGGGGTCGACGTCGAGAATGATGGTGAGATCCGGCTCGATGCCGATCATCAGCCGGTGCAGCGTGTCGACCATCGGCCGCAGGGCGGCGCGCACCGCGCCCTGGTAGATGCGTGTCGAATCCGCGAAACGGTCGCTGAGAACGGTCGATCCGCCGTCCAGCCCGGGCCGGATCAGGCGTTCGACATGGTCGCGGCGGGCGGCGGTGAACAGCAGCAGTTCGGTTTCCGGCGACCAGCGGCCGGTTTCGCCCTCAACCAGCAGCCGGCGGATGGCCTCGGCGCCTGGCGAACCGCCGGGTTCGCGTGTTTCGACAACCTGTGTCCCGGACGGGCGCAGACGGTCCGCGAGCAGCGACAGCTGGGTCGACTTGCCGCAACCGTCAATTCCCTCAAAGGAGATGAAACGCCCGCGTGACCCCATTCGTCAGTCGCGTCCCGGCAGCAGATTGACCACCCGTTGCCGTGTCAGGGCCGCAGCCGCTTCGAGGCGCACCATCAGACCACCGCGGGCGATGTCCTCGCCGGAGACCAGATCGAAGCTGACTTCCTCTTCGCCTGGAACATTGACGATCAGCGCCCCGAGCACCTGACCCTTGGCGATCGGCGCCTCGATCGGCCCCATGAATTCGACGCGGGCCGTGAGGTCATTGCGGAGGTCACCGCGCACCAGCATCTGAATGTTGTCGGGCGCCACCAGCGACACCGTCGGTGTTTCACCGAGCCAGACATCGGCGGTACCGGCGACATCGCCCGCTTTCAGGAAGCGGACCGTGTCAAACGCGCCGAAGGCCCACTGGACCAGAGCCTTGCTTTCGTCGGCCCGCTCACGGGTGCTGTCGAGGCCGCTCAGTACGAAGACCACGCGCTGGCCGTCCTGGACCGCCGATCCGACCAGCCCGTATCCCGCCTCGGCAGTGTGTCCGGTCTTCAGACCGTCGGCGCCAAGGCCAAGCTGCAGCAGAGGATTGCGGTTCTGCTGGGTAATCCCGTTCCAGGTGTATTCGGTGCCGGCGAAATATGCATAGAACTCAGGAAACTCGGTGATGATCATCCGGGCGAGTTTCAGCAGATCCTCGCTGCTCATCTCGTGGCCTTCCTCGGGCCAGCCGGAGGCGTTTTTCAGGGTCGAATTCTCCAGGCCGAGTTCCTTCGCGCGGGCGGTCATCTGCCGGGCGAATTCGGCTTCGGTGCCGGCGAGATTTTCGGCGACGACGACGCAGGCGTCATTGCCGGACTGGACGATGATGCCGTGGATCAGCGCATCGACCGGGACGGTGGTTCCGGCTTCGACGAACATGCGCGAGCCGCCCATCGCCTGCGCCTTGGCGCTGACCTGGAATTCGGTTTCCGGGGTGACCTTGCCGTCGCGAATGGCTTCGAACAGCATGTAGAGCGTCATCAGCTTCGACATGGAGGCCGTCGGCAGGGGCTGGCTCGCGTTCTTGCTGAGCAGCACCATGCCAGTTGCATGATCGACAATGATCGCGGATCGGGCCTTGGTCTCGAACGCGGAGACCGTGCAAGGCAGCGCCAGCAGCAGGGCGGTGGTGACGAGGACGGCGGCATTCCTGAACATCAAAATCTCCGGCTTCAAGGATCCCCCGCGTCTCCCGACCCATGCGAGGGATAGGTCATGCCAACAGGGGTGTCAAAACACATTGTCACGGAGAAACCAGTTTTGGTTCACTTCGGACGGCAGTAATGCGAACAGGTATCGGCAGATCGTTAACGCCCAGTTCATCTGCGGCCAGTGCCGACAGGAGAATCGCGTGGCCCTGCATGCTCCGTGTGGCCTCGAACAGGGCGACGGTGACCCGCTTTCCGTTGGCCTCATTTACCACCAGGGCCCGTTCCGGGCGTCTGAGCCCGCCGACAACGCCCCAGAGGCCACCGGCCCGGGATCCGTCGTCGGAGCGCACGGCGGTTCCCTCCACATCGAACACGCCCGGGATGGCAACGTCCTCGAAAGTGATTTGCACATCCCCGGCCGCCGTCGGCGGATCATCGTTCTGCAGGTCCGGCAGCCCGCAGGACGTCAGTACGAGGGCGCAGGCCGCGGCATGTGTGGTACGGCGGAATATCCCGCAAGCCATGCGTGTCCCGTGCTGCTGTTCACTGCTCCCGAGCATATAGCCATGACGCCGGCCGGAAAACAGGGTGGCCGAGCACGGACCCGCGCAAATCAGCCTCCGAAATCGTCCAGCATGATGTCCTCGCGGTCGACGCCCAGATCGAGCAGCATGTTGATCACCGACTGGTTCATGATCGGCGGGCCGCACATGTAATATTCGCAGTCTTCGGGCGCAGGATGGTTCTTGAGGTATTCCTCGAACAGCACGTTATGGATGAAGCCTTTGTAGCCGGTCCACTCGTCCTCCGGCAGGGCGTCGGACAGGGCGACGTGCCATTCGAAGTTCGGGTTCTCGGCTGCCAGCATGTCGAAATCCTCGACATAGAACATTTCCCGCTTCGAGCGTGCGCCGTACCAGAAGCTGATCTTGCGGTCGGTGTGGATCCGTCTGAGCTGGTCGAAAATGTGGCTGCGCATCGGCGCCATGCCGGCGCCGCCACCGACAAACACCATTTCCCGGTCGGATTTGCGCGCGAAGAACTCGCCGAACGGGCCGGAGATCGTCACTTCGTCGCCTGGCTTGAGGTTGAAGATGTAGGAGGACATCTTGCCGGCGGGAATGCCGGAAGAGCCAGGCGGCGGCGATGCGATGCGGACATTGAGCATGACGATGCCCTTCTCGTCCGGGTAGTTCGCCATCGAATAGGCGCGTTCGACCGGTTCATCGACCTTTGAGGAGAAGTCCCAGATCTTGAAGCGGTCCCAGTCGGGATGATATTCCTCTGCGACATCGAAATCCCGGTAGGAGATGTCATAGGGCGGACATTCGATCTGAATGTAGCCGCCGGCGCGGAAGTTGACGTCTTCGCCCTCCGGCAGTTCCAGCACCAGTTCCTTGATGAAGGTGGCGACGTTGTCGTTGGAGCGCACCTTGCAGCGCCATTTCTTGACGCCGAACACCTCTTCGGGGACCTCGATGTCCATGTCCTGCTTGACCGCGACCTGACAGGACAGGCGGTCGCCCTCGGCGGCCTCGCGCTTGGTGATGTGCGCTTCCTCGGTGGCGAGGATCGAGCCGCCGCCGGAATGGATCTTGACCCGGCACTGGGCGCATGTTCCGCCGCCGCCGCAGGCGGAGGGGACGAACAGTTTCTGCTCGGCGAGGGTTTGCAGCAGTTTGCCGCCGGCAGGAACGGAGATGGTCTTTTCGCCGTTGATGGTGATGTTGACGTCGCCGGTCGCCACCAGTTTGCTCTTGGCGAACAGGATGACGGTCACCAGCGACAGCACGATCACCGTGAAAAGGAAAATGCCGAGTACGAAGGTGTCCATGACCTGCAGCCCTCAGAGTTTGACGCCGGAGAAGGACATGAAACCCATGGCCATCAGCCCCGCGGTGATGAAGGTGATGCCCAGCCCCTGAAGCCCGACGGGAATGTCACTGTACTTCAGCTTTTCGCGCACCCCGGCCATGGCGGTGATCGCCAGCGCCCAGCCAATGCCGGAGGAAAGGCCGTAGGTGGTGGCTTCGGCGAAACTGTAATCCCGCTCCACCATGAACAGCGAGCCGCCGAGGATGGCGCAATTGACGGTAATCAGCGGCAGGAAGATGCCGAGCGCGTTGTAGAGCGGCGTAAAATACTTATCGAGGATCATTTCCAGAATCTGCACGATCGCCGCGATCACGCCGATGTAGGAGATCAGGCCGAGAAACGTCAGGTCGACGTCCGGAAACCCCGCCCAGGCCAGTGCGCCGGGTTTGAGCAGGAAGTTCAGGATCAGGTTGTTCGCCGGCACGGTGATGGCCTGGACCACGGTCACGGATATTCCGAGGCCGAGCGCGGTCTCGATCTTCTTTGACACGGCGATGAAGGTGCACATGCCGAGGAAGAACGAGAGCGCGAGGTTCTCGACGAAGATCGCCTTGACCGCGAGGGAAATCAGACCTTCCATCAGTGGGCCTCCGCGACCTGAATTGTGTATTCGCGTTCCTCGACCTGTTCCGGCTTCCAGGTGCGGAACGCCCATATGATCAGGCCGATGATGAAGAAGGCCGAGGGTGGCAGCAGCAGCATGCCGTTGGGAACGTACCAGCCGCCGTTGTTCACGGTCTGCAGGATCGGGATGCCGAACAGCGAACCCGAGCCGAACAGTTCGCGGATCACCCCGACCAGCATCAGGATCACCCCGTAGCCGAGCCCGTTGCCGATCCCGTCGAGGAACGAGGCGAGCGGCGGATTTTTCATCGCGAAGGCCTCGGCGCGGCCCATGACGATGCAGTTGGTGATGATCAGGCCGACAAACACCGACAGCGTCTTGGATATCTCGAAGGCGTAAGCCTTCAGCAGCTGATCGACAAGGATCACCAGCGAGGCGATGATCACCATCTGCACGATGATGCGGATCGACGACGGGATCTGGTTGCGCAGCAGCGAGATGAAGAAACTTGAGAACGCGGTCACCGAGGTCACGGCCAGCGCCATCACCATCGCAACCGCGAGCGAGGAGGTGACCGCCAGCGCGGAACAGATGCCGAGCACCTGGAGCGTGATGGGATTGTTGTCGACCATCGGGTCAACCAGCAGTTTGCGATAGGTTTGAGCCATCAGACGTTCCCCTGCTTCAGGTTCTCAAGAAACGGGCCAAATCCCTGATCGCCCATCCAGTAGCGCACCAGGTTGTCGACCCCGCGCGAGGTCAGCGTCGCTCCGGCCAGCGCGTCGACATGGTAGACCTGCTGATCGGCGGGCGGCGATGCCTTGGAAACGGTAATCTTCAGATCGCCGGCGTCGTTGCGGAGTTCCTTGCCGTGCCACTGCGCCTTCCAGACCGGATTGTCGACTTCGGCGCCGAGTCCTGGCGTTTCGGCGTGTTCGTAGAACTGCAGGCCGTAGACGTCGTTGCCGTTCTCTTCGAGGGCAACGAAGCCGTAGAGGGTCGACCAGAGGCCGTAACCGTGGATCGGCAGGATGATCTTGTCGAGATTGCCCGCCTCGTCGTTCAGCAGATAGACCGTCGCGTATTTGGCGCGGCGGCCGATGCCGGCGGGATCGTCGTCAAGCGCGTCACTCATTTCCGGATCGGACGCCGCGGCGCGCTGGTCGTAGGTCGCGACATCGACTGCGTCGGTGAAGGTGCCGGTGGCGAGATCGACCACCCGGGGTTCGAACGCCTCGAACGCCTTGTTCACGTCGATGTCCGGGTTGTAGAGCCCCGAGACCTGCAGAATGTTCACCCGCTTGTCGCGGAGTTTGTTGGCTTCCTGGGTGGGACGCAGCGAAACCGCCGCCAGCGACACCACCATCGAACAGAACAGGCAGAGCGCCACGGCGACCGCCAGCGTTTTCGGCGTGCTGTCGACCGGCAGGGCCCTGAACCTGGCCCACCACCCCGTTCCGGATCCCTGCTCAGGCATTGCGCTTCGCCCTCCGTTTGATGTTGGCCCGGACCACGAAGAAATCGATCAGTGGTGCGAAGATGTTTGCGAACAGGATGGCAAGCATCATGCCTTCCGGAAACGCCGGATTCACCACCCGGATCATCACCACCATAAAGCCGATCAGCGCGCCGTAGATGTAGCGGCCGAGATTGGTGTGCGAGGCGGAGACCGGTTCGGTGACCATGAAGGCGAGACCGAAGGCATAACCGCCAACGACGAGGTGCCAGTACCAGGGCATGGCGAACATCGGATTGGTGTCGCTGCCGATGATGTTGAGCAGCAGCGAAAAGCCGATCATTCCGCCGAGACAGCCGACCACCAGACGCCAGTTGGCGATCCGGGTCACCAGCAGGAACGCAAGGCCGATCATTGCCGCGAGGGTGGAGGTTTCGCCGAGCGAACCCTGGATGGTGCCGAGGAATGAATCCCACCAGGTGATCGAATGGGCGGCAAGCTGGCCGTAGCCTTCGGCAGCGGAGATCGCCAGCGTGGTCGCGCCGGAAAATCCGTCAACCGGGGTCCAGACCGTGTCGCCGGACATGCTCGCCGGATAGGCGAAATACAGGAACGCGCGGCCGACCAGCGCCGGATTGAGGAAATTCTTGCCGGTGCCGCCGAACACTTCCTTGCCGAGGACGACACCGAAGGAAATGCCGAGCGCCACCTGCCACAGCGGCGTCGACGCGGGCAGGATCAGCACGTAGAGCATCGAGGTGACGAGAAAGCCCTCGTTCACCTCATGGCCGCGGACCGTGGCGAACAGCACCTCCCAGGCACCGCCCACCGCCAGGGTGACGATGTATATGGGCAGGAAATACAGCAGGCCGTGCAGCATGTTGGCCAGCGGATTCGAGGGATTGAAGCCGATGCCGAAGGTCGAAAGCAGCCCCGCGCGCCAGCCGGTGATGCTGTCCTCGCCGAGGCTGGCGATGGCGAGGTTGGTCTGCAGTCCGGTGTTGTAGAGCGCCATCAGCACGCAGGGAATGGTCGCGATCACGACGTAGGTCATGATCCGCTTCATGTCCACATAGCTGCGGGCATGCGGCGCAACGCGGGTGACGGTCTTTGGTGTATAGACCATGGATTCGAACATTTCGTAGACCGGGAAGTACCGCTCGTACCTGCCGCCCTTTACGAAATTGGGTTCAATTCTGTCGAAGAACGCCCGAAGCCCCATCGATCAGCCCTCCGTCTCAATCTTTTTCAGGCTGCTGCGCAGCGCCTCGCCGTATTCGTATTTGGCCGGACAGGCGAATGTGCAAAGCGCGAGGTCCTCCTCATCCAGTTCCAGCGCACCGAGCGCCTGGGCCGTATCGGTATCCATCACCAGCAGGGCGCGCAGAAGCTGGGTCGGCAGGAAATCCTGCGGCATCAGTTCCTCGAACACGCCGGTGGGAACCATCGCCCGTCGGCCACCATTCAGGTTGCTGGTCAGATTGAACAGCCGGGACCCCCGAAATGCCGAGAGCAG
>JAUIHM010000013.1 GCA_030432315.1 Alphaproteobacteria bacterium | reverse complement strand
GGAGCGGTACGGCGTGGTTGCGTTCGACAAATCGGGAAAGGTTCTGTCGATTGAGGAAAAGCCGGAGGTGCCGAAATCCGACTTCGCGGTCACGGGCATTTACGTGCTCGACGGCACCGCACCGGCGCGGGCAAAGGCGGTCAAACCGAGCCCGCGTGGCGAGCTGGAAATCACCGAGCTTCTCAATTCCTACCTGAAAGATCAACAGCTTACGGTCGAGCGGATGGGCCGGGGTTTCGCCTGGCTCGACACCGGAACCCATGCCAGCCTGCTCGATGCCGGGAACTTCGTGCGGACCATCGAAGAGCGGCAGAACCTCAAGATCGGCTGTCCGGAAGAGATCGCGTTTCAGCTCGGCTGGATCGACGCGGATGCCCTGCGCGACCTCGCGAAACCGTACATGAAAACCGAATACGGCCAGTATCTGGAACGGGTCGCGAAGGCCGGCTGAGCCGCGTTAACCATGCGGCGGGCGGATACCCTTTCGATACCCAACCCGTACCCTTTTGATACCTACGTTTTCGGCTCAGGCCGAAAAGGTTAACGCAGGTCCGGTGGGGATGATCCCTGCGGCCGGGGCGGATCGGCCGGCACGCACCGCCGTTCGCGACACGGGCTGACCGTACCTGCAACACTCTCCGCTGCAAAATGCGTGCGGGCCCGTCCCGCGAACCCGTACGCTTCGGACGTCAGGCGTCGACGAGGGGCGGGACACCCTCCAGATGCTCCTCGAGCGGTTTCTGCGCCGTGCTGGCCTCGGATGTGACAGTCTCCTGTTTTGAAACCAGGTTCCAGGTCGAAACCCCTGACCAGATGCCCTCGGTCCAGATTTCCGTGCCGACGGCGGTGCGGATCTTGGCCCGGTAGGGAACATCCAGCATGCCCTTGGTCACCGCGGCAGACCGCTTGATCGTCGACCTGGGGGGGACGACTATTTCAACCTTGTGAGAGTATTTCTGCGTCGTGGTGTTGGTTTCGCCCATCGACCAGGTATTTTTCGTACCTGTGGTGACATCCACGGCCGTCTTGTTCTCGGCAAAGAAGGGGATGCCGGCCTTGAACTGGGTGGATACGCCCATCTGGAACTCGAACGAGTGGTCGTGCGAGAATTCGGAGGATGATTCGATCACCTTTTCGATGGTGAAGGAATCGTCCATCGGTTCCGGACTCGGATTGCTGAAGACCTGCTCGGCGATCAGGTCCGGGGTGGTCGAAACGACCTTGGCGGCGTCTATGACCCACGAGAATTCCAGAATGCCGGTCACGGTCTTCGACTTGTTGAACCACTCCAGCCCGGTCGTTACCAGTTGCAGGTCGTTCCTGCCCTGCAGGACCGGGACCGGAGTGTCGGTGCGGGAATTCAGCAGGGTAATCAGCAGGTTTCTTTGATTGTCATCGGTCTTTTCCGAACTGTCCGGCCCGGTAAGGAAGCCGAGTTCCTTAAGCAGGATCCAGATCGCGGCTTTGCCGATCAGCTTTTCATCATTGAAGCCCTGAAAGTAGGCAACGCTCTGGTTGGTGCAAGTGTTGGCCAGGATGACGATCAGTGTATTGCGTTTGTTCTCCGAGGAAATATTGTCCAGTTCCTCGGCTGTTTTCCAGTGACCCGCGAGCAATACGCCGCGAATTGTCATTTCGATTGACAGTGCCATGATTTAATTCCCCCAATTATGTTTTATTTCAGAAATTCAAGAATAGTTGCGCTGCGGCGACTCAGTTAAATTCATCATGCGCAAAAGTATTTATATCACGGGAGTTCTGTTTTCCGAATATTTAATCGCTGGCCGGCGTTCCGCGAAATGGTACGGCCGTGCGATGCCGCCCCGGACTGTGGTCGGGACGGGATTACGGCAAAGGCCGGCAGCGGACACTGTCCGCAGAAGACAGAGCGGATGACGGCCCGTGCTTCAGGTCACCGGTTCTTCGGCCCGCATCTTCGCGATCTGGCCAAGAATGTTGGTGTAGCCTTCCACGCCCTGGGCGCCGGAGACGAGGTGTTGGGCGTCGAAGATCACTGCCGGGACGCCCTGGACGCCGCGGGAGGTCCAGAAGGTTTCACGCTCCCGGACGGTCTTTGCGAACCGCCCGTCTTCGAGAACGGCGCGGGCTTCCGAAGCGTCGAGGCCGGAGGCGACGGCCAGTTCAGTGAGGGTGTCGCCATCGCTCACGTCTCGCCCGTCGGTGAAATAGGCGGCAAACAGCGCCTGTTTCAGGGTGTGGGCGCGGCCTTCTTCTCCGGCCCAGTGCAGCAGCTGGTGGGCATCGAAGGTATTGAAGATGCGTTTGTCGTCGGTCCAGCTGAAGGTGAAGCCGACCTCTTCACCGAGCGCGGTCAGCCGGTCGCGGGCGGCCTGGCTTTCGGCGGCACTGGAGCCGTATTTTTCCGCGATGTGCTCACGCAGGTTCTGGCCTTGTTTCGGCATGTGGGGATTGAGTTCGAACGGATGCCAGAAGATCATCGCGTCGGTGCGTGTGGCTCTGAGGGCGCGGTCCAGCTGCCGCCAGCCGAGGATGCACCAGGGACAGACGACGTCGGAGACGATGTCGATGCGCAGCGGGTTTGCAGTTTCAGCCATGTCCGGCCCTCCTTGGCGACAGTCGGTTCAGTGCAAAACGTGTAGGCGGGCGGGCGGAAAAACAACCGACGGAGCCGGGTTTTTGCCGCCCGGGGGATTTTGGCCAGGTCTCAGGTGCCGTCGGAATCCTTCGGCGCCCAGGCGACCAGCAGCACCCAGCCGGAATAGAGGCCGATGGCGAGGAACAGCAGCGCCCAGCCGGTGGAGCCGCCGGAGAATTCCAGCAGCGCCCAGGCAAGACAGAGCCCCACCACCAGCAGGCGGCGCCAGAGCGGGCGGAAGAACGGATGGTCGGGGTCGAGAAACTTCCGGCTCATTGGCGGGGTCCATGTTTGGGGCAGGGTGCAGGCTGGAGCCAGCATAGGCGCAATGACCGGCGGGGAAAAGGCGGCCGGAATCAGCTGCTGTCGCGGCCGCCGTCGCGGCGCAGGCGGGCGACGTAGTCGCGCAGCAGCGGCACGCGCCGGGGGCGGAAGCTCTCAGCGGTGGCGGCGGCATGCGTGATGCGGACGGTCATGAACTGGCGGAAGTCCCGGCGCAGGCAGCACCAGGCCAGCAGCACGGTGTTGCGGTCGAGATAGACGAGCGACAGCGGCAGGACCCGGCGTTCGGTCCCTCTGCCGGCGGCGTCGGTGTAGCGGATGTCGAGGGCGGTTTCCTCCCAGCAGGCCTCGCGGAGCAGCGAGAGGTCGGCGGCGGGGTTGGCGGGCTGCGCGTAGCGGTACACCTGGCCGACGGCGTGCAGCACCTGGCGCTGCTGGCGTTCCGGCAGGCTGGCGGTGAGTTTGGCGAGGGCGGCCGTGGCGGCCTCGGCAAGGGCCGCATCGCCGCGGTGTCGCACGTCGCCGAGGCCGAGCACCAGCGCTTCGATTTCCAGGCGGGTGAACGATTGCGGCGGCAGCGCCGGATCTTCGGTCAGGGTATAGCCGAAGCCCGGTTCGCCGTCGATCACCGCGCCGGCGGCACGCAGGCTGTCGATGTCGCGGTAGAGCGTGCGCGGCGAGACGCCGGTTTCCGCCGCCAGCCGCGCGGCGGTGACCGGCCGTGGCAGGCTGCGCAGCAGCTGCAGAAGGCGGAACAGTCGGTCGGGGCGGCTCATGGGGCTGCTGACGGAAACTGACAGGAGGGTTCCGCTATAACCGGCGGCATGCAAATCAGGCAACAGCAAAGGAGACAGGTCATGCTCACCCTCTATCACGCCCCCAACAGCCGTTCGTCGCGGATCCTTCGGCTGCTCGACGAAATGGACATTCGTGACCGGGTTGAGGTTCGGGTCGTCGACATTCCCCGCCGCGACGGGTCGGGCGGCGCCGATCCGGCCAACCCGCACCCGGAAGGCAAGGTGCCTCTGCTGGTGCATGACGGGGTGGAGATCCGCGAGTCGAATGCGATCATACTCTACCTGACCGACCTGTTTCCGCAGGCCGGATTCGCGCCGGTGGTGGGCGATCCGGACCGGGGGCGGTATCTGAGCTGGCTTGCCTATTACGGCAACGTGGTCGAGCCGGTGCTGGTGATCGGCTTTTCCGGCCTGACGCATCCGGTCTTCGACGTGACGTTTCGAGGCATGGCCGAGGTGACGGCGCGGCTGACCGAGGCGCTGGAGGCCAATCCGTATCTGATGGGAGACCGGTTCACCGCCGCGGATCTGCTGCTGGTCTCGCCCTTCAACTGGATGCCGGACGGCGTGCCGGACGTGCCGGTGATCCGTGACTGGGTGGCGCGCTGCGATGCGCGGGAGTCGCTGGCGCGGACCGCGGCCTGGGATGCGGAACTGGCGAAGGTCGAGGCCTGAGCCCCGGGCCGGCCCGTCGGGCGCACAGGTCATACCTGTCGCCCCGCGCGCGCCCCCACGGCCGGGAACCCGGCCGCACGGGAGGTTCCGGCGCTGCGATTTCGTGGCGGAACCCCATGGTTTTACAGGGATCCGGCCCGGTTTCGGCGCCGGATGCGCGACATTTCCGGCGAATCGGGAATGCACCATTGACGCCGCTGCCGTGTTGCTGGAATTGTTAGGCATGAAACGGGACGGGGGAGTTCATGTCTCTGCGCTTTGGGCGAATGCGTCTGACGACCAGGGCATTTCCGGCGGGATGGTACGGGTCGTGTTCCCGCTGCCGCACGGGGTGGCTGTGATGCGGCCCGGACGGGCGGTCCTGATCCGGGGCGGCGGCAGCCGGCATCGGTCCGGGTCTGCGTTTCCTGCGGTTCTTGCGCCGACCGGGGGCGCATCGCACCGCACGCGGCGTTTGGGCGCCCCTGGTCCCGATCATCTGACAGGCTCGGCGGTGCGCGCGGCGTTGGCCGCGTCGCCGTGGTTTGCGACCGATCCCGGCACCATATGTACCACATCACGCTGCGCGACGCGGACAGGCGGCGCCGGCAGGGTATTCCCTGCCGCGTCGTCCCGCCGGGCAGCCGACAGTTTCAATCCTGGATCCGGTGCATCTGCCCGGACCCTCCAGATCGCCTGAGGCGGGAGAGACAATCCATGACCAACGTAGTAATCGCATCGGCCGCCAGAACCGCCGTCGGAAGTTTCCTCGGCAGTTTTGGCTCCACCCCCGCCCATGAACTGGGGGCGACGGCGATCCGCGCGGTGCTCGAACGGGCCGGGGTGGACGGATCGGAAGTGTCCGAGACCATTCTCGGTCAGGTCCTGACGGCGGGGGCGGGTCAGAACCCGGCGCGCCAGGCGCATATCGCCGCCGGTCTGCCGCAGGAAAGCGCGGCCTGGGGGCTGAACCAGGTCTGCGGGTCCGGTTTGCGGGCGGTGGCGCTGGGCGCGCAGCACATCCTGCTGGGGGACGCGGAGATCGTGGTTGCCGGCGGCCAGGAAAGCATGTCGCTTTCGCCCCATGCGCAGAACCTGCGGCCCGGTCAGAAAATGGGCGACATGAAGCTGGTCGACACGATGATCAAGGACGGTCTCTGGGACGCGTTCAACAATTATCACATGGGCCAGACCGCCGAGAATGTCGCCGAAAAATGGCAGATCACCCGCGAACAGCAGGATGAATTCGCCGTTGCCAGCCAGAACAAGGCCGAAGCCGCGCAGAAGGCCGGCAGGTTCGACGACGAAATCGTGCCGTTCACGGTCAAGGGTCGCAAGGGCGATACCGTCGTCGACAAGGACGAATACATCCGCCACGGCGCGACCATCGAGGCGATGCAGAAGCTGCGTCCGGCCTTCACCAGGGATGGAACGGTGACGGCGGCAAACGCGAGCGGCCTCAACGACGGCGCGGCAGTGACGCTGCTGATGTCGGCGGAAAACGCGGAGAAGCGCGGCATCACGCCGATGGCGCGGATCGCCTCCTACGCCACGGCGGGGCTCGACCCGGCGATCATGGGCGTCGGACCGATCTACGCCAGCCGCAAGGCGCTGGAAAAGGCGGGCTGGAGCGTTGACGACCTCGACCTCGTCGAGGCCAACGAGGCGTTCGCCGCCCAGGCCTGCGCGGTCAACAAGGACATGGGCTGGGATCCGGCGATCGTCAACGTCAACGGCGGCGCCATTGCCATCGGTCACCCGATCGGCGCGTCCGGCTGCCGGGTGCTGAACACACTGCTGTTCGAAATGGCGCGCCGCGATGCGAAGAAGGGCCTCGCGACACTGTGTATCGGCGGCGGCATGGGGGTAGCCGTCTGTGTCGAGCGCGACTGAGCGCAGTCGGAAAATGCATGGCGGGTATGACACCGGCGACCTGTCTGCCCGCACTGCTTTACGTTAGGTAAGGCACGTCAAGAACACTGACCCAAACGAAAAAAAGGGATGGAAACGATGGGAAGAGTTGCACTGGTTACCGGTGGTTCGCGTGGCATAGGCGCGGCAATATCCGTTGCCCTGAAGGATGCCGGTTACACGGTTGCCGCCAATTACGCGGGCAATGACGAAGCGGCGGCGAAATTCACCGAGGAAACCGGCATCAGGACCTGGAAATGGTCCGTGGCCGACTATGACGCCTGCAAGGCCGGCATTGCCGAGGTCGAGGCGGCGCTGGGTCCGGTCGAGGTTCTGGTCAACAATGCCGGGATTACCCGGGATGCGATGTTTCACCGCATGACGCCGCAGCAGTGGCAGGAGGTGATGAACACCAACCTCAACGGCGTGTTCAACATGACCCATCCGGTCTGGCCCGGCATGCGCGACCGCAAGTTCGGCCGGATCATCAACATCTCTTCGATCAACGGCCAGAAGGGCCAGGCGGGACAGGTGAACTATTCCGCCGCCAAGGCCGGCGACATTGGTTTCACCCGGGCCCTCGCCCAGGAAGGCGCGCGGGCCGGGATCACCGTCAACGTGATCTGCCCGGGTTATATCGGCACCGAAATGGTGCGGGCCATCGACGAAAAGGTTCTGAACGAACGCATCATTCCACAGATTCCGGTGGGCCGGCTTGGTGAGCCGGAAGAAATCGCCCGCGCGGTGGTGTTCCTCGCCTCCGACGACGCGGGCTTCTTCACCGGGTCCACGCTTTCGCCGAACGGCGGGCAGTTCTTCTCGTAAGAACCGCGAAAGGGGAGGAGTACCAGACGTGACTGACCAGATACCCGACGATATCGATCCCATCGAGAGCCAGGAGTGGCGGGATGCGGTTGAGGATGTAATCGAGCGCGACGGC
This sequence comes from Alphaproteobacteria bacterium, assembly GCA_030432315.1. Taxonomy (GTDB): domain Bacteria; phylum Pseudomonadota; class Alphaproteobacteria; order Rhodobacterales; family Rhodobacteraceae; genus Amaricoccus. The sequence goes on along the minus strand of JAUIHM010000013.1, from coordinate 41,534 downwards.
CCCAACCGGGCGCATTTCCTGCTCGACCAGGCGGTGCGCCAGGCGCGTGCCGCCGGGGCGACGCTGCCGTTCTCGGCGACGACCCCCTACCAGAACACCATCCCCACCGACGATCAGCTCGAGTTCCCGGGTGATCTGGAGATGGAATGGCGGATCCGAACCATCAACCGCTGGAATGCCATGGCGACGGTGGTGCGGCGAAACAAGGAAAGCTCCGAATACGGCGGTCACATTGCCTCCTTCGCCTCTTCGGCGGCAATGTACGACATCGGCCTCAACCACTTCTGGCGCTCGCGGACCGAAGAGCACGGCGGCGATCTGGTCTTCTTCCAGGGTCACGTTATTCCGGGTATTTACGCCCGGTCCTTCATGGAAGGCCGCATCAGCGAGGAGCAGCTGATCAACTTCCGCTCCGAAGTGGGCGGCGAGGGGCTTTCCTCCTATCCGCACCCGTGGCTGATGCCGGATTACTGGCAGTTCCCGACGGTCTCCATGGGCCTTGGCCCGCTGATGGCGATCTACCAGGCCCGGTTCATGAAGTACATGCACAACCGCGGCCTGATCGACATGGCCGACCGCAAGGTCTGGTGTTTCCTCGGCGACGGTGAGATGGACGAGCCGGAGAGCCTCGGCGCGATTTCTCTCGCGGCCCGCGAGGGCCTCGACAACCTGATCTTCGTCGTCAACTGCAACCTGCAGCGGCTCGACGGGCCGGTGCGCGGCAACAGCAAGATCATCCAGGAACTGGAGGGCAATTTCCGCGGCTCCGGCTGGAACGTGATCAAGCTGCTCTGGGGCAGGGGCTGGGATGAACTGCTGGAAAAGGACACCAGCGGCATGCTGCGCCAGTTGATGGACGAAACCGTCGACGGCGACTACCAGACGTTCAAGTCGAAGAACGGCGCCTACATCCGCGAACATTTCTTCGGCAAGTACCCGGAAACCGCCGAACTGGTGAAGGACTGGACCGACGATCAGATCTGGGCGCTGCGCCGCGGCGGGCATGATCCGCAAAAGGTTTACACCGCCTTCAAACATGCGGTTGAGACCAAGGGCCAGCCGACCTGCCTTCTGGTCAAGACGGTCAAGGGCTACGGCATGGGCACCGCCGGCGAGGGCCAGAACACCACCCACCAGCAGAAGAAGATGGCCGAAGACCAGCTTCGGGCGATGCGGGACCGGTTCGAAGTGCCGATTTCCGACGAGGATCTGCCGAAAGCACCGTTCGTCAAGCTGAACAACGCGCAGAAGGCCTATCTGGCGGACCGCCGCAAGGCGCTGGGCGGGGATTTCCCGGTACGGCACTGGCGCGACGCACCGAAGCTGGAAATTCCGGGCCTCGACAAGTTCGACGGTCAGCTGAAGGGCACCGGGGATCGCGAGATTTCCACCACCATGGCGTTCGTGCGGATCCTGACCACGCTCCTGCGCGACAAGAAGGTCGGCAAGAACGTGGTGCCGATCGTACCAGACGAAAGCCGCACCTTCGGGATGGAGGGGCTGTTCCGCTCGGTGGGCATCTACAATCCGAAGGGGCAGCTTTATACCCCTGAAGATGCCGACCAGATGATGTTCTACAAGGAGAGCGAGAGCGGCCAGGTGCTTCAGGAAGGCATCAACGAGGCCGGGGCGATGGCCGACTGGATCGCCGCTGCCACCTCCTATTCGGTGCATGGCGTGCCGATGATCCCGTTCTACATCTACTACTCCATGTTCGGCTTCCAGCGGATCGGCGATCTGGCCTGGGCGGCGGGCGACAGCCGGGCGCGGGGCTTCATGCTCGGCGGCACGGCGGGGCGCACGACGCTGAACGGTGAGGGCCTGCAGCACGAGGACGGGCACAGCCACATTCTCGCCGGCACAATCCCCAACTGCATCAGCTACGATCCGACCTTCAGCTATGAGGTTGCGGTGATTGTCCAGCACGGCCTGCAGCGGATGTTCGTCGATCAGGAGGACGTCTATTTCTACCTGACACTGATGAACGAAAACTACAGCCACCCGGACATGCCCGAAGGGGTCGAGGACCAGATCATCAAGGGTCTCTACCGGCTGAAGAGAACCGACGCGCCGGGTAAGAAGCACGTCAATCTGATGGGCTCCGGCACGATTCTCGTCCAGGCGATCAGGGCGGCGGAAATGCTCGAGGCGGATTTCGGAGTGACCTCCGACATCTGGTCGGCGACCAGCTTCAACGAACTTGCCCGCGACGGGCAGGATGCGGTGCGCCACAACCGGCTGAATCCGTTCGCCGAACCGAAGGTACCTTTCGTCACCTCGCAGCTTGACGGGGTGGACGGGCCGGTGATCGTCGCCACCGACTACATGAAGAACTACGCCGAGCAGATCCGCGGCTTCGTCCCCGAAGGCATGCAGTTCACGGTTCTGGGCACCGACGGGTATGGCCGCTCGGACAGCCGGGTAAACCTGCGCCGGTTCTTCGAGGTGGATGCGGATCACATTGCCGGTGCGGCAATGGTCGACCTCTACCGCCAGGGAAAGGTCACCAAGACCGAACTGACCAAGGCGGTGAAGAAATACGGCATCCAGGGCGACAAGCCCAACCCGCGCCTCGTTTAAGGGCAGGACCTGACGTTACGGACCCCCGGGCCGATCCCGGGGGGCCAGACAACACATACCCCGAAAGGTTGGCGTGCTGACCACGGTGGAGGGAGAGGAGACAAACTAGATGGCAATTGAGGTCACTGTACCCGATATCGGCGATTTCACGGACGTGCCGGTGGTCAGCATTCTCGTCGCGGTGGGGGACAAGGTGTCTGCCGAAGACCCGCTGCTGGAACTGGAGAGCGACAAGGCAACGATGGAGGTTCCCTCGCCGCAGGCGGGCGTGGTGAAGGAGATCAGGGTTGCCGAGGGGGACAAGGTGTCCCAGGGCAGCGTCATCATGATCTTTGATGCCGCCGAAGGCGGTGCGGCCGAAGAGAAACCGGCAGCGAAGGACGAGCCGAAGGCGGAGAAGGAAGAGCCGAAGGCGGAAGCGAAGACGGAGGAGAAGGCACCGGCTGCTACGTCCTCCGCGCCGGCGGTGACCGACGCGGGATTTGGCAGGGTACACGCATCGCCCTCGGTCCGGGCGTTCGCCCGCAACCTCGGCGTCGATCTGAGCAAGATCAACGGCCAGGGCAAGAAGGGCCGGATCCTGCGCGAGGACGTGACGGCCTTCTTCAAGGCAAGCTCCGCTCCGGCAGCGGCGCCGGGGGCGGCTCCGGCTTCCGGTGGCATGGGCATTCCGCCGATCCCCGCCGTCGACTTCTCGAAATTCGGTCCGGTCGAAGACGTGGAAATGTCGCGGATCAAGAAGATCTCCGGTCCGTCGCTGCACCGCGCCTGGCTGAACATCCCGCATGTGACCGTCGACGAGGAAGCGGACATCACCGAGTTGGATGCCTACCGGCGCGAACTCGACGCGGAGGCCAAGAAAGACGGCTACCGTGTCACGCTGCTGTCCTTCGTCATCAAGGCCTCGGTCTCGGCGCTGAAAACCCACTGGGAGGTCAATTCCTCGATCCACCCGGACGGCGACAAGCTGATCAGGAAGAACTACTACAACATCGGCTTTGCCGCCGACACGCCGCAGGGCCTGGTGGTTCCGGTGATCAAGGACGCGGACCGCAAGGGCATCATCGAGATTTCGAAGGAACTCGGCAGTCTCTCGGCGGCGGCGCGGGACGGCAAGCTGAAGGCCGGGGACATGCAGGGCGCGAGCTTTACCATCTCGTCGCTCGGCGGCATCGGCGGCACCGGCTTCACGCCGATCGTCAACGCGCCGGAAGTGGCGATACTCGGCCTGACCCGGGCGAAGATGGCTCCGGTCTGGGACAAGGGGTCCGAAACCTTCGTGCCGCGCCTGATGCAGCCGCTGAGCCTCTCGTTCGACCACCGGGCGATTGACGGCGCGCTGGGCGCGCGGTTCAACGCCACCCTGAAACACCTGCTCGGCGACGTGCGCCGGCTGATGCTGTAAGGGGTCGGGACCATGGACATAAAAGTACCTGACATAGGCGACTTCAAGGACGTACCGGTGGTGTCGATCCTTGTGTCGGTCGGCGACAAGGTCGAGGCGGAAGATCCGCTGCTGGAGCTTGAGAGCGACAAGGCGACGATGGAAGTGCCAAGCCCGTCTGCGGGCGTGGTGAAGGAGATCAGGGTTGCCGAGGGCGACAAAGTCTCCGAAGGCACGGTCATCATGGTGTTCGAGGGCGCGGGCGCGAAAGAGAAATCAGAGCCTGCGAAGTCCGAACCCGCCAAATCCGAAGCGCCGAAAGCCGAGGCCGCAAAACCGGTATCGGCGGTTGCCGCGACCGGAACGGCCAAGGGCAAGGGCGACGTTCACGGCGAACTGGTGGTGCTCGGCTCCGGCCCCGGCGGGTATTCGGCAGCGTTCCGCGCGGCGGACCTCGGTCTGTCGGTGGTGCTGATCGAGAAGGACCCGTATCTCGGCGGGGTCTGCCTCAACGTCGGCTGTATTCCGTCGAAGGCTCTCTTGCATGCGGCCAAGGTGATCACCGAGGCCGAGGAAATGGGTGAGCATGGCATCACCTTCACCGCGCCGAAGGTTGATCTCGACAAGCTGCGCAGCTGGAAGGACAGCGTGATCCAGCAGCTGACCGGCGGTCTGTCCGGCCTGGCCAAGGCGCGAAAGGTGACGCGGGTCCAGGGCTACGGCAAATTCACCGGACCCAACATGATCGAGGTCGACGGGCCGGACGGCAGGAAGACCGTCAGCTTTGACCAGTGCATCATCGCCGCAGGCTCCGAGCCGGTGAAGCTGCCGTTCCTGCCCAAGGACGACGACCGGGTGATGGACAGCACCGGGGCGCTGGAACTGGCCGACATTCCGAAACGGATGCTGGTGCTCGGCGGAGGGATCATCGGTCTTGAAATGGCCTGTGTCTATGACGCGCTGGGTTCGAAAATCACCGTTGTCGAACTGATGGACCAGATCATTCCAGGTGCCGACAAGGACATCGTCAAGGTTCTGCATACCCGGATCGGCAAACGCTACGAAAACATTCTGCTCAAGACCAAGGTAACGGCGGTGGAGGCCCTGAAGAAGGGGCTGAAGGTGACGTTCGAGGATGCGGACGGCAATTCCAGCACCGACATTTTCGACCGGGTGCTGGTCGCGGTCGGCCGGCGTCCGAACGGCAAGCTGATCGATGCGGAGGCCGCCGGGGTTGCGGTGGACGAGCGCGGCTTCATCGCCGTAGACGGTCAGCAGCGCACGGGCGTATCGCATATCTTCGCCATCGGCGACGTGGTCGGCCAGCCGATGCTCGCCCACAAGGCGGTGCATGAGGGCAAGGTGGCCGCCGAGGTCTGCGCCGGGCACAAACGGGTGTTCGATGCGCGGGTGATTCCGTCGGTCGCCTATACCGATCCGGAAGTGTCCTGGGTCGGACTGACGGAAACCGAAGCCAAGGCCAAGGGGATCAAGTACGAAAAGGGCGTGTTCCCCTGGGCCGCATCGGGCCGGGCACTGTCCAACGGGCGCACCGACGGCATGACCAAGCTGCTGTTCGATCCGGAAGACGACCGGGTGATCGGCGCGTCGATGGTCGGCACCAATGCCGGCGAACTGATCGCCGAAGTGGCACTGGCAATCGAGATGGGCGCGGATGCGGTGGACCTCGGTCACACCATCCACCCGCATCCGACGCTGTCGGAAACCGTCAATTTCGCTTCGGAAATGTTCGAGGGCACGATCACCGACCTCATGCCGCCGAAAAAGAAGAAGTGACGGAAAAATCTGCCGGCGATACGCCGCTTTTAGCAACAATCCGGCCCCGAAAGCGCAGTGACACGCGCATTCGGGGCCTGAAGAACGAATCGGCTGTTCATTTCGCTGCAATTCGGCAATGAAACGGCAGCGAAAAGAAGGGGATCAGGATGATCATTGGAGCGCCAAAGGAAATACATGAAGGCGAGGCCCGCGTGGCGCTCACGCCGCAGTCGGCCCAGCTGCTGGCAAAACTCGGCTATCAGTGCGTCGTCGAATCCGGGGCCGGGGCCGGGGCGCGGTTTTCCGATGACGCCTACCGGGAGGCCGGTGTCGAGGTGGTTCCCACTGCTGCCGAGCTGTGGGCGAAGGCCGATGTGGTGGTCAAGGTGCGTGCCCCGGAACCCTCCGAAGTGGATCAGACCCGCGAAGGTCAGACGCTGATCAGCTTCATCGCCCCGGCGCAGAACCCCGACCTGCTGGAAAGCCTGAGTGTGCGTGGCGTGACCACCATCGCCATGGACATGGTGCCGCGCATCTCCCGGGCGCAGAAGATGGACGCGCTCTCGTCGATGGCCAATATCGCCGGTTACCGCGCGGTGATCGAGGCGGGCAACAATTTCGGCCGGTTCTTCACCGGCCAGGTGACGGCGGCGGGCAAGGTTCCCCCGGCCAAGGTGCTTATCGTCGGTGCAGGTGTGGCGGGGCTTGCCGCGATCGGCACGGCAACTTCGCTTGGCGCGATCACCTATGCCTTCGACGTGCGGCCCGAAGTGGCCGAGCAGATCGAGAGCATGGGCGCCGAGTTTGTCTATCTCGATTTTGAGGAGGCCCAGCAGGACGGCGCCGCGACCGGCGGCTATGCAGCGCCTTCCAGTCCGGAATTCCGCGAAAAGCAGCTGGAGAAATTCCGCGAGCTTGCTCCGGAGATGGACATCGTCATCACCACGGCACTGATCCCGGGCCGGGATGCGCCGAAACTCTGGCTTGAAGACATGGTTCTCGCCATGAAACCGGGGTCGGTGGTTGTCGATCTCGCGGCGGAAAAGGGCGGCAACTGTGACCTGACGGTGATGGACCAGAAGGTCGTCAGCGAAAACGGTGTGACAATCGTCGGCTATACCGATTTCCCGAGCCGGATGGCCGCCCAGGCCTCGACGCTCTACGGCAACAACATCCGGCACATGATGGATGACCTGACGCCGGAGAAAGACGGCGTGCCATTCGTCAACATGGAAGACGACGTGATCCGCGGCGCGACCGTCACCCATGAGGCGGCGATTACCTTCCCGCCGCCACCGCCGAAAGTCGCGGCAATCGCGGCGCAGAAGCCGAAGGAAAAACCGAAGGAACTGACGCCGGCTGAACGCAGATCCCAGGAGGTCGCGGCGTTTCAGAAACAGACCAGACAGCAGGTGACGCTGCTCGCAGTCGGTGCGGCGATTCTGCTCGGGGTCGGCCTCGTCGCCCCGGCGAGTTTCATGCAGCATTTCATCGTCTTCGTTCTGGCGGTGTTTGTCGGCTTCCAGGTGATCTGGGGGGTGGCGCACAGCCTGCACACGCCGCTGATGGCGGTGACCAACGCGATTTCGTCGATCATCATTCTCGGCGCGCTGATGCAGATCGGCTCAGGCTCGTTCCTGGTGATCCTGCTGGCGGGCCTGTCGGTGTTCATGGCCGGGATCAACATTTTCGGCGGTTTCCTCGTGACACGGCGCATGCTCGCCATGTTCCAGAAGTCGTAAGCAGGGGGCAGAGACATGGAATTCGGATTCACCACGGCGGCCTATGTGGTCGCGGCCGTTCTCTTCATCCTCTCGCTCGGCGGGCTTTCGGGCCAGGAGAGCGCAAAACGCGCGGTCTGGTACGGCATTGTCGGCATGGCGCTGGCGGTGGCGGCGACCCTGATCGGACCAGGCTCCGGCCTGTGGCTGCTGTCGCTGCTGCTGCTGGCCGCGGGCGGTACCATCGGCTTCGTCGTCGCCAAGCGGGTGCAGATGACCGAAATGCCGCAGCTTGTGGCGGCGATGCACAGCCTCGTCGGTCTGGCGGCGGTGTTCGTCGGCTACAACGCCCATTTCGAACTGATGCGGGTGCTGGCGATGGACGATGCCGCCCGGGCGACGCTCGACGGCTTTGCCGGTCTGCTGGCGCACAAGACCCTGGTCGAGGTCAACATCCTGCGGGTTGAACTGTTCCTCGGCGTCTTTATCGGGGCGGTGACCTTCACCGGTTCGGTGATCGCCTATGGCAAGCTGGCGGGCAAGGTCAGTTCGGCGGCGAAAAAGCTGCCGGGCGGGCATCTGCTCAATGCCGGCGCGGCGGCGCTCTCTGCCATCTGCCTGATCTGGTATTTCAACTCCGGTGGATTCTTCCCGCTGTTCCTGATGACGCTGGCCGCGCTCTTTATCGGCTATCACCTGATCATGGGCATTGGCGGCGCGGACATGCCGGTGGTTGTGTCGATGCTCAACAGCTACTCGGGCTGGGCCGCGGCGGCGATTGGTTTCTCGCTCGGCAATGACCTGCTGATCGTGGTCGGTGCGCTGGTCGGTTCCTCCGGTGCGATCCTCAGCTACATCATGTGCAAGGCGATGAACCGCTCGTTCGTCAGCGTGATCCTTGGCGGTTTCGGCGGCACGACGGGCCCTGCCCAGGAAATCGAAGGCGAGATGATCGCCATCGATGCCGACGGCGTGGCTTCGGCGCTCGACGAGGCCGACAGCATCATCATCGTTCCGGGCTACGGCATGGCGGTCGCCCAGGCGCAGCAGGCGGTGTCGGAACTGACCAAACGCCTGCGCGACAAGGGCAAGGAAGTGCGGTTCGGCATCCATCCGGTCGCGGGCCGTCTGCCTGGGCACATGAACGTGCTGCTGGCCGAAGCCAAGGTGCCCTATGACATCGTGCTGGAAATGGATGAGATCAACGAAGATTTCCCCTCCACGGACGTCTCGATCATCATCGGCTCCAACGACATCGTCAATCCTGCCGCCCAGGACGACCCGAATTCACCGATTGCCGGCATGCCGGTGCTGGAAGTGTGGAAAGCCAAACAGACCTTCGTGCTCAAGCGCGGCCAGGGTACCGGCTATTCCGGGATCGAAAACCCGCTGTTCTTCAAGGAAAATACGCGGATGTACTACGGCGATGCCAAGGAAAGCGTCAATGCGCTGCTGAGCCGGATCAGCTGAGCCGCATAAATCAGACGGATTGAAATGCGCGGGCGTTTGCCCGCGCTTTTTTTTGGCCCGGCCGCGCCGGCTTTGCGAAATTGGCCGCGCCGCGTCGTAAACTGCGGTTTAGGTGCTGGAATCTAAGCCTAAAGCCAATGGTCGGCCCCGGGGCGAAGCGCCAGGTCAGCTTGACCGGCCCACACTGGGTGCGCCGGTCAAGCTGAGGAAAGCAAAGATGAAATTCATTCCCGTGGTCACCGCTGCCGCATTCGCGGCATTCACCCTGCCTGCGCTGGCGGAACCCGACTGTTCCGGCATGGCGGTCAAGGTGACACTCGATGACGTTGTCCAGACCTTTCAGGAGGCAGGCGGCGAGGTCGCCAATGCCAAGACCAATGGTGGCAAGTGTTTCGAGATTTACGGCCGCCAGGACGGCAAACGCGTCGAGATCTATTTCAGCCCGACTACCGGCGCTGAAATCGGTCGCCAGGAGAGCTGACCGTGGCCGCAGCGGGAGCCGCCGTGGCTCCCGGTGCGCCCGCCCACATGATCCGGGTCTGGGACATTGTGGTTCGGGTGTTTCACTGGTCCACGGTGGTGCTGTTCACCCTAGCGCTGCTGTTCGAAGAGCCGCGCCTTCTACACAAAACCCTCGGCTATACGCTGATGGGCATTCTCGCGATCCGGATTGTCTGGGGATTTGTCGGCACGCCCAATGCGCGGTTCACCGATTTCGTGCCGCGTCCGAAGTCGCTCCTTGGATACCTGCGGGCGATGCGTGCCGGTCGTGAGGAGCGGCACCTCGGCCACAACCCGGCGGGCGGGGCGATGGTGGTCGCGCTGATGTTGACCCTGGCCGGGATCGGCCTCAGCGGCTGGATGATGGGTCTCGATGCCTTTTGGGGCAAGGACTGGGTACACGGCTTGCACGAAGGCCTGGTCAATCTTGCGCTGGTTCTCGTCGGCCTGCATGTCGGCGGCGTGGTCTGGGCCAGTTTGCGGCACCGGGAGAACCTTGTCCGCGCCATGGTCACCGGCCTAAAGAGGCAGAAGGAGTAATTCAGCCTCCCGGAGGTCCGGCCAAATGATCCTACCCCGCGCTCCAGGCGTCGGCCACCGTCCCGTGTTTCTCGCATCTGCCGCGTTGCAGATCGGCTGCGGGACGGCGTTTCTCGGCGAGGTCGTCATGGAAAGCGAGGGCCGGATTCATTTCGGCATCGAGGCGCTGGCGGTCCTGGCACTCTGGACCGGCGCCGCGATCACGCTTTACGGCATGGCCCGGCTTATCCGGCGCAACGACAGCGTCGAACGGCAGCTCGATGCCGCGACCGGAGCGTTTCACGCGATCATGGAGCAGAACTTCGACCGCTGGGGCCTGACCCCCTCGGAACGGGAGGTCGCGATCCTCTCAATCAAGGGGGTCGGCAACGGCGAGATTGCGGCGATGCGCAACACCCGCGAGGGTACGGTCAAGGCCCAGACCTCCGCCGTTTACCGCAAGGCCGGTGTGTCCGGCCGTGCCGAACTGCTGAGCCTGTTTCTCGACGACCTGGTTGAGGGCATCCCGGTGCCGACCGGCGTCGCCGAAGCGCCCCGCACGTCGTGACCTGAGCGCGCGCGGGGCGGCGGTCGGCGCACGGCGCCGCCGGTCAGATCGGGCAGCGCACCAGCTGTTCGATCTCGTCGCGGTAGACCTTCTCCAGCGCCTCGTGGGTGAGGTCGGTGAGGTGCGGCAGATCGGACACCCGTGCATTGCGCTCCACCTGCTCGGGGCGGGAGCATCCGGCGATCAGGCTGGAAACCGCAGGGTGGTCGAGAATCCAGCGCAGGGAGAAATCGGCGAGGCTCATGCCCTCGGGAACCAGCGGCCGCAGGTGCTCCAGCGCCTCGACTCCCTTGGCCAGTTCGATGCCGGAGAAGGTTTCCCCGACCGAGAACTTCTCGCCGTTGGCATTGTAGTTGCGGTGATCGTCTTCGGCAAAGGTCTGATCGGCGGCGAATTTTCCGGTCAGCAGACCGCTGGCCAGCGGCAGGCGGACGATGATGCCGACATCCGCGCTCTCGGCGGCATCGAACAGATCCCAGGCGGCGTTCTGGCGATAGAGGTTGAAGATGATCTGCAGGGTCGCGAGGCCCGGCTGCTTCAGGCAGGTCTGCGCCTCGGCGATGGTCTCGACGCTGGCCCCCCAGTTTTGGCACAGGCCTTCGGACTGCATTTTGTCCATGATGGCAAAAACCGAGCCGTCTTCGAGCACCGCGGGCGGCACGCAGTGCAGCTGGATCAGCGGCAGGGAGGAGAGGCCGAGCCGCTCGCAGCTTTCTTCGAGATGCCGGCGAATTGCGCTTTCGTCATAGTTGCCGGGAAAGAGGTCGCCCGAGCGTCCGACCTTGGTGGCGATCACCGGGTCGCCGCCGGTGCGCTGCCGCCAGATGCCGATCTGCCGCTCGCTGCGGCCGGCGCCGTAAACATCGGCGGTGTCCCAGAAGGTGACGCCGGCGGCATGGGCCGCGTCCATGGTCGCCTGCGAGACGCTGTCGTCGATCGTGCCGAAATTGCCGCCGAACTGCCAGCAGCCCATGCCGATTTCGGACACCTGGTATCCGGTTTTTCCAAGTCGTCGGTAATGCATCGTCGCCTCTCCCCTGTGCTGTCAGCAGACCTAGGGCCAGGACAGGCGCGGTTCAACCCGAATGTCCCGAACCGGCGGCAAAACCGGCGCCGCGCCCGAAAAACCGGGTGACCTTCGGGGGTTCGGGTGGTCTAACGGCCTCATGCAATGTGCCATGAACAGCAGGACGGGGAAAATTAAATGAGCGAACTGACCGGACCGGAACGGCCTGCGGCATCGGGAAATGCCGACAGCCTGGTGATCTTTCTGCACGGCTACGGCGCCGATGGCGAGGATCTGATCGGTCTGGCCGATCCGCTGGCGCAGCATCTGCCGAACACCGCCTTCATGGCGCCGAATGCGCCGGAAAGCTGTGCCGGCAATCCGATGGGGCATCAGTGGTTTCCGATCCCGCACATGGACGGTTCGGACCCGGTGGCGGCCGGCGTGTCGCTGCAGCGGTCGTCAGAGCTTCTGGGCCGGTTCCTCGACCGGATCGCCGCGGAGGGCACCGCCCCGGACCGCACGGTTCTGGTCGGCTTCAGCCAGGGCACGATGATGGCACTGCATGTGGGCCTGCGCCGCAGCGCCGCCTTTGCCGGGATCGTCGGCTTTTCGGGGCGTCTTTTGGCACCGGAAAAACTCGCGGTGGACATCCTGAGCCGGCCGCCGGTGCTGCTGGTGCACGGCGACCAGGATCCGGTGGTGCCGATCGCCCATCTCGCCGAAGCCGCCGATGCGCTGGTGGCTGCCGGTGTCGAAACCTATACCCATGTCTCGAAGGGGACGGCCCATGGCATCGCGCCGGACGGGCTCGGTCTCGCGCTGCAGTTCATCCACCGCCAGTTTGGCGCTGCAGCAGGAAAAAATTAGCGAAATGTGAGGATACTCCGTCACAAAACTGTGCCATGATCCCGCTAGGTTGCGGTGGCGCGCAGCCGCATGCCCTTATCCAGGGTATTGATTGGTTTCATGGACGAGATATAGTCACTACGGGGATTGAGCGGCATCTCCAGACTACCGATGCTTCCGCTCTGCCCCCGTTGAACGGAGAAGGCATGTTGCAAAGCACACATACGCCAAGTTTCATCCGGCAGCCCGGCGCATTGCGCGACCATCCGGCACTGGTCCTCAATGCGGATTACAGGCCCCTTTCCTACCTCCCGCTGTCACTGTGGTCCTGGCAGGACGCGGTCAAGGCTGCCTTCCTCGACCGGGTAGTGGTTCTCGCGGAATACGATGAGGTCGTGCATTCCCCGACCGTCGAGTTGCGCATCCCGTCGGTGGTGGTGCTCAAGGAATTCGTCAGGCCGGCGAAATCGACCGCCTTCACCCGGTTCAACCTGTTTCTGCGCGACGAATTCTGCTGCCAGTATTGCGGTGCGAAGGACAACCTGACCTTCGACCATGTGCTGCCCCGCTGCCGCGGCGGCCGCACCACATGGGAGAACGTCGTCGCCTCCTGCGGCCCCTGCAATCTGCACAAGGGGTCGCGGACCCTGAAACAGTCGGGGCTTCATCTGCGCCGCAAGCCGGTACGCCCCACACCGGAGCAGCTGCAGAATACCGGGCGGAAATTCCCGCCGAACCATCTGCATGACAGCTGGATGGACTTCCTCTACTGGGATGCCGAACTCGAGGCATGACCGTTTCGGATCAGTCGGAAACGCTCCAGGCCCGGTACCAAAGCCATGCGAGAAACAGCGAGGCGAGGACGTTCCAGCTTGCCATCGACAGGCCGAACATCTGCCACGCCACCTGGTCGCAGAGCACCGGCGGCGTTTCGAGCAGCTGATCCAGCAGATCGGAAGCGTTGAGGCTGCCCGCACCCGGTGCGGTACAGCTGTCCGGTCCCGCCCACCAGGCCCGTTCGACCCCGGTGTGGTAAAAGCCGATCGCCGCGCTGACCAGCACCGCGGCACATCCGAACAGCGCCAGCACCCGCGCCGGGACCAGCAGGATCAGTCCCGCCACAAAGAGCGCCGCCAGATGTGGCCAGCGCTGCAGAATGCAGAGGTGGCACGGGGCAAGCCCGCCGAGATACTGAAACGCCAGCGCCCCCAGCAGCAGCGCCAGCGACCCCGCGGCGGCGCCAAGGGAGGCGCGCTGCAACCCGTTCAATGCAGCATTCCCAACACTACGAATCCTCCGACCAGACAGCCGACAAAGATGCTGAACATCAGACCGAGCCGCCTTTCAATGAATGTCCGCACCGGCGGCCCGAATTTCCACAGCAGCGCGGCAATGACGTAGAACCGCAGGCCGCGGGCAATCACGCTCGCCACCATGAACACGGTAAAATTGAGTCCGGTGGTGCCGGAAACGATGGTGATGACCTTGTACGGAAACGGCGTCACCCCGGCGATCAGCACCGCCCAGGCGCCCCATTCATTGTATGTGTTCGCGAATTCCTCGAACTGCGCCCCCTTGCCGTAGAAGTTCAGGATCGGCTGGCCGAGCTGTTCAAACAGACCCCAGCCGATGAAATACCCGAACGCCCCGCCAAGCACCGACGCGGCGGTGCAGATCCCGGCGATCCGCCAGGCGCGGTCCGGCCGTGCGAGGATCAGAGGGATCAGCAGGATGTCCGGCGGGATCGGAAAGAACGAACTTTCAACGAAGCTGACCAGCGCGAGGGCCCAGAGTGCATGCGGCGATTCCGCGAGGGACATGGTCCAGTCGTACAGTCTGCGTAGCACTTCGTTTACACCTTGCACTGATACTCCGGCTTCAAGCATCACGCCCGGTCCTTCGCGTCAAGTCGGTTTGGCTCGGGATCATGCTTTGGTGAAAACGTGAGCAGCGAGACGGCACCGCATGACTGAGTTGACCGCAGAAGACCCAGGAAACCCGAAGCGGACCCGGCGGACGCTGATCGCCACGCTGATCGCCCTGTCCCTGGCCGCTGCCGCGATTGCCGTGACCTGGCAGCTGCTGATCCGCTACGTGGTGCCGATGGCAATTCCGCCGCTCAATCCCGCCCGCGCCGCCATTGTCGCGCGGCGGGTCGAGGTGGTGTTCGACGACGCCGAACAGAGCTGGACCAACTATTACAACGCCCGCGGCCGTGCCGAACCCAAACCGGCGGAACTGGTGTTTTTTACCCGGACCCAGCCCTCGGCCTGTATCGGCGCCGGCGCGGCCACCGGGCCGTTCTACTGCCCGAAGGACGATGTCGCCGGATTTGACCTCGCGTTCCTCGACACGCTCGAAGGGGAAATGTACCGCGACGCGGAACTGGGCACGGCGATCGTCGTTGCGCGGATCATCGCCAGCCATGTTCAGAACAGCAACGGTGCCGGCCTGATCCCCGCCGAAGGCGAGGATGCGTTCAGTCGGGAACGGGTGCTGCAGGCCGACTGTCTCGCCGGGGTCTGGGCCGGCATGGCCGAGGGCCGGGTCGGTGCAATTCCCGCCGGATTCTACACCCGCCTGCTGAGCAAGGCCCAGGAGATCACCGGCGAAATCGCCCGCAGCGGCATCAACGGCGAGCCGACCCTCAGCCCGTTCCTGCTCAAGGACGGCGCCGCCCGCGAGGCCGCCTTCGCCCGCGGTTACGACGCGATCGATCCCGTGGTCTGCCGCGAGTTCCACTGACCCGCGGCCGGTCCGGTTACGACGGCGGCGCGTCGCGGGCCAGCGGTTCGACAGCCCCCCGGCGCGGCGTGCCATCGGGCTGGACCGGCAACGCCATGCGCAGACACTGCGCCTGGGGCAGCATCACGAAGGCATTGCCCTGCCAGTCGACCTGGCTGGTTTTCGGCGCATCCCTGTCGTCCAGGCCGTCATTCTGCCCGGCAAGGGCGACGCCGTAACAGCGCACCGCGGTCTGGGCCGCTGCCGGCAGCGCAAGGCCGGCAGCCGGCAGCAGCGATGCGGCCAGGATCAGGCTGCGTGTCGGGAATGTCATGGTTCTGCCTCCATTCGGTCGGTTCGGCCTGTTCCGCCGCACTCTGCCCCGATTGCCGCGTCCGGCGCAATCGGCTTCAGGACAGGAAATGGTTGCGCACGTCGAGCGGCGGCGGCGGGGTGCGGCCCATCTGCTCGGCAAGGCCGATATCCACCATGCGGCAGAGCGAATCCAGCGGCAGGCCGTTAGAGGTCGCCGTGAACGGATGGGCCAGTTCGTCGGTCACGGCGGCGAGGCCGAAAAACACGTAGGCGGCGATGCCGGCAAAGGCCGGCGCCATCCAGTGCGCGGCCTCGATCAGCCCGAACGGCAGCAGAATGCAGTAGAGGAACGAAGTCTGCCACACCAGCAGCGAGTAGACGAAGGGCAGGGGGGTGTTGAAAATCCCCTCGTTGCTGGTGCGCGACAGCTCCATCTCCCCCAACCGGTCGGTAAAGGCGCGCTGGCCGAAGCCGGAGAGCCGTCCGTCCTTGGCCATGGCGGCCAGATGGTTGCCGATCTCCTGCAGCGCCGCACTGGCGGGATTGGCACTCATCTGAAACCGCTCGAGGGTTTCCCGGTCGATATAGGTCAGCGCGTCATCGGCGAGGGCGCTGTTTCTGCGCAGAAAGGCCCGGTGCAGATGGATGAAGGCACCGGTCAGGCAAAGAATTTCCCGGCGGTCGTCGTTGTTGCAGAAGATGCGCGTCTCGTGGCCGATCGCCCGGACGCTGGCGGTCAGCTGTCCCCACTGCATCCGCGCCTGCCACCAGCGGTCATAGGCCGAGGTGTTGCGAAAGCCCAGAAACAGCGACAGTGCCACGCCGAGCATCAGAAACGGCTGCATCGAGGTATGCGGCAGCGACCAGACGAAATTGTCCACCAGCATGATCGCGACGGTGAGGGCGATCAGAAACAGAATGTGGCGGTAGATGCGCGGCAGCACCGATCCCTGCATCACCCAGAACAGTTTCAGGACGGTCGGGTATTCGCGGACAATCATCGGCAGCCTGACTGGGAATTGCGCAGCGGGGATGCGCCGCCTCAAAGCACAATCGACACGCATTGGCAATTCGCCGGAAACGGTGTGGTGCCGTTTCCGGCCGGTATCACTGTTTGCCGGCGGCAGGCGGCGCGGCCTTTGCGGCCGATTCAACCTGCTTCAGGGCGTTCGGCACGAAGTATTCGCTGAAGCCCGCAAGAAAGGCGAACAGATAGATCGTCGGCGATCTGAAACCGTCTTCGATTCCCGAAAGAATCCATCTGCCATCGAACAGCAGCACCACCACACCGGCGGCGATCATGCCGATCAGGATACGGGCAAAGCCGGAATAGAACATCTCGAATTCCCGGATCGCGTGGTGCACCCGGATCGCCTTGATGTCGAAGGAGACGGCGAAAAACGCGCCAAGCGCCCCGAGCGAGATCGCAGTCACCATGCTGAAGTCCTTGTTGGGCTGGAACATCTGATAGACCGCGCCCCATTTGTCGGAGAATCCGGCGGGCCGCGGGCCGATCCGGTCGACCATCGCCGCATAATTGGCGCCGTAATCGAGCGCGCCCCAGACCAGCAGCATCGCCCCGAGCGCGAACAGCGTCGCGAGGATGTAGCGCATCCGGTTCTTGCTGTCGCGGCGGCTCTCCGTTTCGCTCTGGACCTTGGCCAGCAGTTCTTCCGCTTCTTCGGCATTGTCCTCGAACGCGAGCTGCATGGCGCGGGCGGTGATGTTGAGCGTGCGTTCCCGCACCCCCTCCCATTCGACCTCGCGGCGTCGTCCGACCAGGAAGCTGCGGTAGATCACCACAACCAGATCGTTCATCACCGTGATTTCCTTGACGATCGGCGTCAGTTTGGCGCGCATCGCCCGGCATTTTGCCGCGTCGCCATTCAGGCAGTAGCGCGGGCGGGCGAAATCGTTCGCCGCCTGCACCACGGAATAGATGCTGTAATCGTCGGTGCAGACATAGATCTTTTCGACGATGTCGCCGAGCGGATCGGCTTCGCCCTTGGTTATGCGCCGGGCATTGCCCGTATGGCCTGTCTCCGGCGGTTCCTTGCGGTTCGCTCCCGATGTGGCACCGGGGCCGGATGCGGGTCGGCCCGTGCCGTTCGGCTGAATGTCGCTAGGCATTGTCATGATCCCCCACGTATGTCCCGTGCGGCGTCACGTCCGCCGTGTTCTTCAGTCGAACAGCAGGACCGTCGCACGGGTAATGCCTTTCCGGAAACGTGCCTGCCGGCAGTAAAGGCGCAGGTATTACTTCCGGAGCCTCGAATCGAATTGGCTGCTGTCGGAATAATTGTATCACGATTCGCAGCGGCTCCATACTTCCGCACGGATTCGTTTCGGCCCGGACCTGAAGCCCGGTCCGGATCAGCCCCGGGCGCGGGGGTGGGTTGCCGTGTAGACTTCCATCAGCCGGGCCTGGTCGACGCCGGTATAGACCTGGGTCGTCGCCAGCGACGCATGGCCGAGCAGTTCCTGAATGGTGCGCAGATCGCCGCCCGCCTCCAAGAGATGGGTGGCGAAGGAATGGCGCAGCGCATGGGGCGTGGCGGTTGCCGGCAGGCCAAGCTGCATCCGGGCGTTCTGCATCGCCTTCTGCACCATGCGCGGGTTGAGGGCCCCGCCGCGCACCCCGAGAAACAGCGGCCGCTCCGGCGCCGGCTCGAACGGGCAGAGCCGCCGGTAGGTCTCGACCGCCGTCCGCGCCACCGGCAGCACCGGCACCATCCGCTCGCGCCCGCCCTTGCCGCGGATGCGCAGGCTTTCGCCCAGCGGCGCGTGCTTCTGCTTCAGCCCCAGGGCCTCGGAAATGCGCAGCCCGCAGCCGTAGAGCATCGTCACCACCGCCACGTCCCGGGCGGAAACCCAGGGCTCCAGGCTCTGCATCTCGACGGTGGCGATCAGATCGCGGGCGGCACCGGCGGCGACCGGCCGGGGCAGGCGTTCCTTGAGGCGCGGCCCGCGGGTGGCGGTGACGGCGGGGGCGGGCAGACCCTCGGCCTCGGCCAGCCAGGCGTGGAAGCTCTTGACCGCCGACAGCGCCCGCGCCAGCGACCGCGCCGACAGGCCCCGGCCCCGCTCGTGCGCCATCCACGCGCGCAGGTCGGAGGTGGAAACGGCAGCGATGGCGTCACGTCCCGCCGGACCGCCCCAGTGGCCGGCCAGAAAACCGAGATAGCTCAGCACGTCGTCGCGGTAGGCCGCAACCGTTGCCGGGGCGAGGCCGCGCACCCCGCCAAGCTGGGCAAGCCATTCGCCCATCAGATCGAGCGCCCCCCCGGAGGGCGCGGGCCCGGTCATGCCAGCCAGCGGCGCAGCGCCTGCTCGAACACGCCGACAAAAAACGTCAGCAGATCGGTCCCCTGGTCGGAATGGAACCGGTCCGGCTCCACCGCACCGAACGCCAGCAGCCCCCGGCGCTTGCCGCTGCCGAGATCGACCTTCAGCACCGCCTCGGACTTGATGTGCGGCGCATGTTCGCCGTAGAGGTCGGGTGAGGCGCTGATCAGCCGCCGCAGCGTCACCCGCCGCGCCCCGAGGCCTCTGCCTTGCGTGATGTAGGTCTCGACCCCGTTGTCCGGCAGCGCCAGCACCGTATCGCGCATCGGCCCCTCGGGCCCGAGACCGGCTCCCGGCTTCGCTGCCGGCGCCTCCAGCCCCAGCCGCACCACGTCGACCGCGAGGATGCTGGTCAGCTCACGGGTCATCACGTCGAGAAATGCCGCGAAATCCTGCGCCTCCAGCACCGCGAGACAGGCGCGGTGCACCTGGTTGGTGCCGGCGACGTTCTCATAGGCGGCGGCCAGCACCTCGCGGTGCAGACCCTCCAGCCGGTCCAGCCGTTCTTCCAGCCGGTCGACCAGCACCCCGCGCAGATCGACCACGTTGCGTCCGGCGCTGCTGCGGTCGGCCTGCAGCAGCGCACGCATCAGTTCCGCGTCCTCCAGGACGATGTCAGGATCGGCGAGGATCTTTTCCTTCAGATCCAGCGCCACGGCCTCATCGGTTGATGCCAAAATCCGGCTCCCGTTCCCGCTGCCTCAGATCTTCTGACCGGTGGCTTCCCAGTCCTTGACGAAATCCGCCAGCCCCTTGTCGGTCAGCGGATGTTTGACCAGGCTCTGCAGCACCGCCGGCGGGCAGGTGACCACATCGGCCCCGGCCAGCGCCGACTCGCTCACATGGTTGGCCGAGCGGATGCTGGCGGCGAGAATCTCGGTCTCGAAGGCGTAATTGTCATAGATCTGGCGGATGTCCTGGATCAGCTGCATCCCGTCGAGGTTGAGATCGTCCAGCCGGCCGATGAACGGCGAGATGAACGTCGCCCCGGCCTTGGCGGCCAGCAGCGCCTGGTTGGCGGAGAAACACAGGGTCACGTTGACCTTCTTGCCCTCGCCGGTGAAGGTCCGGCAGGCTTTCAGCCCGTCCCAGGTCAGCGGCACCTTGATGGCGATGTTTGGGGCGATTTCCGCCAGCTTGTTGCCCTCGGCGATCATACCGTCATAATCGGTGGAGACGACTTCGGCGCTGACCGGACCTTCGACCTCGGAACAGATTTCCTTTACCACTTCCTTGAAATCACGGCCGGATTTCTTGATCAGGCTCGGATTGGTGGTTACGCCGTCAACCAGTCCCAGAGCGTTCAGTTCACGGATGGCTGCCACATCGGCAGTGTCGACGAAAAATTTCATAGGCTTGGCTCCTGCACATTGGCCTCGGGGCTTGTGGTTCGGCCGGATACTATCCCAAGGTATGGGGCAATGGAACAGCTCAATCTCCTCACGCCGGCCGGTCCGCCGCCGGATTTCGCCGCCGGTGAAACCGTATCGGTGCTGACCGCCGAAGGCCTCGACCGGCTGCTCGACTACCGGGTGCCGGAGGACGGCGTGTCGCTCGGCACCTATGTGGAGGTGCCGCTCGGGCCGCGCCGGGTGCTTGGCTGCGTCTGGGGCCCAGGGGCAGGGGATTTTCCGCAGGAGAAACTGCGCGCCATCTCCCGGGTGCTCGACATTCCGCCGATGAAACCGGAAATGCGCGAGTTTCTCAGTCGCGCGGCAGCCTGGACCATCACTCCGCTGACCCACATGCTGCGGCTGGCGACAAGGGTGCCGGCGCTGGCGGCACCGCCCGCCGACCGGCCGGTGCTGCGCCTGACCGACCGCCAGCCGGACCGGATGACCGATGCCCGGGCGCGGGTGATGGACGCCTTCACCGAATATGGCAATCTCGGCTTCGGGCCAGGCGAACTGGCGCATCTCGCGGGCGTTTCCTCCAGCGTCATCAAGGGGCTGGAGAGCCAGGGAGTGATCCTGCGCGATCTTGCCCCGCGCGACGCGCCCTGGCCGCGTCTCAATCCTGACGGTGGCACACGAGACCTTTCCGAGGGCCAGCTGGACGCCGCACGCAGCCTCTGCGCGCTGGTGCGCGACGGCACCTATGCCACCACCCTGCTCAAGGGCGTGACCGGCTCGGGCAAGACCGAGGTCTATCTCGAGGCAGTGGCGGAAACCCTGCGCGAGGGGCGCCAGGCGCTGGTTCTGCTGCCGGAGATCGCGCTGTCGGTGGAGTTTCTCGACCGGGTCGAGGCGCGGTTCGGCGCCCGCCCGGCCGAGTGGCATTCCGGTGTCACCCAGGCCGCCAGGCGCCGCGCCTGGCACGCGGCGGCGACCGGCGACGCCCGGCTGGTGGTCGGCGCGCGCTCGGCGCTGTTCCTGCCGTTCCGGGATCTCGGTCTGACCGTGGTCGACGAGGAACACGACGGCTCCTACAAGCAGGAGGACGGGGTGCATTACCACGCCCGCGACATGGCGGTGCTGCGCGCCTCGCTCGAAAGCGGCCAGGTTGTGCTGGCCTCGGCCACGCCGTCGCTGGAAACCTGGGCCAATGCCGAGGCGGGAAAGTACCACCGGCTCGATCTTCCCGAACGGTTCGGGATCGCCGAACTGCCGGAAATGAAGACCATCGACCTGCGCGTCGATACACCGGAGGCGAACCGCTGGATTTCCGAACCGCTGCGGCAGGCGGTGAACGGGCGGCTCGCGGCCGGGGACCAGGCGCTGCTGTTTCTCAACCGCCGGGGCTATGCGCCGCTGACCATCTGCCGCGCCTGCGGTCACCAGGTCGGCTGCGACCAGTGCGACGCCCGCATGGTCGAACACCGGTTCCGCAAACTGCTGGTCTGCCACCAGTGCGGCGCGACAAAGCCGATCCCGGAAAAATGCCCCGCCTGCGAGGTGGTCGGCAAAATGCATGCGATCGGCCCCGGCGTCGAGCGCATCGCCGAAGAGGCGGTGGGGCTCTGGCCGGAGGCACGCATCGCCATCCTCTCCTCCGATCTGGCCGAAAGCCACCGGGCGCTGAAGGCACGGATCGAGATGATTGCCCAGGGGGGCGCCGACATCATCATCGGCACCCAGCTGGTGGCCAAGGGACACAATTTTCCCCATCTGACGCTTGTCGGCGTGATCGACGCCGATCTCGGCCTGCAGGGCGGCGATCTGCGGGCGGCGGAAAAGACCTTTCAGCTGGTCCGCCAGGTGGCGGGCCGGGCCGGACGGCATGAAAAGCCCGGTCTGGCCCTGATCCAGACCCATCAGCCGGAGCATCCGGCGATCCAGGCGATCCTGACCGGTGACGACGAGGGTTACTGGCGGGCGGAGGCCGAGATGCGCCGGCGGGCCGGAATGCCGCCCTACGGCCGGCTGGCCGGCATCATTCTCAACGGACCGGATGAGCCGCTGACCTGGGACGCGGCCAAAGCCCTCGTCGGCCAGGGTGAGATCCTGCGCAGGGCCGGCGCGGATCTCTTCGGCCCGGCCCCGGCGCCGGTCGCCCGGGTGCGCGGCCGGTTCCGGGTGCGGTTTCTCGTCAAGGCGCCCAAGGGCATCACCCTGCAGCCGGCGCTGCGGGCCTGGGTCGCGGCGGCGGAGGTGTCGCCGAAAGTGCGCGTGACCATCGACATCGACCCGCAGAGTTTCTACTGACCAGGCTGCACCGGCGCCGGTGGCGGAAGGTTACCCTTTGGGCACCTAACGGTCCGCCGGATCGACATCGCGCAGCCTCGCGCTCATCGCGTCAACCTGTGCCCGCGACCATCGGCTCCGGGTCCGTTCCGTTGAAGCGGGGTTGTGTCCCAATCCGAGCGTCAAACCTTCCCGGTGTGCGCCTTTCGGCCGGATCGGGCGCGGGACGAAGTTGCCGCCACAGGTGGGGCAGACATTGTGCAGCACCGTCTCGACGCAGTCGGCGCAGTAGGTGCACTCGTAGGTGCAGATCCGCGCATCCGCCGAGTCCGGAGGCAGGTCGCGGTCACACCATTCGCAGTTCGGTCGAAGGTCCAGCATCCGGCATCTCCTGTGGGGGCAGTCATTCTCCAAACGGCGCGACCGGCCGCTATGCGGCCCGAAGGGCCCTGCCGCGACCGTCGCGGCGCAACACTTCCGCGAAGCCGCGTTTCAGCCGTAGCGCTTCCACGTCTCCATCTCGATGGCCTTGCGGGTCTCCAGCGCGGCGATTTCGGCCTGAATGGCGCGGAGCTGCTCTGGCTCGGTTGTCCGGGCCAGCCGCGTGCGGGCCTCCTCAATCCGCCGCTGAACCGCGCCAAACGGTGTCATCGCCCCGCTCTCTGCGAAGGCATGGGCAAACGGGTCTGCATCCAGACTGGCCGGCGTGATCGGTTTTCCGGCACCCGGCAGATTGTCCAGAGCGCCTTCCTCCTGCGCACGCCGGAAGGCAATGTCGACCAGCGACTCGAACATGACAGGCACGCTCCTTTCCGATGCGTTGCGGTGGCCTGCAATCTACAGCATGTCGAGGTGTTGGCAAACCGTTCCGGCGTCAGTTCGGTCCGGAAGGGAAAACCGGCGACCTTGCTCCGAAGGGTCGAAACCCCGGGCTGAGGCCGCCGCTGCATCGACGGAGCGGGAAGCAGCAGAAGGTGCATTAACCTTTCCCTCTCCGGCGAAAACGTAGGTATCGGTCGGGTATCGAATGGGTACGGGAAGGGTATGCGATCGCCACTGGAATTTGCCCGTTAACCTGTCTAGAGACAGGCGACCCAAACGGCCCGGACCACAATGACACGATCCGCCTCCATCGGCCTGCGTTTCGAAGGCCCGAACAGCGCACGCGCCCTGGGCTGCACCGGCGGTGCGGCACAGGCGGTTCCTGGTGCCGCCGAGGTTAAGGTGGCGTCAGAAGTCTCAGGAAACAAAAAAGAATTTTTGGAGGCAAGCCGCCCATGACCTATCGGCACGTTGCTCTCGTCGGCCTCGGTCTGATCGCCTCGTCGATCAGCCACGCGATGCGCCGGGCCGGGATGGAAACACGGATCACCGGCACCGCCCAGTCGGCCGCCTCCCGCGAAACCGCGACCCGTCTCGGCCTCTGCGAGGTGTTCGAAACCCCCGCCGAAGCCGTCACCGGCGCCGACCTCGTCATCCTCTGCGTCCCCGTCGGAGCGATGGAATCCGTTGCTAAACAGGTCGCACCCCATCTCGCACCAGGGGCGACGCTGACGGACGTGGGCTCGGTCAAGGGAGGAGTTGTGACCGCGGTAGCGCCGTATTTACCTGAAAATGTGGACTTTATCCCTGGGCATCCCATTGCCGGGACTGAGCACTCGGGTCCAGCCTCGGGATTCGCGTCGCTGTTCGACAACCGATGGTGGCTGCTGACGCCTCTGCCGGACAGCCGTCCGGAAGCAGTTGCGCGTCTGACGAAATTCGTCACGCGACTGGGCGCGAATGTGGATCTCATGGAGCCGGACCACCACGACCTGGTCCTTGCCGTGACCAGCCACATCCCGCATCTGATCGCCTATACCATGGTGGGCGTCGCGGACGATCTCCGCCGGGTGACCTCTACCGAAGTGATCAACTATTCGGCCGCCGGTTTTCGCGATTTTACCCGCATCGCTGCCTCAGATCCGACGATGTGGCGGGATGTGTTTCTGTCGAACCGGGAAGCGACACTGGAAATACTCGGCCGGTTTACGGAAGAACTGTTTGCCCTTCAGCGGGCCATAAGGACCGGAGACGGAGATCATCTTCACCGCTACTTTACCCGGACCAGATCCATTCGGCGCGGCATCATCGAAGCAGGCCAGGATACGCCTGAGCCGGATTTCGGCCGTGTCGGCATAAAGCGCGACGGCTGAGGATGCGCACACCCACGTTTTGCGGCCTGACCGGATTTTTCCTGATTTTCAGTGTATCCGCCTGCGGTGTCGGCTCAGCGGTGTCGACCAGCGGGTCACTCGCCTCGAACGGCTCCGGCGTGAGCAGCGCATCGTTTCCAGGATCTGGCGGCGGCTCTGGAACCGGTACCATCTGCGGCAAGAAGTCGATCCAGGGGCAGATCATCCCCAATGTCGATGGCGAAGGGGACTGCGGGGTTGAGGGGGCGGTTCTGCTCCAGTCTGTCTCAGGGGTGGCCCTGTCGTCTCAGCCAACGGTCACCTGCGATACCGCCCGGGCCCTGAATGACTGGGTGGCAGATACCGTCAAACCGGTGATGTCCCGGGCGGGGGCGGATGTGGAGACGATTCAGATTTCCGCGCATTATGCCTGCCGCGGGATGAACGGCCAGAACGGCGGCGGACTCTCGGAGCATGCCCATGGCCGCGCCATCGACGTAAGCGGGTTCATTCTGGAAAACCAGCGTCAGGTGCGTGTGCACTCGGACTGGAACTCACCTGAGTATGGATTGGCTCTCAGGGAAATCCACTCAGGCGCGTGTGGTCCGTTCCGGACGACCCTCGGTCCAGGATCGGACGGATTTCACGAGGATCACCTGCACTACGATCTCGGTCAGCGCGGCAGCCCGCTGTTCTGCAGATAGTTCAGCGGTGCAGGCGCGGGGCGTCTCCGAGAACCACCGGACCAAGTCTGGTATTGCCGTCCCCGAACTCAAGCGGAACGGTCAGCGTGTCGCCCCCGCCTGAGAACACGGAAATCAGGTCGAGCCCTGCCTGTACGGCGTTGATGACTGACGGGTTGAAGGCGCCTGACTGTTCTGCAACATCAACCATGTCGCGCCAGTTCCGGGCGCGCAGCTTGATTTCGCCATCCGCATAGCCGTCCCTGTCGGCGGCGATGTCGCCCTGGCCGCGCAGATCGAGTTTGCCCCAGGTGGCGGAAACATTGCCGATCCTCAGCCTGTTCAGGGAAGGATTGTCGCGCTCTACCGCGAACCGGTCCAGCGGCCGGTCGAATGTGAGCGTGGCGTCGAGTCGCGCGGATTGCATGGGTCCCGGGAGCAGGCTCGCCCGGTCCACGCCGGCGATTTCACCTGCCGGCGGCGTCAATCCGTCGATTTCAATATTCAGGTCGTGGGAAAACGGAGCCGCGGAGTCTTCCGGGGACTGACGGGTGGACAGCAGGGCGCTGTCAAGGTGGGCTTTCCATCCAAGATCGCTGTCGATCTGCAGGTTCCTGATTTCGATGGTGCTGTGATCGAGCGTCAGGGCCGTGCTGGGCTCGAAACTGACCGAGCCGCGCAGCGTGTCGCCGCTAAGATGAAGCAGTTCATAGGGAGTGCCGACGGTCTGTGTGCCAGGCCACGCGACGATGATGTGATGGGGTTTGTAGGACAGGGAGAGGACCTGAAATTCTTCGGCCATCCACATCCAGCCGGAGTCCGGATCGGCAAGGGAAAGATCCGATACGATCACGTCAATCCGGTTCGGATAGCCCGTCACGCGGATTTTGGATGCTTCGGCGATCCAGCCGTCAACCCGTCGTTCCTCGAGCCATGAGATCAGCGCCTCCTTGCGGGCGGACGCGCCAATGTACCAGTAGGTGCTCCAGCCCAAGGCCGCCAGGATGACGATTGCCAACAGTGTGCGCATGACTTAACCCCTGCGTGGTTCGCGAAGTGTTAACGCAGGCGACGGAATGGGAACAGAGAAAATCCACTCCTCCGATCTTTGGGTTTTTGGATACGGGTCACTGATCTGGAATCCCGGATTTGAGTTCTCGGAGAGGCGCCTTGCGACACTGCCGGGATACCGGAGGGCCTTCTGCATGACGTCGATCCATTACCGGGGGACGCCGGAGAAGCCAGGCCTGGTTCTGGCGCTCGACGTGGAGGAGGGCGGGCGCTGCGAAGGAGTTGCCTATCGGGTGCCGTCTGGTGCCGCGGACGCGACGCTCGACTATCTTCGCGCTCGGGAGCTGGTGTCCTACGCTTATGAGGAAAGCTGGCTCGGCATCGCACTCGACGACGGAAACGTGGTGGAGGCCGTCACATATGTGACCAACCGCAAGCATCCGCAGTACAGCGGTGACCTCAACCTCGAGCAGCAGGCAGAAGTGATTGCGGGCGCGGTGGGGCCGCGTGGGCCGAATGCAGAATATCTGATGAACACCGTCGCGAGCCTTGGGGAACTGGGGCTGAACGATCCCGCGCTGGCAAGGCTTGCGGACCTGGTGCGGGCGCGCATCTAGTCCGCTTGGCCTCTTCGGCATACCACATTCCGGAGGAAATTTGTCGTACCCTGCAGGTAACGCGTCGTCATCGGTCGCATTCGCGTGCGCGGGTCTCCGAACGTGACGGGGCATTGTCCCGCCGGGTTCTGACCGACCGGTCAATGGCAACGTTTGGTAATGATTGGTGGCGGGTTGACGCGCGAACATCCCGGCAGCTTTCAGGGGTTATGGCTGATAAATGAGTTTCGGCTCATAAAGGGAATGTTTGCCATTGCGGAAGACAGTAACGCATTGCATGTCGGGTTGGAATGTATTCGGGCACGGGATACAGTCAGCCATTGGAAGCCGCGGGAGTAAAAGAAAAACATGGCATCAGGTCAAAGAGCCGAGCCTCAATTTTCGCAACCGGTTCGGCAGATTGTACTCATGCTGCTGTTGCTTGGGCTTGTTTCTGCCGGAGCGGTACTGATCTATCCTGCGGTCGCTCCGGTCTTTCTGTCTTCGCTGTATCTGAACGGCTTCATTCTTTTTGTTTTTCTCGTCGGCATTCTGGCGTGCTTCTGGCAGGTGTTTGGCCTGACGGCCTCGGTAAACTGGATCGAGGGATTTGCCCTGGACCGGCCCGGTCATGAATTCACCAAGGCACCCAGATTGCTGGCGTCCCTCGCGGCGCTGCTGTCCGAGAAACGGGCGCGGCGTGCGCTGACGTCGTCCTCAACGCAGTCTATCCTGACTTCGGTCGGAACGCGGATAGAGGAGCAGCGCGACCTCACGCGGTATTTGATCAACCTGCTGATTTTCCTAGGCCTTCTCGGCACCTTTTATGGGCTTGCAACCGTGGTTCCGGCGGTCGTCGACACAATCCGCTCGCTCGCGCCGAAAGAGGGACAGAGTGCGATCGAGGTGTTTGACAACCTCATGTCTGGTCTGGAGGATCAGTTGGGCGGCATGGGTACGGCCTTTGCCTCGTCGCTCCTGGGTCTTGCAGGGTCACTTGTTGTCGGTCTGCTGGAGCTGTTTGCAAGCCACGCGCAGAACCGGTTCTTCCGTGAGCTCGAGGAATGGCTTTCATCGATCACCAAGATCGGGCTGGTCGGTGTTGATGGTGAAGAGGCACTGACGGCCGGAAATGTACTGGCAGTCATCGCCCAGACCGCCGAACAGATCGACGGGTTGCGGGAAGTGGTCGAGGTCAGCGCAGCGCGGTCGGAGGCGATCGAACTGCAGTTGACGGAACTGGTCCGGGTTCTCGCCGGTCAGCAGGTGACGCCCATCGATCCGGCGGTCCTCGAACGCATCGCGGTGGCGCAGGAGCGTGTCGGCGATCTGATGTCGGCTCAGGACAGCGACGCCGGCCAGCTGGACGCGGAAACGCGGGCGCGGCTGCGCTCGATTGATACCCAGGTTCTGCGGATTCTGGAGGATCTGGCGGCAGGGCGGCAGGACCTCGTTTCGGAAATACGCCAGGATATTGTCAAACTGACCGATACCCTCAAAGCCATCGCCGGCCAGCGGAGGCTCTGAACATGCCGCTGAGCCGCCGCGGAGCCAACCGGTTTTCAGCCTCGATCTGGCCCGGGTTCGTCGATGCGATGACGGCTCTGATCCTGGTGCTGTTTTTCGTGCTGTCGATTTTCATGATCGTACAGTTCGTTTTGCGGGATACCATCAGCGGCCAGGGCCGGGAACTTGATGAGCTCTCGCTGCAGCTGGCCAATCTGGCCGACGCACTGGGGCTGGAACGCAGCCGGGCGGACCGGCAGGCGGAACTCGTTACAACGCTGACATCGGAACGCGATGCGGCGGCGGCAGAAATTCTGGATTTTGAGGCCCAGGTCGCAGCGCTTTTGGCGCGCAATGCGGATCTGGACTCCCTGCTGGCGGAGGTGCGCGAAGAGAGCGCAGAGCGGTTGAGCGCGAACGAGGCGCTGGAGCGATCGCTAGCGCAGGCACGGGTTGAGATCGATGCGGGCGCGGAGGCCGCACGGCTGGCGGCGGCGCGGCGTGAGGCTCTGGAGGCGCTGGTTGAATCTCTGGAAAGCGACCGCGATACGCTAGCGGCCGATTTGTCCGAAAGTCAAACCGCACTGAGTGATGCCGAGGCTGATCGGCTGTTGGAGGCCGCTGCAGCGCAGACCCTGCGCGAGCGGCTTGCAAATGCGGATGCGGAACTGACGGCAATGACGATGTCGCTAGAGGCGGAAAGGCAGAAGGCTGAGGAGACGCTGCTTCTTCTGGCGGCCGCGAATGCCGCCAAAGAGACACTCGAGGCCTCCCAAGAGGTGAGCCTTTCTGAAGCAGAACAGCGGGCGGCGCAGCTGGCGCAGGCCCGGGCGCTGCTTGCGGATGAACGGCAGGTTTCGGCGGAGAGCCAGAAGCAGGTTGCGCTTCTTAATCAGCAGACCGCGGAGTTGCGCCGACAGCTTGATGCAATTCAGGGGCTCCTGGACGAGGCCCAGTCCCAGGATCTGCAGTCCCAGGTTCAGATCGAACTGCTCGGGCAGAATCTGAACGCGGCGCTGGCGAAGGTCGCAGTGGAGGAGCGGGCCCGCGCGGAACTCGAAGCGCGCGAGCGGGAACGCCTTGAGGCGGAGGCCAAAGATCTTGCCAACTACCGGTCGGAGTTTTTTGGCCGGATGCGGGATATTCTTGGGGATCGTGAGGGTGTTCAGGTCGTTGGCGACCGCTTTGTCTTTTCTTCTGAGGTTCTGTTCCCTCCAGGCTCAGCGACGCTCGGACCGGCAGGGCAGCAGCAGGTCGGTCGGGTCGCCGACGTGATCCTCGACATTGCGGATGAAATTCCTCCTGAGGTGGACTGGATCCTGCGGGTTGACGGACATACCGACCGTGTTCCCGTTGGAAACTCCAGCGAGTTTGCCGACAACTGGGAACTCAGCCAGGCTCGGGCACTGTCGGTGGTCAAGTACATGATCGAGTCCCGGGGGATTCCGGCAGACCGGCTCGCCGCGGCAGGTTTCGGTGAATTTCAACCGATCGACACCGGCGACAGCGAAGCCGCGCTGGCGCGAAACCGCAGGATCGAACTGAAATTCACCGAGCGTTAGGCCGCCGTTTCGCCATCCGCCGTTCCAGGGCGCGCAGCGCCAAAGACAGGCCGACCGTCATCAGCAGATAGATGAAGGCGACGACATTGTATGTCTCGAAAAACTTGAACGAACCGGCAGCATAGATCTTTCCCAGTTGGGTGATGTCGGCGACGCCGAGGACGGAAACAAGCGCGCTGTCCTTGATCAGGGCAATGAAATCGTTGCCGAGTGGGGGAAGGATCGTCCGAATGGCCTGGGGAAAGACAATCAGCCGAAACCGCTGCACACCGGAAAGACCGAGAGACTTCGCCGCTTCCACCTGGCCTGCCTCCACTGCCTGGATTCCGGCGCGGAACACTTCAGCTATGAATGCGGAATAGCCAATGGTCAGAGCGAGTATCGCCCGCCACATCAGGGAGATGTCACGGGTCTTGACCGCCGCAAAGCCCAACGGTTCGCCAATCGTGTTGATTAGAACGACAAGCGCCGGGGCGCCGACAAAGGCGATGTAGAAAAGCAGCACCAAAATCGGCACCCCGCGCACGATTTCGATGTAAAACCGTGCACACTGTCGCAGAACTACCGATCTGGAAAGAACACAAACCGCCAGCAGCAGGCCCAGGGCGGATGCGAGGGCGAATGCCGTCACTGTAACCCAGGCCGTTATCGCGATGCCCTTTGAGAGCGTCGACAGGATCTGGCCATAGGTTTCGTCGCTGATGATTCTCCACAGCAGCCAGACTGCGATGGCAGCGGCTGCGACCAGCCACCACGGAAAATCCGGCGTGTCCCGGCCGTTCCCGTCCTTCACCGGCAGCGTTCCGATGTTATTGACCCGTTTTCCAGTCAAGGAACCATTTTGTATTGAGTGCGTCCAACGTGCCATCAGCTTTCAGTTCGGCGATCGCTGCGTTGACGGGGGCGACCAGGTCGGAACCTTTTGGAAATATAAAGCCGAATTCTTCGGTGCCGAGCGGCTCGCCGACGAGCTTCAGCCCGTTGGGGTTGGCCCGAACGTATCCTTCGCCGGCCGTGCCGTCGGTCAGCACCAGGTCAACGTCGCCGGTCATCAGGGCCTGAACGCCGGCGCCAAACGTCTCGAACAGCTTGATGCGCGGGTTGCTTTCGTCGCCGTCAAGAACTTCATAGACCGCCACGTAAAACGGTGTGGTGCCCGCCTGCGCGGCCACCAGACCATCCTCAAGGGCGGCAAACCCGGCGGCGTCATCGAAGCGATCCTCGTCCGCCCGCACCAGCATGAACATTTCTGAGCGCATGTACGGATCGGAGAAGTCAACCTTTTCCCTGCGGTCGTCGCGGATGGTGATGCCGGTCATGCCGATGTCGTACTGACCTTCGGAGACGGCCGGGATCATAGCGTCCCAGCTTGTGTTTTCGATGACCAGTTTGAAATTCAGCCTCTTGCTGATTTCCTCCATCGCATCGTATTCCCAGCCGATCGCCTCTCCGGTGCCGGGGTCTACAAACTGAAGCGGCGGATAGGCGTTTTCAGTGGCCACGACGACTTCACGCTGCTGCAGATCGGGAAGATCGGCAGCCAAGAGGGGCGTTGGGGCGAGGGTCAACAGAAGTATCGGGAGCAGTTCGCGCATGATGGAAAGACCTTCCGGCATTGTGGGACTTTCCGACCATGGCGTAGCAACCCGGTCGGGGCAAGGGTGTGACATTTCGGAAAATCGTGCTTTATGTCACGGGGCAAACACAATACTTGATGGGTCATGAAAAAAAAGTCGTTGGCGTTTTCCGTCCACCTGCTGACCGCATCCGGCGCGGCATTGGCGCTTCTGGCACTGGTGGCTGCGACGTTTGGCGACTGGAAGGTCATGTTTCTCTGGCTCGGCTGTGCCCTGTTCGTGGACGGCATAGACGGGCCATTGGCGCGGAAGGTCGATACCAAGCTCAACGCCGCCAATTGGGACGGGAAAATTCTCGACCTTGTGATTGACTATCTCACCTATGTATTCATACCCGCCTATGCCCTGATCTATGCAAATCTTGTCCCCGATCCGTGGGCACTGATCTGTGCGTTGCTGATTACGCTGACGGGCGTGATCTATTTCGCCGATGTGGGAATGAAGTCAGAAGACAACTCCTTTTCCGGGTTCCCGGGCGTCTGGCACATGCCGTTGCTTGTGCTTCTGGTACTGCACCCGCCGCCGGGGGTTTGCGTCGCCATCATCATCATCTTGGCGGCAGCACAGTTCACCTCTCTGAAGTTCATTCACCCTGTTCGTACCGTCCGCTGGCGGGGTGTCAGTCTCACGGTCATGGGGATCTGGTCGGTCTGCGCTGCGTGGGCGGTCGGAGCGGACTTTAATCCCCCCGACCTGATCGCGCAGGTGCTGCTCGCGAGCAGTCTCTATCTTCTGTTCGTCGGGATCCTGATGCAGATCAGGCCCCCGCGCACGGTTGAGGATGTCAGCTGAGCGCACTGTTGCAGCGCGCGCAGACGCATGGATGACTATGCGTCCCGACGTCCGGCAGGATTTTCCAGCAGCGGGCACATTTGTTCCCTTCGGCGGCGCCTGACACCACAGCAATTCCGTCGAAGCCGTCAAGCCGGAAGGCCGATGCGGGTGCCGCAGCTGTGCTCAGCGCGATGCTCGAAGTGATGCAGACGTCTTCAAACGGAACACTGGCCAGAAGATCCAACCGCGTCTGATCGGAGACATAAACGGTTGGTGCAGCCTCAAGACTGGCGCCGATTCGCTTTTCCTGTCGTTCAATTTCCAGCGCGCCGGTCACCACGCGACGGACCTGGCGAATGGCGTTCCATTTTTCGCTCAGCGCATCGTTCCGCCATTCCGACGGCGTTTCGGGGAAGTCCATCAGATGGATCGAACTTCCCGTTTCTGGAAACCGTTCGAGCCAGACTTCTTCCATGGTGAAACACAGGATCGGCGCGAACCACGAGGTCAGCCGGTGGAAAATCAGGTCAAGCACCGTACGGGCGGAGCGGCGGCGCAAACTGTCGGCGGCGTCGCAATAGAGGGCGTCCTTGCGAATGTCGAAATAGATCGACGAGCAGTCGACTGTACAGAACTGGAACAGGCTCTGGAACACGCGTTGGAAGTCATAGGCGCCGTAACCTTCACGCACGGTCAGGTCCAGTTCTGCAAGCCTGTGCAGCATGTAGCATTCAAGCTCAGGCATCTTGTCGGGTGTGACCCGTTCGGTGTCGGTGAAACCGTCGAGCGCGCCCAGGATGAACCGCAGGGTATTGCGCAGCCGACGGTAGCTGTCGGCGGTCCCCTTGAGGATTTCCGGACCGATCCGCTGATCGGCGGTGTAGTCCGACTGCGCGACCCAGAGCCGCAGGATATCAGCACCGTATTGTTTGACCACGTCGTCGGGGGCGATGGTGTTCCCGAGGGACTTGGACATTTTCATGCCCTTCTCATCCAGCGTGAAGCCGTGGGTCAGCACGCCGCTGTATGGTGCCTCACCGGTCGTACCGCAGGCCTGCAACAGGGAGGAGTGGAACCATCCCCGGTGCTGGTCGGTTCCTTCCAGGTAGAGATCCGCCGGGCGCTGTCCGTCGGCGCGGTCTCGCAGAACAAATGCGTGGGTTGAACCGGAGTCAAACCACACATCGAGAATGTCGGTGACCTTTTCCCATTCATCTTGGTTGTAGTCTTTTCCGAGAAACCTCGATTTCGCATCGTCCTCGAACCACACGTCGGCGCCATGTGCTTCAAACTCTGCCTTGATGCGCGCATTGACGGCTGCGTCCTGAAGGATCTCGATCCGGCCTTCGCCAAGGCGTTTGATGAAGCATGTAAGCGGCACGCCCCAGGCCCGCTGCCGCGAGAGCACCCAGTCTGGCCGTGCTTCCATCATCGCGTGCAGCCGGTTGCGGCCGGTTTGCGGAGTCCATTCGACCCGGGTGTCGATGGCCGTCAGTGCGCGCTGGCGGATCGTGTCTCCGAGTTGGGACATTCCGTCGTCGAGCGGACGGTCGATCGAGACGAACCACTGCGGGGTGTTGCGGTAGATCACCGGGGCTTTGGATCGCCAGGAATGAGGATAGGAGTGTTTGACGCGGCCGCGGGCGGCAATGGTGCCCGCTTCTGCCAGTTTGGCGATGACGGCAGCATTGGCCTTGCCCTCCTTGCCCTTGCGGTCGAAGACCTGAAGCCCGGCAAAGAAAGGCACATGGTCCGCGAAGGAGGAATCTTCGAGCACATTGTGCGTCATTCGGTCGGTCAGGCCGTTCCTGACGAAGAGTTCGTAGTCGTCCGCGCCGTGAGAAGGCGCAGTGTGAACGAAGCCGGTCCCGGCATCGTCGGTGACGAAGTCGCCCTCGAGCATTGGCACTTCGTAGGACCAGAACGGGTCCAACGCCGCAAGCGGATGTTGGAGAACCGCGCCCTCGAAGTCGGGCGCGTCGCCGATTCGCTCCCACGTTTCCACGCGCGCGCTCTGCATTACCTGTTCCGCCAGTCCGTCAGCAAGAACCAGCGTTTCTCCAACCGTAACCCAGTTGTCGTCGGCCGCACCGGTTACCCTGTAGACTCCGTAGGGAATGCGCCCGGAATAGGCGACTCCGCGATTGGACGGGATTGTCCAGGGTGTCGTGGTCCAGATTACGACACTGGTGCCGACCAGAGCGTTCGCGCCGGAGACAACCGGAAACTTCACCCAGATCGTATGACTCTGGTGTTCGGCGTATTCGACTTCGGCTTCGGCCAGCGCGGTTTTTTCAACCGGCGACCACATGACGGGCTTGGAGCCGAGATAGAGGCTTCCGTTCATGACAAATTTCATGAACTCGTCGGCGATGACGGCCTCGGCATGAAAATCCATCGTCAGATACGGGTCATCCCACTTCCCGGTGACGCCGAGACGCTTGAACTCCTCACGCTGGATTTCGATCCATTCCGCTGCGAACCTGCGGCATTCGGCGCGCAGTTCATTAATGGGAACGTCGTCCTTGTTCTTTCCCTTCGCCCGGTACTGCTCCTCGATCTTCCATTCGATCGGAAGGCCGTGACAGTCCCAGCCAGGCACGTAGCGGGCATCGCGGCCCATCATCTGCTGGGAGCGGACGATGAAATCCTTCAGCACCTTGTTGAGCGCGTGGCCGATGTGCAGGTGGCCGTTCGCGTAGGGCGGTCCGTCGTGCAGAACGAAAGGTACACGGCCGTCGGCGGTTTCGCGAAGGCGGTCGTAAACACCGAGATCTTCCCAGCGCGCAAGCCATTCAGGCTCGCGCTTGGGAAGGCCAGCCCGCATCGGGAAGGCCGTTTTCGGCAGAAACAGGGTATCCTTGTAGTCAGGTGCGTCAGCACTCATCGAATTCATTCCGTCTGGCAAAAGGGGAAAAGTACGCACAGCGCAACCGGCTGCCCTGACGATGTCAGAGCGCCGGGGTGGTAATTCGAATCTCTATGCCGAATTCCTGAAACATGGCGGTGGTATACCTGTCAGGAATCTGGCGTTCAATCTGCTTTTTGCGGGAAAAGTCCGGCGAGGGCGCGGCTGAGCATGCCGGAGACGCCGGGTCTCGGGAGGGCGGAGAAGGTGAGGGGCCGGCAGACCTCGATTGCAGCGATACCTACACGGGCGGTGAGGGCACCATTGATGATGCCTTCGCCGAACCGCCGAGACACGCGGGCAATTGCTCCGCCACCCGCCACGGAACCGATCATGTCATCCCCTACGGCGACAAGACCGGTGGCCAGCAGGTGTGTTACAACGGCGCGGAGAAGCCGCAACGAACCGAAAAAACCGGACCGGGCGCCATAGACTTCGGCGATGCGGCGAATCATGCGAACATTCATCGACATCGCAGCCATGACGTCCACGAGAGCGAGCGGGATCAGCGCGGTTGCCCCGGCAACGGAGCGGCAGGCTGCTTCGATCTCACGGCGGGCGAGTGCATCGAGCGGAGTGAAGAACGTGCGCTCAGTCAGGGCAATCACCGCATCGGCGTCATGAATGTGATCGCGTTGCTCTCCAAGGTTTTGGGCCGCCCAGGCCAGGTCCTCGCGGCCGAAGTAAAAATTCTGTATGTCTTCCGACACCGTTTTTGCTGCCCTGAGGTCATGGGCGGAGAGGGCTGTGGCCGCGGCAGTGCGGAATCGGTCAATCGTACCAAGTCGCCGCCATGCGAGGATCTCGCGGACGATCTGGACCAGCAGCGCCAGTGTGAGCAGCGCCATCAGCACCAGTACTGTCACGCCGATCGCCGGGTATTTGGCGAGCAGCGAGTTGACGTATTCCCACGCGGCGACGGAAATCATCAGGGAAAACAGCGCCCCTGCGATCGTCCAGAGCCACTTGCCAATTCGGGATGAGCGCCTGCGGGACATGGTTCTGAACATGCCCTGCATCGCGGCACCCTCCGGCATGTCGTCGGGAATTGCGTCCGCCTCCGCCGGGTTGAGCGCATCGGGATCCGGCAGATCTGAGGCTGGGATGATGAATGGGCTGTCCGGGGGAGTCATGAAAGGCGGTCTCCAAACAGGTATTCCGCGGCGCGGTCCAGCCGAATGTGCGGCGGTGCTTCGTCCGGTTTGAGATCGAGTACCGGCGGATCGAAGTCGGCAACCCGGTAGGAGGTTCCGTCCCAGGCCGCATCGCCGTTGCGGGCGGGAAGCAGCAGATTTGAAGGGTTGGCGGGAAGTTCGCCCGGATACGATGCCGCGTATTCGCCGGTTTGGGAAAGTCGGCCCCGTACCACGCCTACTTCGGCGCCGTTGCGCTGGATCGTCTGTTCAACGGTCGCACGCACGCTGGCAATCGCCATTGATTCGGTTTTTGCGCCACTGAAGCGGGCTCGGTCGCGCGCGGCGGCGACAATGGATTCGGTAGTTGCAGCGAGACGGGCGTGTTGGGAATGATGCACGTGATCGGCCTTGGTCGCGGCAATCAGGATCCGGTCTATGCGGCGGCCAAGAATTTGCGACAGCCACGAATTCCGGCCCGGTCGAAAACAGGCGAGAATTTCAGACATCGCGACGCGCAGATCCTCTACCGCCTGCGGACCGGCGCTCAGGGCGCCGAGCGTGTCGATCAGAACGACCTGTCGGTCGAAACGCGCAAAGTGGTCACGAAAAAACGGTTCTACGACAACCCGTTTGTAGGATTCAAAGCGTTTCTCGAAAGTGCGCCAGAGCGAACCCGACGCCGGCTTTTCCGGTTTTGGCAGTGGCGAGAACGTGAGTGCGGGAGAGCCTTCGAGGTCGCCCGGCATCAGAAAGCGGCCCGGAGCAACGCTCGAGAGGCCGGCTTTGCGGGTCGCGGCGAGATAGTCGGTGAAGGTTCCGGCAAGGCTGTTCGCCACGGTTTCATTCAGAGGTTGGCCAGCATCGACTTCGGCGGTTGTCGCCAGCCATTTCTCTGCTTCGGCTGCGCGGGAGGGCGCGCGTGCAGCCTTGAATGCGGCGTCGCTCCACTCACCGTAACTTTGGCTCATCAGAGGCAGATCCAGCAGCCATTCGCCCGGGTAGTCGACAATGTCGAGATGGATCGTGCGTGGTCCGGAGAGGCCGCGCAGCAGGCCACTCTGGCTTACCCTCATCGATACGCGGACCGTCGAGATTGAACGGGTACTGCTCGGCCAGGACGGATTGGGACCGAGCAGTGCATTCAGATGGTCTTCATAGGCAAAACGCGGCATGCGATGATCGGGGTGGGGTTGCAGGTAGGCGGAAAGAATCCGGCCCTCGGCGGCAGCGCGGAGTTGCGGCATGCGCCCCCGGTGCAGCAAATTGGAGACGAGCGAGGTTATGAATACCGTCTTCCCGGCGCGGCTCAGACCGGTGACACCCAGGCGGATTACGGGATCAAACAGCGCTTCGCTGACGCTTTCGATCGAATCTTCGATCCCCCTGGTAACGGTGTCGGTGATGCGTCGTAGGACCAAAGGTCGTCCTCGCTGTTGGAACCCACTGACAGGTAGTCATTTTATCGGGTCGCCGCAACGGTCATGCCTTGGCAAGCGGCGACAGGGCGGTTACGGGCAGCGTCATGCAAAGATATGCGGTCAAAATTGAATACGACGGCCGGCCATTTTCCGGTTGGCAGCGCCAGAAGGGACACCCAAGCGTCCAGGCTGCCCTGGAGCGGGCGGTCGCCTGTCTAGATCCTGCCATGCCTCCCGTCACCGGGGCGGGCCGCACTGACAGTGGCGTGCACGCGATGGGACAGGTCGCCCATGTGGACATGACGCGTGAATGGGATCCCTACCGGCTCGGAGGGGCACTGAACGCGCATCTGCGTCATGATCCGGTTGCCGTGGTCGCCGTTGCTGCAGTGGACACGGAGTTTCATGCACGTTTCAGTGCAATCGAGCGCGAGTATCTGTTTCGGCTGGTCAGCCGCAATCAGCCGCTGGTGCATGATGCCGGCCAGGCGTGGCGGGTGCGCCGGACGCTCGACGCCGATGCAATGCGCGCGGGCGCCGCGCATCTGATCGGGCGGCATGACTTTACGACATTCCGTTCGACGATGTGTCAGGCGCTCAGTCCGATAAAGACCATTGATGCAATCGACATAGAGGAACGATCATATCCGGCGGGACGCGAATACCGTTTTACACTGAGGGCGCGGTCGTTTCTCCACAACCAGGTCCGTAGCATCGTCGGAACACTGGAGCGGGTCGGCGCCGGCGCATGGCCGCCCGGGCGTGTTGGCACGGCGCTCTCCGCCCGGGACCGCAGCTTCTGCGGGCCGGTATCGCCGCCCGAGGGTCTCTATCTGATGGCCGTCAGATATCCCGTGAATCCCTTCGGACAAGCGTCATCCGGCAATTGAACCCGGATTTCGGTGTTGCGGTAAGTTCGCAGTGAATCCTGACCTCTCACTGTGCGGGTGGTGTGGCGGGTTCTTCCGGACCGGTGGGGGATGTCGATGCCTCAGGCAAACTGGCGCTGCCGGTCCCGGAGGGCTGACCGTCTATCCAGGCACCCTCATAGACCTGTCCTCCCGCAAAGGTCATCTGACCTTCGCCTTCGCGGCGCCCGTCAATGAAGTTTCCGGTGTAGATGTCTCCGTTGGGGTATTCGGCCGTTCCGGCCCCGTTCATCAGGCCGTCTTTCCAAGTTCCCTCGAACCTGTGACCTGAGGGCATGGTCATGATTCCCTGACCCGACCGCAGGCCGTCCTCAAATCCACCCTCATACCGTGTTCCGTCCACATATACGGCAACCCCATGACCGTGGCGGCGCCCGCCGATCCAGTCGCCGTCGTAGGAATAGCCTTCCTCGGAATAGAGCCTGCCTTTTCCCTCGTTGCGACCGTCGATAAACTGACCTTCGTAAGTCAGGCCGTTGCTGTAGCGCGCCGTTCCCTCACCCGAAATCACCCCCGCTTGCCAACTGCCGATAAAGGAGGAACCGTCGGAATAGGTTATCGTTCCCTGGCCGTGCGGTGCGCCGTTCTGATACGAGCCTTCGTAGACCGTGCCATCCGGGTAGACTGTTTTCCCCTGGCCCTCGATACGGCCGTCAACCCAGTCCCCGGTATAGACAAACCCGTCGGTCGACGTCAGCGTGCCGGCGCCTTCGCGCTTGTCGGCGACGAAGCCACCTTCGTAGACATCGCCATTGGCGGAGGTGGAACGACCGAACCCTTCCCTGCGGCCGTCAACGAAAGTTCCCTCGTATATTTCCCCGTCCGGCTGAACAAGTGTACCTTCGCCTGAAATTTTCCCGGCGACCCAGGCGCCTTCATAGCGGGTCTTGTCCGGCGCGGACAGCGCACCGGTTCCCTCGGGAAGGTCGTTTGCCATGCCACCCTGGTATTCGCTGCCGTCGGGGTAGGTGATGCGGCCCTTGCCGGACTTGACGCCGTTGACCCATTCCCCTTCGTATTGATACCCGTCCGGCCCCTTCAGAGTGCCGGTGCCATCCTGTTCGCCGTTGGTGAAGGTGCCTTCGTACTGCATTCCGTTGGCGTAGGCCGCGATTCCCTGGCCGTGGATCTGCCCGTCTTTCCAGCTCCCGACATAGGTTCCGCCATCGGCAAAAGTGATTTTACCGGTACCGTCCGGTCGGCCGTTCACGAACGTACCCTCGTAGACCGCGCCATTGGGAAAGACGGCACGACCGGTTCCTTCAATCCGTCCCTCGACCCAATCGCCGGTGTAGGTGTAACCGTTTGGGAGAGTGTAGGTTCCGGTTCCGTGCTGCCGCCCGTCAAGGAATTCTCCCTCGTAGACGCCACCGTTGTCATACTGTTTTGTCAGCACGGCGGATTGCGCGCCCGTTGCAACCGGGCACAGAAACAAAGACATCGAAGCGGCAATTATCCGGGCTGCTTGGTTCACACCGGTCTCCCTGTCTGCGTACTCGGGCGGTACATTTTGCCAGAACTTACGAATCCTTTGGTGTCGCCACAATGCCTTATTGCCCGGCGGGTCAATTCTGGCACCTTGCACTCTGCGGCGTCGGACCTGTATGCGGTGACCGTGACACACGGCAGGCGGAGACTGCAATGCCCGGGAAATTTCGGATTACGCTGGGGCAACTGAACCCGACAATGGGTGATTTGGCCGGAAATCGACGCAAGGCGCAGGCGGCTCACAGGGCAGGTGTTGAGGCGGGCGCCGACTTTGTTGCCCTTCCGGAAATGTTTCTTGTCGGCTACCAGCCCCAGGACCTGGTCCTGAAGCCTGCATTCTGCGCCGACGCTTGGACCGAACTGCTCGAACTTGCGAAACACTGCGCCGAGGGACCGCCTCTTGGGATTGGATTGCCCGTGATCGAGGATGGCAAAGTCTACAACGTCTACGCGATTTTGAAGTCCGGTGCCGTGCTGGGCTATGCTCGCAAACACCATCTGCCCAACTACAATGTTTTCGATGAGGAGCGTCTATACGAGCGCGGACCGATTTCTGGTCCGTTTGCCATCGGACCGCTGCGTATGGGAACGCCGATTTGCGAGGACAGCTGGTATCCGGATGTCGCCGAAGCGATGACCGAGAGCGGCGCAGACATTCTGATGGTACCGAACGGTTCTCCCTACCGCCGGGGGAAGTTTGATGTCCGCATTCACCACATGGTGTCGAGGGTGGTCGAGAACGGGTTGCCACTTGTTTATCTGAACATGGTTGGCGGTCAGGATGATCAGGTTTTTGACGGCGGCTCGTTCGTACTCAATCCCGGAGGGGATCTGGCGGTTCAGCTTCCGGTTTTCGATGAGATGACGGCCCATGTGGATTTCGTCGAAACATCAGAGGGCTGGCGCGCGCAGCCGGGGCCGCGGGCAGTCCATCCAGACGTTACGGAGCAGGATTACCGGGCCATGGTCATGGCCCTCCGGGATTACACGCGAAAGACCGGCTTCTCGAAGGTGGTTCTGGGTCTATCAGGCGGGGTCGACAGTGCGTTGGTTGCAGCGATCGCCGCTGATGCGTTAGGCCCGAGTAATGTCAGATGCGTGATGCTGCCGTCCGAATTTACCTCCACGCACAGCCTGGAGGACGCGGCGGGCGTCGCGGACCTGCTTGGTTGCAGACTGGATACGCTGCCAATTGAGGCCGGTCGGGCCGCAGTGGTTCAAACGCTCGCGCCGCTCTTTGGCGACCTTCCGCAGGATCTCACCGAAGAAAACCTGCAGTCGCGGCTGCGCGGCCTGCTGCTGATGGGCCTGTCAAACAAATTCGGCGA
>JAUIHM010000189.1 GCA_030432315.1 Alphaproteobacteria bacterium | reverse complement strand
AGCCACCATGGCGGAAGCCCAGATGATCAGCACCGATGCGGCCATCGAGCGCAACGCCACCACGATGGACCGCGCCTATCTCATGGGCGAGCTGCAAAAGGACGAGGTCCGTGACGAGATGATCCGCCTCGGCGTCTCGCCCGATGAGGCCGAAGCCCGCCTCGCCGCCCTGTCAGATGCGGAACTTACCCGCCTTCTGAAGCAGGCGGAGAAAGAGAAGGCAGGTGCGAGCGTCGTCGGAACGCTCGGCTTGATCTTCATCATCCTGCTGATCACCGACCTTCTCTGCCTCACCCGGCTGTTCAACTTCACCCGGTGCGTGCGCTAAGGGCGCTCGTCGCCGCGCTCGCTCTTGCAGCCTGCGCGGCACCGCCTCTCGACCTGACACCATCTCCCGGCGCGCCGCGCAAAGCCGTTGTTGCGGGCGTGCCCTTGATTGAGCAGGCCGATTTCCATTGCGGACCGGCGGCACTCGCCATGTCGCTGCAATGGGCGGGACAGGACGTCACCCAGTCCCAGATCGCCAGTATGGCCTTCAGCCCGGGCGCGAAGGGCACGTTTCAGGAAGATATGATCGGAGCCGCCCGCCGTCGCGGCGCACTTGCCGTCCCGCTTTCCGGCTTCAATGACCTGACGGCTGAAATCGCCGCCGGACACCCGGTCATCGTCTTCCAGAACCTTGGCGAAAGCTTCGCACCCGTCTGGCATTATGCGGTTGTCACCGCCTACGACCTCGAACGTGGCGCGGTCATGCTCCACTCCGGTCAACTCAGCCGCACCACCATGACCCTCGAAAAATTCGAACGCACCTGGGCAGGCGGCGATGGCTGGGCGCTCGTGGTCCTGCCACCCGGCCAGCTTCCAACTTCGACCGCCGAAAGCGTTGTGCTCGACGCCGCCGCGGGACTGGAACGCGCGGGACAGCCTGCCGCCGCCGTTCTCGCCTATCGCGCCGGTGCCAAACGCTGGCCGCAAAATTGGCTCTGGCAGTTCGGCCTCGGCAACGCACTATATACAACAGGTGATAAGTCAGGCGCCCGCCGCGCATATCAACAAGCGATCCGCCTCGACCCCACCGCACCGGAACCCCGCCAGAACCTCGCAACGCTCGACGCCGAAACCTGAGACCGGCTTCCGGCGGCTCGTCCCGTGACATTCGTGGTTCAACCGCGTCCAACACGGAGGAATCAGGCAGATCGAAGATCGAGATATGGTTGGTCTGCGGCACGGTGGGACTTTCAAATGTGTCGATTCTGCGCCGCATGTGACATTCTGCAACAAAGTGCTGTTTCGGAAATGCGGCCTTCTCTTGTCCATCGTGCTCAATTGTGGAACCGGGCGAAATAATGAAACAACGCTCCCCGTTTGGCTACAGATCAAGAACGGTTCTTTCGAGAGTTTTCTCAAATATTTTCAAAGTATTAGTGTGCACTAACCCGGATTAAGCAAGACTTCGCGCATCATTTCCACAGGATTTGTGCATGGCCCTGACGCCGGGTCACAACAGCCCTTTTGTCGCCACATTTGGACTTAGCATGAACCCAAA
>JAUIHM010000112.1 GCA_030432315.1 Alphaproteobacteria bacterium | reverse complement strand
CAACCGCATTGAAATTCCCGCCTCCACGCGTCACTATCGTCCGGACGGAATTTGCAGAAGGTACGGCATGGCGCATTTTGACTGGCCCGATCGTTCCGGGCCGGATCTGATCGGCTTCGACGGAATGCAGCCCCTGTCCGGCCGGAAAGCGGGCAATCCCCACGGCCATGCCACCAAACTCCCCGAGGGGAAGTTCCGTTTCATCGCCCTCGACGTGGAAACCGCCTGCCGCGACGCCGCCAGCATCTGTCAGATCGGCCTCGCCTGTGTCGCTGCAGACAACAGCATCCTGACCTGGTCGACCCTTGTCGACCCGCGAATGCCCTTTGACGCGTTCAACACCCAACTTCACGGCATTGGCCCCGAAACCGTTGCCGACGCGCCGGATTTTCCTCAGGCCTACGCCATGCTGCTGCCCCTGCTGCGCAGGCACCACCTCGTGCAGCACAGCAACTTCGACAGAAGGGCAATCTCCGCAGCCTGCGAAACCGTGGGGCTGGCCATGCCCGACATGCGCTGGAGCGACAGCGTCGCCATCGCAAGGCAGGCGTGGCCGGAACTCAGGG
Source organism: Alphaproteobacteria bacterium (assembly GCA_030432315.1). GTDB lineage: Bacteria > Pseudomonadota > Alphaproteobacteria > Rhodobacterales > Rhodobacteraceae > Amaricoccus. Next base: position 7,754 of record JAUIHM010000112.1, on the reverse strand, counting down.
GCAACGGCGGCCATGGTTTGGCCAATCTGAAACGCAGACTTCGGCTCAAATTCCACCATCATGACGCCGGTGAGGACGCCCGCGCCGCCGCGGAAGTCGTTCTGCACGCGGAAACCGTGCTCGGCATGACGTTCGATCGGCTGACTCTGTCGTCCAGCACCCGGAAAAGGACTGCCGCCACGGCGCATGCCCCGAACCCTGACGGGCCGCTTGCCGGGACCGTCGTCGTCTTTACCGGCAAACTCGGCCTGTCACGGGACAATGCCGCCCGTCGCGCCGCCGAAGCGGGCATGTCGGTTCAGTCCAGGGTGACGCACAGAACCACGCATCTGGTGGTCGGTGAAACCGTCAAGTCCGAGAGCGGGGGGCCAACAAAAAGCCGCAGCCTGCGTCAGGCCGAAGAACTGCGCGACACCGGCTGCCCGATCCGGATTCTCGATGAAACCGGCTTCCACGCGCTGATACGCGACACCGACCCGTGACCGCCGGTCAGGTCTGCCCGGCAGACCCGTCCTGCAGCACCACCTGCTTGATGCCCAGCCGGTCGCGGGCCTGCGCGATTCCCCGCGCGAAATCTTCGAGCGGGACGACATGGCTGACGATCGCCTCGGGCCGCACCCGCCCGCTTTCGATCAGGGCGATTACCTCCGGCCAAATCCCGGGACTGCCGAGGGCACCTTTTACCGTCAGGTCGCGCAGCACGATCTGATCCAGGTCGAATCCGTCGAGGGTCCGGCCCGCGAAAACGCCCTGAAGGATCACCCGTCCTCCTTCGGCAACCGACCGGATCGCCGCGGCCGCCGCCGCGGGATTGCCGGTCGCCTCCAGCGCCACCTGTGGCCCCTGCCCATTCCGCGTCCGCTGCAAATGCTCGACCGGGTCCTCCCGGCTCACATCAACCACCGCATCCGCGCCAAGCGCGGTGGCACGTTCGAGCCGGTGTGCCGTCGCGCCCACCACCGTCACCCGGGCGGCACCGAACGCCCGCGCCACCTGCAGCAGCAGCAACCCGATCGGCCCGTCGCCGAAGATCACCACCTCATCCCGCGGGCTGACCCCTGCCATTCGCACGCCGTTGAACGCCACCGCCGTCGGCTCGACCAGCGCCGCCGCCCGCAGGTCCACGTCATTGGAGATCCGGTGCAGGTACAGCGCCGGAAAGGTAATGTACTCCGCGAATGCCCCGTCGCGGCGAAGGATCCCGGTCTCGCTGCGGTCCGCGCAGCGGTGATAGTTGCCGCTCAGGCACACGGCACAGCGGCCGCAGCCGACGCTGCACTCCCCCACCACCCGGTCGCCGGCGGCGAACCCGCTGACACCGGCTCCCCAACGCACCACCTCGCCGACCCATTCGTGGCCCGGAACCACCGGATAGCGCGACATCCCGTTGACGAAATACGGCATGATCCCGTCCGCGATCTCCACATCCGTCCCACAGATGCCGGTGCCGAGCACCCGGATCAGCACCTCGTCCGGTCCCGGCTCGGTGACCTCAACATTCTCGACGGCGATCCGGCCCGCCCCGTAAATGCGCGCGGCCTTCATGCCAGGCCCATTTCGTCGAACTGCCGCGGTACGGCGTGGACCCGCCCCCTCACGATTCCGCCTCGCCCTTCGCCTGCAGGTCGCGCTCCGCCATGTGCATGCGCGCCGCGACCACCCGGTTCCGGTCCAGCATCCGGCGCATCTGCTCGCGCGCCAGCGGCGCATCCCGGGCCATGATCGCCTCCGCCACCGCGACGTGGCTCTGCAGCGACGAGCCGTGGTCGGGTGCAGCAATCGCCCCAATCGGATAGGAAAAATTCAGCAGCGCCAGCAGGATCCGCCGGAACTGGCTCAGCATGATGTTGCCCGTCGCCTCCAGGATCGTCGCGTGAAAGGCGTAATCCGCGCCGATCATCGCCTCGTCGCCCTCCGGCCAGGGGTGAATGCTCTGCGCCGCCTCGAGAATCCGCGCCCGCTGTTCATCGGTCGCGTGTTCCGCCGCCAGCGCCGCCGCCTCCGGTTCGAGAATGCAGCGCAACGTCGTCGACTCCGCATAAACCCTGCGCGCCATCGGACTGTCAGGCGCGTGCCAGCTGATCACGTCCGGGTCCATCAGGCTCCATTCCTCGAACGGACAGACCCGCGTGCCGTAGCGCCGGGCCGTGCGCACCATGCCCTTGCCCGAGAGAACCTTCACCGCCTCACGCACCACCGTCCGCGACACGCCGAACTTTTCCGCCAGTTCCGGCTCCATCGGCATGGTCTGGCCAGGCGCCGGGCGACCGCCGGCGATCTCCCGGCCGAGGGCGTCGACCACGACCTTCACCGCCCCCGTCGGCAGAGACGAAAGCTGGCTTTCCGGCAGGGGAAACTGTGGGTTCATATGTTCGGACCTTAAAAAAAACGTGCGGCATGCTACACGCTTTGCACTCCAGCGCAAAGCCCGTGGTTGGTGGCGCGCAAATCGGTCCAGATCATGCGCGTTGCGATCACCGGTCCATCCGTTGCATAAGGCAAAACCACTGAACGGACCGACACATGAGCGCCGATGAAACCGATCCATACGCCTGCCTGATCGAGTCGATTGACGCCGGTGACCTGCTCCCCGGCGCACGGCTGATCGAAACCGACCTGGCCGCCAGGCTCGGCGTCAGCCGCACCCCGGTCCGCCAGGCCCTGAGCCGCCTCGAAGCCCATGGCCTCGCCGCCCGCGACGCGCGCGGCGGCCTCGTGGTGGCAACGCTCGACTACGACCAGCTCGGCGAACTCTACGCCGTGCGCGAAATGGCCGAAGGCTTCGCCGCCCGCCTCGCCGCCCGCCATGCCTCGCCGGTGGAAATCGGCATTCTCGAGGATCTGGTGCTCGACGACCGGACGCGGCTCGACGACCCGACGACCCTTGCGCGCACCAACCGGACCTTCCACCACCAGCTGCACCGCGCCTCGCACAACCGCTACCTGGTGCAGACGCTGGCGGACATGCGCCGCTCGCTGGTGCTGCTGTCGGGAACCACCCTGCTCGCCCCCGGCCGCGGCGCCGAATCAATCGACGAGCACGCCGCCATCGTCAGCGCCATCGCCGCCCGCGACGAGGAGGCCGCTGACGCCGCGGCCCGGCGGCACATCACCCGCGCCCTGCGCACCCGCCTGCTGCAGGAAGCCGAACGCAGCGATGCCGCACCGCCGCGCTGACCGGCCGCAACCGTCTCAGCGCAGCAGCCGCGCCACCACCGGCGCTCCGAGAATGACCACGATCAGCCGCACCAGATGATGCGTTACCACGAACGCGAGGTCGGCCCCGGACACGAACGCCAGCACCACCATCTCCCCCTGCCCGCCCGGCGCAAACGCCAGCAGCGCCTCCACCTGCGGCGCGCCGGCCAGAAAATGCACCATCTCGGCGAAGGCCACCGACAGCAGCGCCAGGATCACGCAGTAGCCCAGCGCCGCCGCGACGATCCGCCGCAACTCCTCCAGCGTCACGCCGACATATTTCACCCCGACGCCAAGACCGATGAAAAACTGCGCCGCCAGGATCGCTTCCGCCGGCGGCCGATGGTGCAGAAACCCCGTCAGGCTGGCAATCGCCGCGAGGATCAGCGGCCCGAGGATCGCCGCGCCGAACAGCTTCACCCGCTTTGCACCCCACCATCCCGCCGCCGCGCAGACCAGCATCACCACCAGATCCTGCAGCGGAATATCGCGCGCAGCCGCGCCCGGCATCGCGTCGAGTGTCCGGCCCCATCCCCAGGCGAGCAGCAGCGGCATGATCGACACGATCACCAGAACCCGGGTCGCGTGCACCAGCGACAGGGCCCGCGGATTGCCGCCCGCCTCGATGCCGAACACCAGCATGTCCTGCAGACCGCCGGGCATGGCGCAGTAATAGGCGGTCGGCTGATCGAACCGGCACAGCCGGCGAAAATACGGGTAACCCACCGCGCCGATCGCCAGCACGAACAGCGGCACGAACGCCACGCTCAGCGCCATGGTGTCGATCCGGTGCACCAGTTCGGGTGTGATCGACGCGCCGACCGCTACCCCCAGGACCGTCCGCATCGCCTCACTGACCGGCGGCACCCCGCGCATCGGCACTTTCAGCAGCGCGGCGACGAGGCAGGCGAACATCGGCCCGAGCAGCAACGGCAACGGCAGGCCGAGCGCGAAGAATACCGCTGCGCCAGCCGTGGCAATGATAAGCGTGACCGCCCGGGGATATCTCATCCTGCGCCCGCAATTTGTGGATACATTTGTATACATATCGGGCCGGAACAGCCGCCGCAACCGAAAACCCGCCGCGCCGGGACATGCCGGAACCGACCGCCGGGAGGACCGCGCCGAAGACTCCGGCACTGCGGTTTTGCGAAATGCCCTGTTGCAACCAAACCTGTTGCAACCATACTGCGGCCAACAGCCCTCAGGGGCATCTTGCCCCGGGGGTAGGAGATACCGGCGATGCACGACACCCCTGTCCGCCACCTTGGCGTGACCGTTTTGCCCGAATACGTCCAGAGCGAGGGCAGTGCCGCGGTTATCGACACCCTGCAGCACCGCCTGCGCGCCACCTCCGTCACCACCTCGCCCTACGTCGCGCGCGCCGCCGCCGCCGGGACCGGCTCGCGTGAACCGCCCGCCGATGCAGGCGCCGGCACCGGACGCCTGCTCGACCGCCCGCTCTGGGGCCGGAGCGAAGTCTGGATGGAAACCGCGCCGAGTTTCGTGCCGGCTGCCGCCCTCTATGCCGGCAGCCCCTATCCCCCGGCCGAGGTCTCCGGCCTGACCCATGCCGAGGGCGCACGCGTCGGGGAGTTCCTGTCCGCGGCCAAACGGCGCGGCCTGACCGCTTGGCTGCAGGTGATGGCCGCCATGCCGCCGGGACTGCGGGTTCAGTTCGGCGGCGCCTCGCCCGAAGACCGGCCGCTGATGGCCGACGGCCGGCCGGTCCCCGACCGGGTCGATGCCAATGCAACGCTCGCCTCCCCGGGACTGCGCCGGTACATGCGCGGTCTGATCCGCGACCTGCATGCCGCGTATCCGCAGGCGGACGGCCTGAAATTCGACTGGCCGGAATACCCGCCGTATCATTTCCAGAGCCTTCTGGCCGACTACAACCCCCAGGTCGCACCCTATGCAGCGGAGATCGGCCTCGATCTCGGCCGGCTGGCCGGTGAAATGACCCGCTCCTGCCCGCAGACCGGCTTTGGCCAGTCCGTCCGTGACGGCGCCACCCTGGCCGAAGCCATGGCCGACCTGGAGCGCCGCGTCCCCGCAACTGCCGATCATTTCCGCCTGCGGCGCCACCTCACCACGTCCTACGCCCGGTTTCTGCGCGAAGAGGTTGACGCCGCAAGCAACGGCACCTGGCGGGTCTACCTCCAGGGCTTTCCGCCACCATGGAACCGGCTGTCCGGCTTCGACCCCGGCGCCCTCGCTCCCCATGCCGACCGGATCGGCGTCAAGTTCTACACCATGCACTGGCCGATGATCGGCGCCAACCATGTCGCCCACGCGACTGACCTGTTCGGCGTCGACCGCGACACCGCCACGGCCTGGTTCCGGGCGCAATTCATCGGCGACCGTTCCGGCAGCACCGAACCGCTCGCCTATCCCGACCCGGATACCGGCCACGGCGTGCCGGCATCCGCCTTTTCGGAAAAATGGCAGGACCTCGATTTTCCCGAGGCGGTCGGCATTGCCCATTCCTACGGCCCGATTGACGACGTCGTCATGCGTTTCGAGGCCCTGTTCCGCGCCACCGGCGGCCAGGTCGACATCAACCGCTACGCGTATCTTTCCGAACCGAAGATAACTGCCCTTTCGGAGGCCCTCGCCCGCCTGACCGGCGCCCCCAGCCCCCGGCTTCCCCACTTCTGACCCTGTCCGGCCGGACCCGGCGCACCAACAGCGTTTTTCTCCGCCCGGCACTGATGCAGGTAAATACCTGCTCTTTACATGCAGGCAAATTGCTGCATAATGGAGCCATGCAAATGGAGGGGGCCGATGGATGACGACAAGGTATTCAAGGCGCTTGGCGATCCAAGCCGCAGGACATTGCTTGACCGCCTTTACCGGAGAAACGGCCAGTCCCTGGGCGAACTCTGCGAAGCCTTGGACATGTCGCGCCAGTCGGTGACCCAGCATCTGGGGCTGCTTGAAGACGCAAACCTGATCAGCACGGTCAGGCGCGGCCGCGAAAAGCTCCATTTTATCAACCCGGTTCCCCTGCACGGCGTTTACGAGCGGTGGGTCCGGAAATTCGAGCAGGGGCGGCTCACGCTCCTGCACGACCTGAAACACGAACTTGAGCACCCGGAAGGAACGGAAATGGCCGACAGGTCAGCAAGCTTCATCTACGTGACCTACATCCGAACCACGCCGGAAAAGGTCTACGAGGCAATCACAACGCCTGAGATCGCCCGCCGGTACTGGGGGCACGAAAACGTGTCGGACTGGGTGCCTGGAGCGAAGTGGAAGCACATCCGCGCCAATGATGAGCGCCCCGTCGAGATCGTCGGAACGGTCGTCGAGACCGAACCGCCGCGCCGACTGGTCATGACCTGGTCCGCCGCCTCCCGTGCCGGCGATCCCGAACAGGAAAGCCGCGTCACCTTCGAAATCGAAGACGCCGACGCTGAAATGGTCAGGCTGACCGTCACGCACGACCGGTTGCAGCCCGGAAGCAGCATGGAGAAAGGAATTGGCAGGGGATGGCCGCTTGTTCTGTCGAGCATGAAATCATTCCTCGAAACCGGCCGCGGCATGGACCTCTAACGTACTGCACCTGACACTTGATACCCAGCCCACGCACCGTGCGCGTTCCCTCACACCGAGGTAGACCGGAGGGCAACCCAGCGGACAAAGCTGCCGGCTGGAGCCCTGAGCCGAGTGTCGGCTCCGGGTAGGGTCAAGGTCCGGCACCGGGTCAGCGGGCGTTCGGGTTCATCATGTCGTCCATGATCGCGTCGGTGTCGAAGTCGACACTGGCCTGGCGCGGCGGGTACTCCTCAAACGAATTGAAGAACTGCTGAACCACGCCCATCGCCGGGGCGAGAGCCCAGGAGCGGTTCTCCTGCCACTCGTCGAAGCCGCGCGCCTCGTGCATGCGCTCGAACGGGTCGAGGTCGAGCCGGGTGATGAGCGGCGTCATCAGCGTGTTCTGGATGCCGTTGAACCACTTGTCCTGTTCGGTGAACAGGAACTTCCACTCGCCGAAGCGGACGCCGTGGAACTTGGTCTCGGTGAAGAAGAAGAACTCCCTCCGGTTGCTGGGACCCGACTGGGTCAGGATCGGAGTCTGATCGTAGCCGTCGAGGTGGACCCGGTACTCGGTGCCGCCAATGTCGGCGCCGTCGAGCAGGTCCTCCTTGAGGTCGGGGCGGCCGAGCTGGGACATGATCGTGGGTATCCAGTCCTCCATCGTCATCAGCTCGCCGGTGGTGGTGCCCTCGGGGATCAGGCCTGGCCACTTGACCGCCATCGGCACCTTGAAGCCGCCCTCGTAGCCGCCGACGCCCTTCTCGCCGCGGAAGGGCTGGTTGCCGCCGTCGGGCCAGCTGTTGGAGGCCGCGCCGTTGTCGGTCGAGAACATCACCATCGTGTTCTCGGCGACCCCGAGTTCGTCGAGAAGATCGAGCAGAACGCCGACGTCGTCGTCCAGCTCCTTCATTCCGTCGGCGTAGAGCCCGTAGCCCGTCACGCCGTCATATTCCGGCGAGAGGTTGGTGCGGTAGTGCATCCGCGTCGTGTTGTGCCAGACAAAAAACGGCGCG
>JAUIHM010000111.1 GCA_030432315.1 Alphaproteobacteria bacterium | reverse complement strand
AGGGGATTTTTCGACCGTCGAGAGGGATGCGCTGGAACAGGTGGCCTGCGGAGCGACGATGCTCGATGTCAATGCCGGGGTGGTCTACAATTCCAATCCCAATCCGAACGAGACCGAACCGCCGCTGATGGTGAAGATGCTCGAACTGATCCAGGGGCTGGTGGATGTTCCGCTCTGCATCGATTCCAGCGTTCCGGCAGCGCTGGAGGCCGGTCTGTCGGTGGCCGAGGGGCGCCCCCTGCTCAACTCGGTAACCGGAGAGGAGGAGCGGCTGGAACTGGTTCTTCCGCTGGTGAAGAAATACAACGTGCCTGTGGTGGCGATATCGAATGACGATACCGGCATTTCGGAAGACCCGGACGTGCGGTTCGCGGTGGCCAAAAAGATCGTCGAACGGGCGGCGGATTTCGGCATTCCGGCCCATGACATCGTCGTCGATCCGCTGCTGATGCCGATTGGAGCGATGGCGACGGCGGGGCTTCAGGTGTTCACCCTGGTGCGGCGTCTGCGCGAGGAACTGGGTGTCAATACCACCTGCGGTGCGTCGAACGTGTCGTTTGGACTGCCGAACCGGCATGGGATCAACGCGGCGTTTCTACCGATGGCGATTGCCTCGGGCATGACCTCGGCGATCATGAACCCGACCCGTCCCCAGGAAATGGATGCCATTCGCGCGGCCAATCTGCTGGTCAACAATGACCCGCATGGCGCGGCCTGGATCAAGGCCAACAAACCCGCCGCCGCGGCAGGCTCGCCCGAGGAAGCCGCCCGCAGCGCCCGCGAAGGCCGCCGCCGCCGCCGGGGCTGATCCCACCGATCTTTTTGCGCAGGTTCCCAATGGCACAGACCGGGCCCCGGTCGCCGTGCCGGATGGACACTGTCCGGTGATACGGGCCGCAATATCCGCCACGCTTCCAGCCCATGAGTCAGTTGCCAGTCAAGACAATCCCCGGCGGACTGGAGATCGCGATCCGCCTCACCCCCACGGGCGGGCGCGACCGCATCGAAGGCGTCGCCAATCATGACGGTCAGCCCTGCCTGAAGGTCCGGGTGTCCGCGCCGCCGGTCGATGGCGCGGCCAACAGGGCACTCGTCGCCTTCCTTGCGAAGTCGCTCGGCGTCCCGCGCTCGAGCGTCACGTTCATTTCCGGCGAGAAATCCCGCATCAAGCGGCTGCGGATCACGGGGCATGTGCCTGACGAGCGTCTCGAGGCACTTCTCAGCAACTGAAAAAGAAACGGCTTTGACCGTTTCGGCCCTGCGGTCGGGAGAATTTTCACGGTCCTGCCCTTCGTACCGTCTCCGGCAACGGACCCTTTTTCGCCAGGCTTTTCAGGGACCAGGCCCTGTCCGGTTGAGGCGGCATAGAAGAACCATGGCGACGGCCCTTCGCGCATTCCCGATTGTTGAGCCAGTCGAAGTGATCCGAAACGGCTCCTCATCCGTAACAAGAGAGTTAAGGGCCTGTCGAAATCACCTTAACGAAATGGTTCGGCCTCACGGCACCCATGAAACGGAAAGGAAAGTCAGATGAGACAACTTGTCGTCAACGCCTGGAACTTCATATTCAACGCCGATGCAAGTCCCCTTCGCCATATCCCGGATGTCGGAATAAGACACTATGTGTTGCAGGTCCTCGGCTTCATGTGGGCCGTCGCGTTCTCCGTCGCCATCGGAAGCTATACCGTTCTCGCGGCAAGTATCCTCGGACATGCCGTTCTGATCGCAGCGGCAGCAATTACCGTGGCAACGTACACAACCGCTGCGAGGAAGCCCGAACTGTTCGTCAATGTGTTGGGTCGCCGCGTAGACGGTGAACACCAGTAAGTCCGTCTTCCCCTCCCCCCTGGTACGAGTTCCTGACCGAAAGGTCATCGCAGGGCGTTACCTGACCGCTGATCCGGGCACTTGCAGCGTCCGAAGCCCCCGCGGCGCGCAGGTAACCGAAGTGCTCGGCACGTTGGCAAGCAAAGTCATCGTCGCCGCCCTCAAACTGAAGGTTGCCGCACCTCACGGGGAGGGCGCGGCAAACCGTTTCCCTGAGAGGGATTGCGAGGACCGTCGCCGGTATCTCGCCCCCCTGCATCAGCGGCACGTCAGGCCGGAATGCCGTGCACAGTGCGACAACGCCGCCGAATGTGATTTTCGCGCCGTTCCCTTCTTCCTCCTGCCCCCCAGCCTTGACCGCTGCGGCTCAAGGCAAAATCTTTGCCCCCCGCCCCTGTTAACCGGTTTGACGGTTGCGTCCCGCTGCCCGACATTGGAATAGTCGGCCCCGGCGCGGGGCCACCCGGATGAGGCACATGTCAGATACAAAAGATCCAACCGCGATTTTCATGCCCTCGGGCAAACGGGGCCAGGTTCCTGCCGGCACGAGCGTTCTGGACGCGGCGCGTCAACTGGGCGTGGATCTTGATTCCGTCTGCGGCGGTCGCGGCATCTGCTCCAAATGCCAGGTCACCCCGTCCTACGGATCATTTTCCAAACATGGTCTGACAGTGGAGCCCGATGCCCTTTCGGAATGGAACGCGGTTGAGGCCCGCTATGCAGAAAAGCGCGGTCTGCTGAAAAGCCGCCGCCTCGGCTGTCAGGCCAAAATCCTCAGGGACGTGGTGATCGACGTGCCGGAGGAAAGCCAGGTCCACCGTCAGGTGGTCCGCAAAAGGGCCGAGGCGCGTCAGATCGTACTCGATCCCGCAACCCGCCTCTATTACGTCGAGGTCGACCAGCCCGACATGCACGAGCCGTCAGGCGATCTCGACCGGCTCGAACGGGCGCTGGCGGAACAGTGGGGCCTTTTGCATGTGAAGGGCGATCTGCGCACGGTGCAGATGCTCCAGCCGGCACTGCGCAGGGGCAACTGGGCGGTGACCTGCGCGGTCTACCACGGTGACAGCCTCGGCGAGGCGCGGATCATGCATGTCTGGCCGGGGTTTTACGAGGGCGGGATCTACGGCATCGCGATCGATCTGGGTTCGACGACGATTGCCGGGCATCTGTGCGACCTGGCGACCGGGGAGGTTCTGGCCTCGTCCGGGCTGATGAACCCGCAGATCCGCTTCGGCGAGGACCTGATGAGCCGGGTGTCCTATTCGATGATGAATCCGGGCGGGGCGGCGGAGATGACCCGGGTGGTCCGAGAGGCGATCAACATGCTGATCAGCCAGGCGGCGGCGGAGGCCAGGATCGCGCCGGAACTGATCTTCGAGGCGGTGATCGTCGCCAACCCGGTGATGCATCACCTGCTGCTGGGGATCGATCCGGTGGAACTGGGCCAGGCGCCGTTTGCGCTGGCGACGGCGGCATCGATGGTGCTCTGGGCGACGGAGATCGACCTGAAGATGCATTCGGACGCGCGGATCTACATTTTGCCGTGCATCGCCGGGCATGTGGGGGCGGATGCGGCGGCGGTGGCGCTGTCGGAAGCGCCGAACCAGTCCGACGACCTGGTGCTGGTGGTCGATGTCGGCACCAATGCGGAGATCCTGCTGGGCGACCGGAACGGGGTTCTGGCCTGTTCCTCGCCGACCGGACCCGCGTTCGAGGGGGCGCAGATATCGGCGGGGCAGCGGGCGGCGCCAGGGGCGATCGAGCATGTCGAGATCGATCCGGACACAAGGGAGCCGCGGTTCAAGGTGATCGGCTGCGATCTGTGGTCGGACGAGCCGGGATTCGCGGCGGCGACGCGGCAGACCGGGATCACCGGCATCTGCGGCTCAGGCATCATCGAGGTGATTGCCGAGATGCGCATGGCCGGACTTCTCGATCCGAGCGGGCTGATCGGCGGCGCTGAGGCGACGGGATCGGCGCGCTGTGTCGCGGACGGGCGGACGCATGCCTATCTGCTGCATGAACCTGCGGACGGCAGGGGCCGGCGGGTGATGGTGACGCAGGGGGATGTGCGGGCAATTCAGCTGGCGAAGTCGGCGCTTTATGCGGGCGCGCGGCTGCTGATGGATCAGCTGGGCGTCGATACGGTCGACCGGGTGGTGCTGGCCGGGGCGTTCGGGGCGCATATTTCGCCGAAACACGCGATGGTACTTGGGATGATCCCGGACTGCGACATCGCGAAGGTCACCTCGGCCGGAAATGCCGCCGGAACCGGCGCGCGGATTGCGCTGCTGAATTCCGCGGCGCGCCGGGAAGTGGAGACGTTGGTGACGCGGATCCACAAGGTCGAGACGGCGATCGAACCCCGGTTTCAGGAGCATTTCGTGGCGGCGAATGCCATTCCCCACGCGACCGATCCATTCCCGCTGCTGCGTCAGGCGGTGCCCCTGCCCGACGTGTCGTTCGGCGCCTCGAACCGGGGGGGCGAGCCACGCCGGCGGCGGCGGGGATGACGGCGGAATATTGTGCAGCCGCGCTGAAGGTGAACGTCGCGGAGGCTTGACCCGCGCCGCGCCGGTGAGTACCAAGCAGCCAGTGCGGGTGTAGCTCAATGGTAGAGCTTTTGCTTCCCAAGCAAGTGACGAGGGTTCGATTCCCTTCACCCGCTCCATTGTTTCCATAACACTGCGCAGCATTTCACTCTGCCCGGAACACACCCCGCAGCGTTGCGGAGGCATGCCCGCGCCATGCCAGCCCGGTCGACAAACTCCGGCTGGCGGACGGATTGCGGTCGCGGTGCCGGCGCAAACAGGTCGGGTCCGGTTCGGCAGCGCGACGCGGGTTCCAGCGTTGCCCTGTGCCCGATACCGGGCAGATTGCCCCGGCCCCGACGGTATGCCAAACAGCATCTGATGGAGGAAACGGACCGTGACATTTCGAAGCGTCCGACAGTGACGCTCAGGCAGATCGCCGACCTCGTCGGCGTGTCGAATGCGACCGTGTCCCGTGTTCTCAACTTCGACGCCACCCTGTCGGTGTCCGATGCAACCCGTACGGCGATCATCGAGACGGCGGAGGAACTGAACTACCTTACCCCCCGCCGCCGTCGAAAACTGACGTCGCGGCAGCCGGTGGCGAAAGTGGCGCTGCTGCACTTTCTGCGCCCGGAGCAGGAACTGGTGGACCCCTATTACATCGCACTGCGGCTCGGGATCGAGCGGCGGTGTGCATCGCTGAACATCGAAGTCAACAAGATCTACCCAAAGGAGGAACTGCCGGACGCGAAGCCGCTGGCGGAGGCGGACGGTCTGATCGTGATCGGCTGGCACAGCCAGGCGGAGGTTGACTGGATCAGGGCCCAGGGACTCAACGTGGTCTTCGCCGATTTTCATCCCGAGGGCGACGATCTCGATTCGGTCGACAGCGATCTCGCGGCAGCAATGTCAAAGCTGCTGACTGCCCTGCACGGGATCGGTTATTCTAGGATCGCTTTCGCCGGCTGGATAGACCGTCATGCGCGGCACGAGGCGTCACGCCCCGAAACGCGGGGGATCGTCTACAGGCAGTGGATGGAGGCACGCGGCCTGTTCGAACCCGGTCTGATGGCGCTCGGCAGGAACACCGAAGCATCGGGGTATGACCTCGCCAGACAGTTGCTGAGCGGTGAACGGCTGCCGGAAATCATCGTTACCGGCAACGACAACATGGCGGTCGGCGCTTACCGCGCGATCCATGAACGCGGACTGGACATTCCGGGCGACATTGCCGTCGCCAGTTTCAATGACATATCGGCGGCGCAGTTCATGAACCCGCCGCTGACCACCGTTCACCTCCCGGCGGAAGCGATCGGCGAGAAAGCGGTCAACCTGCTGATCGACCGGATCCGCAGTCAGGATCTGGCGGTAACCCTACGGCTGGAAAGCAGAATTGTCTGGCGGGAAAGTACGCGCCGACCGGGTAGCGGCGGACGGGGAGTCGCCCCAGGTAAAATTTACTAAGATTATTGCGACAACGCCTGATTCGCGTTAGCCTGCCTGGTCAGGAGAGTGGGAATACCCACCTCGTTACGACAGGGAGGAATGGAAATGCAAAACTCTTTCAAAGGGTTGCGTCGGGCCGCCGGGGCCGCGACCGTGGGTGCGGTACTGCTGTCGGCCACCTCGGCACTGGCGGTCGATGTGACTGTCTGGTGCTGGGACCAGAATTTCAACGGAGCAACCATGGAAGAGGCGGCCCGCCGCTTTCAGGAAGCCCATCCCGATTTCAACCTCGAGGTTGTCATCTGGGACCGCGCCGATCTGGAGCAGAAGCTGCAGGCCCAGTTCGCCGCCGGCGTCACCGACGGGCTGCCCGACATCGTGCTGATCGAGGATTACAGCGCCCAGAAATTCCTGCTGTCCTATCCTGGCGCCTTCGAACCGCTGGGTGAGCACATCGACATGAGCAAGTTCGCCCAGTACAAGGTCGACATCTCCTCTGTCGACGGTACCGCCTATTCCCTGCCGTTCGATTCCGGCGTCACCGGCTGGTTCTACCGCACCGACATTCTCGAAGAGGCCGGATACTCCCAGGAAGATCTCCAGGACCTGACCTGGGACCAGGTATTCGAAATTGGCGACACGGTACTGGAAAAGACCGGCCATCCGCTGTTTTCGATCCGCGTCGACAGCGCCGCCGACACCCGCTACATGATGCAGTCCGCCGGGTCCTGGTATTTCGGCGACGACGGCCAGCCCAACCTCGAGAACAATGCGGTGTTCGAGGAATCGGTCGAGATCTATGGCGACCTGCTCAAGTCGGACATTGCCAAGAACGTCTCCGGCTGGAGCGAATACACCGGCGCGTTCCTCTCCGGGGAAGTCGCCTCGGTGGTTTCGGGTGTCTGGATGACGGCGACCGTCAAATCCAACCCGGAGTTCGCCGGAAAATGGGGGGTGGCACCGGTGCCGCGCCTGAATGCCGAAGGGTCGATCAACGCCTCCAATACCGGCGGCTCCAGCTGGTATGTGCTGTCTTCCGCACCGGAAAAGGACACCGCGATCGAGTTCCTCGATGAGATCTGGGGCGGCGACGCGGATTTTTATCAGAAAATCCTGATCGATCAGGGCGCATTCGGATCGCTGCTCGAAGCCCGCGACGGCCCGGCCTTCCAGGCCAGCGACGATTTCTTCGGTGGCGAGCCGGTTTGGCTCAATTTCTCGAACTGGATGCAGGAAATTCCGGGTGTAAATTACGGCATCTTCACCTACGAGGTGCTGAGCGCCATCACCGCTCAGGTCGGCGATCTGACCTCCGGTGACAAGCCGACTCCGGAAATCGTTGCCGCCATCAGCCGCCAGGCACGGCAGCTTACCCAGTAGGCTCCGGCACCGGCACTCCACCGGCATCACAAAGCGGTCGCCCGCCGGGGCGGCCGTATCCTTCGCACCGGGCAGGATGAATGTTTATGGCGGACGCGGCGACAACCGGAAAGCAGGGGATGTTCTTCCGGAGCAGTTTCGAGCGCAATGCACAGATCAACGGCTGGATGTTCGTCATGCCGGCGCTGGTTCTGATCGGCATGTTCATGATCTACCCGGTGCTCTGGTCGCTGTGGATGAGCTTTCAGGTCGGCCGCGGCATGAACCTCAGCTTCGGCGGCCTGTCCAATTTCCGCCGGCTGCTGGACGATCCGATCCTGCAGCGGGCCCTGTTCAACACGGCGATCTTTCTGATCGTGCAGGTGCCGATCATGCTGACGCTGGCGCTGATCCTCGCCTCGGCGCTCAACAGCCCCCGGCTGGTCGGGCGGGCGTTCTTCCGGACCGCGATCTTCCTGCCCTGCGTCACTTCGCTCGTCGCCTATTCCGTGCTCTTCAAGTCGATGTTCTCCGCTGACGGCGTAATCAATGACTTTCTGCTCTGGACCCGGCTGATCGGCGAGCCGATCCCCTGGCTGCTGGACCCGTTCTGGGCACGGATCGTGATCATCATCGCCATCACCTGGCGCTGGACCGGCTACAACATGATCTTCTATCTGGCGGCGCTGCAGAACATCGACAAGTCGATCTACGAGGCGGCGCGGATCGACGGCGTGCCGGCATATGCACGGTTCCTGCACATTACCGTGCCGCTTCTGAAACCGGTGATCCTGTTTACCTCGGTCATTTCGACCATCGGCACGCTGCAGCTGTTTGACGAGATCGTCAACTTCTTCCCGGACGGCAGCCCGGGGGATTCGACGCTGACCCTGTCGGTCTACATCTACAACCTGACGTTCCGTTTCATGCCCAGTTTCGGCTATGCGGCGCTGGTCTCCTACGTGATCGTCATACTGGTGGCAATTCTGAGCTACGTTCAATTTCTGGTTGCCCGGGACCGGCGCGGATGAGTGTGGGCGCGGAACAGATCACGGCGGCCGCGGTGCCGCGCCGCAGCCGGGGCGGATGGAACGGGGACCGGATCCTGCGGGGAGTGCTGGTTTACGGCCTGCTGTCACTCGCCGCCTTCGTCTCGGTGTTTCCCT
>JAUIHM010000110.1 GCA_030432315.1 Alphaproteobacteria bacterium | reverse complement strand
ATGGCCGACGATGTGGCGGTGATGTATGCCGGTGCGGTGGTGGAGCAGGCGTCCGCGGTGGATCTCTTTGCCGCGCCGAGCCATCCCTATACCCAGGGTCTGCTGGCGTCGATTCCGCGCCCGGGGCGGGCGGAGGGTGAACGGCTGGTGCCAATCTCCGGCTCGGTGCCGCCGCTGCATGCGATGCCGCCGGGGTGTGCGTTCGCGCCGCGATGCGGCCATGCGCTGCCGGCCTGCGATGTGCCGGTCGATTTGCGGGAGTTTCGGGCAGGCCACAGGGTCGCCTGCATTCGTGCCGGAGAGGTGATGGCCGATGTCTGAGCCGCTGTTGAGCATACGCAATCTGAGCAAGCGGTTCGAGACGCCGCGCGGGCCGGTGCATGCCGTCAACGATGTCAGTTTCGACATTCCGCGCGGATCCATCACCGGGCTGGTGGGGGAGAGCGGATCGGGCAAGACGACGCTGGGTCGGACGCTGTTGCGACTGGTCGAGCCGTCGGAGGGTCAGACGCTGTTTGCCGGTGAGGACCTGAACGTCAAGAATCCGGCGCAGATGCGCGATATCCGGCG
The DNA here is from genome assembly GCA_030432315.1 of Alphaproteobacteria bacterium. GTDB lineage: Bacteria > Pseudomonadota > Alphaproteobacteria > Rhodobacterales > Rhodobacteraceae > Amaricoccus. The sequence continues at coordinate 7,771 of JAUIHM010000110.1, read as the reverse complement.
TCGGATGCAGATCATCTTCCAGGATCCGGTGTCGTCGCTGAACCCGAGGTTGAAGGTCGGCGCGATCATTGCCGAAGGTCTGGTTGCCCACGGGATCGGCAGTTCGAAGGAACGGCGGGACCGGGTCGCGGCCCTGCTGGAGGAGGTCGGATTGCGGGCGGATCACATGGACCGGTTTCCGCACGAGTTTTCCGGCGGGCAGCGGCAGCGGATCGGCATTGCAAGGGCGCTGGCGCTGGAGCCGGAATTCATTGTCGCGGATGAAAGCGTTTCGGCGCTGGACGTATCAATCCAGGCGCAGGTGCTCAATCTGCTGCTTGAGTTGCGGGAAAAGCGCAATCTGACGATGCTGTTCATCGCCCATGACCTGTCGGTGGTGGAGTATCTCTGCGATCAGATTGTGGTGATGTATCTCGGCAAGGTGGTCGAGATCGGGCCGTCGCGGCGGCTTTATACCAGCCCGTCGCATCCCTATACCCAGGCGCTGCTGTCGGCAATTCCGGTGGCGGACCCGGGGGCGGCGCGGGCGCGGACGATATTGCGTGGCGACATACCCAGCCCGCTTTCGCCGCCCTCGGGCTGCGTGTTCCGCACACGCTGTCCGAAGGCTGCGGAGGTATGTGCTACGGGCGTACCGGATCCGGTGCAGCTTTCGCCCGGCCATCAGAGCTACTGCAAACGCATCGAGGCCCTTCATGAAGCTGTTTGATCCCGCTGGAACTCCGGAGTCCCGGTTGAAACACCTCGGAATCGTGCTGCCGAAATCGGCGCCGAAGCCGATCGGTTCGTTCTGCAACGTGCGCCGCAGCGGAAATCTTGTTTTCGTTTCCGGCCAAGGGCCTGTCGAGGCCGATGGCACGCTACTGAGTGGCAAGGTAGGAGGGGATGTAACGGCGGAGGCGGCGCGCGATCATGCGCGGCTGGTCGCCGTCAACATTCTGTCCGCCCTGCGGCAGTACCTGGGCGATCTTTCGGCGGTATCGGGGGTCATCAAGCTGCTGGGCCTGGTGAACGCGACCCCGGAATTCTCTCGGCACCCCTATGTGATCGACGGCGCGTCGGATCTGCTGGCGGAGGTGTTCGGGGCCGAGGGCATCCACGCGCGCTCGGCATTCGGTGTTGCCTCGCTGCCCAACCAGATCACGGTGGAGATCGAGGCGATATTCGAGGTGAGTGCGGGCGAATGATCCGAAGGTCAGGCGGCCTTGCGCCCCAGCGCCCGTTCGACACTTTCGGCGGCGCGCTGCACCTCATGGGTGAGGGTGTCCATGCGCTGGTTGACCTGCTGCTCGGGCAGCACGATCGACATGGTGGAGACGCAGACCCCGTCCGTATCTCGGATCGGCGCGGCAATGCAGGCGACGGAATATTCCGAATTGCCGATCTGCAGCGCCAGGCGTCTGAGGTAATCGTCCCGCGATTGTCTGGCCAGAAGTTCCGGATCGGTCTCGGCGCTGCCGGTATCCGAAGGCCGGGCACACTGCGCAAAGGCCGCTACGCGTTCGGCGTCCGGCAGATGGCCCAGCAGCAGACGGCCCGAGGCGGTCCAGTTCAGCGGCACCCGCGTCCCGACATCGGAGGTGACGCGAAACGGACCTTCACCGACCGCCATGGCAATAACCACCATCATGCCGTCGTCGCGGGCGCAGACCTGGACGGTTTCCCCGGTGCGGCGGCTCAGCGCCTGCATTTCGGCCTTGGCTTCGGCGAACATGTCGATGTGGGACCGGTAAACGAGGCCGTAGCGCATCAGCCGGGGTCCGAGCCAGACGTGGCCCGCGGCCGTACGGGACAGCATGTCCCGTTCGACAAGTTCGTCAACGATGCGGTAAATGGTCGAGACCGGTGCGCCGATCGACTTCGCCAGTTCGTAAGCGCTCATCGCCGTCTGCCGTTCTGTCAGGGCGTCCATCACCTGAATGGCTCTGTCGATTCCGCTGGTTCTGGTTCTCAGGGCGTCGGTCATGGCAGTCTCTCACATGTGCGTCTGTATTACACAATTATAGAAACCACTCCCAAGTTACAAGGCAGGTTCCATGACTGATTTTGATTCCCCCGCTGACTACTGGGCCTGGCACGATGCCAACGGTTACTCCAGGCTGATCAACGTTTCCGGCACGATGACTGGGCTCGGCGGTTCCATCGTGCGCCGGAGTACGCGTATGGCGACGGAGGCGGCGATGGGTCGGTTCGTGAAGATTCACGAACTGCAGGCGCGGGGCAGTGACGTGATCTCACGGCTGACGGGCGCTGAAGCGGGATGCATCACCGCGTCTGCTGCTGCCGGCATCACGCTTTGTGTTGCCGGGTGCATGACCGGGCTCGACCCGGCGCGGGTTGAGGCGCTGCCGTGCAGTCCGGGCGCAAAGTCCGAAGTTGCCGTGCAGATGGGTCATTTATGCGGATATGGGGCGCCGATTTCGGTGGCGGTTGAACTTGCGGGCGCGCGGGTGCGCACCGTCGGTCAGTCGACGCTGGCAATGGATTACCAGCTGGAAGCGGCCTTGACCGAACAGACGGCGGCGGCGCTCTATGTGGTCTCGCACCACGTGGTGCATTACGGCCAGATCCCGCTCGCGCGGTTCGTGGAGATTGCCCATGCCAGGGGGGTTCCGGTCATCGTCGATGCGGCTTCGGAGTACGATCTCACGGGGTTCATCGCCGCCGGGGCGGATCTGGTGATCTATTCGGGGCAAAAGTTTCTCGGCGGGCCCACCGCCGGCATCATCGCCGGGACACGGGATCTGATCCGGGCGACATATCTGCAGAATACCGGGATCGGCCGCGGGCTGAAGGTCGGCAAGGAGAGCATAGCCGGCGCCATCGCGGCAATGGAGGCGTGGCTGGAGCGCGATCACGCCGGGATCCGGGCAGAGGAAACAGCTGCGCTCGACCGGTGGCAGGCGGTGCTGGACGGCAGGCCGGGCATCCAGGCGGTGAAGGTGCCGGACCCGACGGGCAATCCGCTGGAGCGGCTGCAGGTGCAGGTCGATCCGGCGACGGCGTCGGGCAATGCCGCCGGCTATGCCCGCGCGCTGGCGGACCGCAACCCCGCGGTCATCGTGCGCGACCATGAGGTCGAACTGGGGTATTTCCAGCTCGATCCCTGCAACCTGGCCCCCGGTCAGATGGAGATGGTCGCCGAGGCGCTGGCCGAGGTTTTTGACGGGAGCGCGGATCGGGGGCGGCTGGATGCGGATTGTTCGTCAGCCAGAAACGGCGGGATCGACGGCTATCTGAACTGGCTGGCGTGACGCCTTGCCGGGCCGGTTTGGCGCTCAGTTGACCAGGTTGCGCAGGCCGCGCGTGGCGTCTGTGCGCACCGCGAGGCGCAGGCCTGGTTCATCGCCGGCCCTGAGATTGGCGATGATGTTGACATGGGTTCGGGGCGCCTCGCGGGTTTGGAGGCGCTCATGCAGCATGCGCATCGTCGGCCCCGCCTGCAGCCAGACCGTTTCCAGCAGCGCCAGCATGGCGGGGGCCTGGGCGCGCAGGTAGAGGGTGCGGTGAAACTCGAAATTGGTACGGACGTACCCCACGGCGTCCCGGCGCTGAATCATTTCGCTGATCAGGTCGTTGATCGCCTGCATGCGTTCGATCAGGGCGAAATGCGCCCGTGGCAAAGCGCGGGAGGCAAGTTCGGGCTCAATCAGCGCGCGGATCGCCGCCAGTTCCTCGATCCGTTCGTTGGTCAGTTCCGGCGTCGAGACCCGCCCGGAACCGCTGAGTTTGAGGGCTCCCTCGGCGATCAGCCGGCGCACCGATTCGCGGGCGGGTGTCATGCTGACGTCAAATTCGGCGGCGATTCCGCGCAGGGTGAGATGCGCCCCCGGCGCGATTGCGCCGTGCATCACCCGGGCGCGCAGGGTACGGTAGACACGCTCATGCGCCGGAATGGTCAGATCGCCCGGTCTGTCGCGATCAGTCATGATGTCGCGCGGTCACGGTCCGAAGGGGTTCCGGATGCGGTGAAACTGAAACGGTGCAGGCCGGCGCCGTTCTCCTGCAGCCATTTGCGCTGCGGCGCGAAGTTTGGGCACAGCCGCTCCACCACCGACCAGAACCGGGCAGAGTGGTTGAGTTCGGTCAGATGGGCGGTTTCATGGGCGGCTACGTAGCGAAGTATTTCCGGCGGGGCCATGATCAGGCGCCACGAATACATCAGATCGCCGGCCGACGTGCACGACCCCCACCGCGAGCGCGGGTCGCGCAGGGTGATACGGCCGATCTTTTTGCCGAGGATGCGTGCGAAATGGTCGGAATGGGTGACCACCGCCTGACGCGCCTGTTCCCTGAGGAATGCGGCGGCCCTGACCGGAATCTGCTCGACGCGGCCGGGGACAAGCAGCACGCCGTCCTGCAACTGCATGCGGCCGGCGGTGACGTGTTCAATGCGCAGGGTCTTGCCCGCGAGCGGCAGGACGGTTCCGTCTGTCACCTGAACCGACGGAGTCGCGGTTGCAAGGCGTTGGCGGAGCCAGGGTTCGCTGCGCGACAGGAATGCCTGCGCCGCGTGACCGGGCAGCCGTTCAGGAAGCGTCAGCGTCGGGTCGGTGCCGTTCGGCTGCACGCGCAGGATCAGCCGCTTGGCCCGGGAACTGCGTTTGAGGACAACCCGTATCGCGGGCGTACCGACGAGCATGACCTCGGCCACGGCCAGCGCCTAGCCCTCCTTCGGCTGCCGGTTATTGCGGATGAAATCGCGTACTTCCGGCTGAATCAGCTTTCGCCAGCGCGATCCGTTGAAGACGCCGTAATGGCCGACGCCTTTCGCGACGTAGTGGCTGCGCAGTTCGTCGGGAAGATTGGGGGTGATGGTGTGCGCGGCTTCGGTCTGACCGAGGCCGGTGATGTCGTCTTTTTCACCCTCGATCGTCATGATTGCAATGTCAGTGATTTTGGACGGCTCGACCAGCGTGTTGCGGTACATGTAGGCACCGTTCGCCAGCAGCCGTTTCTGGAACACCCGGTCGATGGTCTGGAGGTAGAATTCCGCGGTCAGGTCCATGACCGCCATGTACTCGTCGTAAAACCGCTGGTGCGCCTCGGAACTGTCGCCGTCACCGCGGACGAGGTTGTTGAACTGATCCACATGCGCATCGACATGGCGGTTCATGTTCATGGCGAGAAAGCTGGAGAGCTGCAGGAACCCCGGGTAGACGCGGCGGGTAAAGGCCCGGTTCGGCCAGGGAACGAGCACGACCACGTTGTTTTCGAACCAGCTCAGCGGACGCGCCTGCGCCAGTTCGTTGGGCTGCTTCGGGTTTTTTGCAGTGTCGATCGGCGATCCCATCAGAATCAGGGCGGCAGGGCGGGCGGGGTTGTTCTCTGCCGCCATCAGGCTGGCGGCAGCGATTGCGGGCACGCCTGGCTGGCATACCGCCATGACCGAAACACGTTCGCCGTTCTCCGAAAGCGCTTCGACCATCTCGATCAGATAGTCGGTATAGTCGTCGAGGTCGAAATCGCCGTCGGAAATCGGCACGTCGCGGGCGTCGACCCAGTCGGTGACGTAGACGTCATGTTCCGGCAGCATCGCTTCGACCGTGCCGCGCAACAGTGTCGCAAAGTGGCCCGACATGGGCGCGACGATCAGGACCTTCGGATCGTTTCTCCGTTCGGCGGCAGCTGAGTCGCGACAAAAGTGCAGGAGGTTGCAGAAGGGTTTCGACCAGACAATTTCCTCGCGAATCGGCGTTTCGATGCCGTCGACCAGAGTGGATTCCAGTTCAAACTCCGGCTTTGCATAGCGGCGGGTGGCATTGATGAACATTTCCAGTGCCGCGGAGACCGTCCTGGAGCCGTAGGTTTCGGCAAGTGGATTGAGTGGGTTCTGGATCATGTCCTTGCTCATGCGCGCAGCGGCCCGCATGGGGGAAATCGCCGCGTGCGTCATCTCGTAAGCGTGATACAGCATGATCTACCTGTTCATTCCGTGTGTTCTTGCACGGGAACCTAGCGCTTTTTTGCAGTGCGGCAAGAACTATTGCGACATTATTGTCAAATGTGTGACACTTTGCCAAATCCGGTGTTGTGGAGGTCAAAGGCTTTGACAACCTGGTACGCAAGTGGCATTCGACCCCAAATTTCGCCATATAGTGTCGTGAGGATACCCGATGCCCAAAGAAGAATGGGGTGTGAAACGTGCGTGCCCGAGTTGCTCGGAACGCTTCTATGACCTGCAGCAGGACCCGATGACCTGTCCGGCCTGCGGTGCCACGTTCACGGTTGAAAGCCTTTCGGAAAGCAAGCCCAAGGCCCTGCGGACCGAGCGGGAAAAACCGGAATCCGCGGCACCGGCAGTGGACCTGCCTGACATTGACGATCCGGATGCAGATATCGAAACCGATGACGATCTCGACGATGAACTGCTCGACGACGACGATGACGGCGTGTCGCTCGACGAAATCGCGGACGTGGGATCGGACGACGACGACTGAACGCGGAAGTGTTTTTTGGGCTTGATAACCTCGGAAGTCGGCCCTAATACCGCAATCTCCGAAGTACGGAAACGGGGCCATAGCTCAGCTGGGAGAGCGCTTGCATGGCATGCAAGAGGTCAGGGGTTCGATCCCCCTTGGCTCCACCAAATCCTTAACTGACCAGACAGGCAGGTTCCCCACCGGGGAAGCCGTGCAGCTTTCCTGCGCGCCGGATCGGTCAGCCTGGAGGTGTCAGCCATGTCTGTGCGAAGGCTGGAAGCGGATGACGCCGCGGCGTTTATGGCCGTCCGTCTCGAGGGGCTCAGGAATCACCCAGAGGCTTTTGGCGCGTCGGCGGAGGAGGAAGTGGCGCGACCGCTCGCGCAGGTGGCGCAAAGGCTTTCCGTCAGTGCGGTTTTCGGCGGTTTCGATCAGGAAGGGACGCTCCAGGGGGTGATCGGTCTGGCGATGGGAGCATCGCCCAAGACCCGGCATGTTGCGACGGTCTGGGGGATGTATGTGCGGCCGCGCGCGCGGGGCACCGGGCTTTCACGACAGTTGCTGGCGCGCGCCGTAACCGAGGCCTCCGGAACCTGCCGGTCCGTGCACCTGACGGTAGAATCAGGTAATCAGGCGGCCCGCAGTCTCTACCGGCGCGCCGGGTTTCGGGAGTGGGCAACGGATGTTGCCGCACTGTACGTGAACGGCGTGTATCACGATGAAGTTCTGATGCGCCTCGATTTCGACTGACCTTTTGGCCTGTGCGGTGGCTGCTGCTGCGGTGGCAGGCGTCGGCATGGCGGAAATAAAGTTGTTCATATCGAAAAACCCGATATAAAATCAGCCTGTGTTTCAGATCAGGTGCCGCAATGAGTCCGAACTTTCTGTTGATTGAAGCTGACAAGGACTTTGCCGTCCTGAAAGCCGCGGCTTCGGAAGTGCGGATCCGGATCCTCAAGCTGCTCAGGTCCGCAGACGGACTCAACGTGAACGAAATCGCCGAGCGGCTGGCGATTCCCCAGTCGTCGGTGTCGTCGCACGTACAGTCGCTGGAGGCCGCCGGTCTGCTGCGGACGGAGTCGCGCAAGGCCACCAAGGGCAGTCAGAAGGTCTGTTTCGCGGTCTATGACGAGCTGATCGTATCGTTTCACAAGGCCGCCTCGGAGGTTGGTGCCGACGTGATCGAGGTGGCGATGCCTCTCGGCCTCTATACCACCAGTGCAGTGACCGGACCCTGCGGCATCTGTTCGCCGGAGGGGATCATCGGCCTCCTCGACGTACCGGAGACCTTTCTCGACCCGGAGCGGATGAAGGCCGCCCTGCTCTGGTTTACCAGCGGCTTCGTGGAA
>JAUIHM010000109.1 GCA_030432315.1 Alphaproteobacteria bacterium | reverse complement strand
CGGCAGCACGGAATAGGCAATCGCCCCCATGATCGTCAGCACCAGTGAGATCACCAGTGCAAATTTGGGCCGGTCGATGAAGACACTGGACAACACGGCTCAGTCCTCCGGCGTTTCTGCCGGAACGGCATTCACCGCAACGCCGTTGCGGACCCGCTGCAGCCCCTGGGTAATGACGCTCTCACCTTCCTGAAGGCCCGATTCGATGGTCTGGAAAATTCCGTCCTGCGGTCCCAGTTCGACATACCGCTGCTCGACCAGGCCCTCGGGCGTGACCACCAGAACGAAACTCCCGCGCTGATCGCGCTGCACAGCGGCCTGGGGAACCGCCAGTTTTTCGGTCGGGCGGTTGCCTTCGATCTGCACCGTCACGAAAACCCCGGCGGCGAGCAGTGCATCGGGATTGTCGAACTGCGCCCGCAGGGCAATCGTCCCGGTCGACGGATCGACCCGGTTGTCGATGAAGACAATCTTCCCCAATTCGCCGTACTCCGTCCCGTTCGGAAGCATGAGCCGCACCGGCGGGCCGAGTTTCTCGGAGTCGCGGCGCAATTCGTCGCCATACTGCTGCACGAGCGAAAGATACGCCCCCTCACTGATCGAAAAGCTCACGTCGATCGGCGACAGACTGATCAGGGTCGCCAGAGGCCCGACCGAAGGCCCGACAATGTCGCCGGTGCTGAATGCGATCCGCCCGATCCGCCCGGAGAACGGCGCGTGGATACTGGTATAGGACAGGTTGAGCGTCGCCAGCTGTACCTGCGCCTCCGCCGACTTCAGCTGTGCCGCAGCCGCATCGCGCGCCGCGAGGTCCGCGTCGTAGCGCGACTGCGCAATGGTGTCCGACTCCAGCAGCTTGGCGCTGCGCTCCAGTTCGATCTCGGCCAGGGCAAGACTGGCCTCCGTCTGTGCCTGCGCCGCCTCAGCCGCTGCCAGATTGGCCTCGAACTCGTCCGGCTCGATCTCGAACAACAGCGTTCCCTGTTCAACCCAACTGCCTTCCGGCACGTCACGTTTCACCAGAAAACCGTTTACGCGCGAAATGATGTCCGCCGTGTCCACCGGCTCGACCTTGCCGACGAAGCGCACACTCTGCACGATCTCGCGTGTCGCCACCCCGGCGACCGTGACGCTGGGCGCCGCGGCTTCCGTCTGCCCGCCCTGTTCCTCGCCGTCGTCGCAGGCCACCAGCATCAACGCTGACACTCCGAGGGCAAGTGCAACCGACAATCGTCCCGCGAGATGTTTCTGCACACCGATCCCCTTCGCCAGCTTGACCGGCGCCCGACCGGACACCATGAAAGCTCTCCCACTCATCAATAGCGGCAGCCCGGTTCAATTCAACCGGTTTCGGCGCGCACCTCTCTGCTGCAATCCGCGCGTCAGGTGCCACAGCCACAGCCTGCCCTGTTGCCGTGTTCCGCGGCTTTCACTAGGGTCGATCCCCGGGGACCGGAGTCGGTCCAGTGTTTCCCGGCGCCACACTGAGAACAATCAGGGGATACGGCATGACCTCCAGTTTTCTTGAGCATGTAACGGATACGTTGAATTCGCTGGAAAAGGACGGTCTCTACAAGCGGGAACGGACCATCACCTCCCCGCAGCGCGGCCGGATCTCCGTCAACCGCGACGGCCAGGTCGCGGAGCGCGTCGTCAATCTCTGCGCCAACAACTACCTGGGGCTTGCCGACAGCCCCGAACTCGTTGCCGCCGCCAAATCCGCCTTCGACAGCCACGGCTTCGGCATGGCATCGGTCCGCTTCATCTGCGGCACCCAGGACCTGCACCGCGAGCTTGAAATTGCCCTCGCAAAATTCCTCGGCAAAGATGATTCAATCCTCTTTGCCGCCTGCTTCGATGCCAACGGCGGTCTGTTCGAACCTCTGCTCGGCCCGGAAGACGCGATCATCTCCGACGCCCTCAACCACGCCTCGATCATTGACGGCATCCGCCTGTGCAAGGCCCGCCGTTACCGTTTCGCCAATTCCGACATGGACGATCTCGAAGACCGCCTGAAACAGGCCCGCGAGGACGGCGCCCGCTTCATCATGATCGCCACCGATGGCGTGTTCTCGATGGACGGCTACCTTGCGAACCTCACCGATATCACCGCTCTCGCTCAAAAATATGACGCCATGGTGATGGTCGACGACTGCCACGCCACCGGCTTCATGGGCCCCCAGGGCCGCGGCACGCCCCACCATCACGGCGTCGCCGACCAGGTGCATATCCTCACCGGCACGCTGGGCAAGGCGCTCGGCGGTGGAATCGGCGGCTACATAGCCGGCCCGCAGCCGGTCATCGACCTGCTGCGCCAGCGCGCCCGTCCCTACCTCTTCTCCAACTCCCTGCCACCCGCCATCGCCGCCGCCGCTCTCGAGGCCCTGCGCCTGGTCGAAGCCGGCGACGACCTGAGGGAAAAACTCTTCGCCAACGCCGCCTACTGGCGCGCCGGTCTCACCTCGCTCGGCTTCAGGCTCCTCGAAGGCGAACACCCGATCATCCCGGTGATGCTCGGCGACGCCCGGCTTTCCCAGGACATGGCCAAACACCTGTTTGACAACGGCGTCTATGTCGCCGGCTTCTTCTTCCCCGTCGTCCCCAAGGGCCAGGCCCGCATCCGCACCCAGATGAACGCGGCCCTCACCCGTGACGACCTCGACCTCGCCCTCGCCGCGTTTGAATCCGCCGGCCGGGCCACCGGAGTCCTCACATGAAAAACGGCATGAAAGCCCTCGTCAAAGCCAAGGCCGAACCCGGCCTCTGGATGGAACACCGCCCGGTCCCGGAAATCGGCCCCGACGACGTGCTGATCCGGATCAGGAAAACCGGCATCTGCGGCACCGACATCCATATCTGGAACTGGGACGACTGGGCGCGGCAGACCGTGCCGGTGTCCCTCGTCACCGGCCATGAATTCGCTGGCGAAATCGTCGAAATCGGCAGCCGCGTCGAAGGGCTCACGATAGGCCAGCGGTGCTCCGGAGAAGGCCACCTGATCGGCCACCAGTCCCGCCAGTCCCGCGCCGGCAAATTCCACCTCGACCCGGAAACCCGCGGCATCGGCGTCAACGAACAGGGCGCCTTCGCCGAATTCCTCCGCCTGCCCGCTTTCAATGTCGTGCCCCTGCCCGACAGCATCGACGACGAAATCGGCGCGATTCTCGACCCGCTCGGCAATGCTGTCCACACCGCGCTCAGCTTCGATCTCGTGGGCGAGGACGTGCTGATCACCGGCGCCGGTCCGATCGGCATCATGGCTGCCGCCGTCGCCCGCCATGTGGGCGCCCGCAAGGTCGTCATCACCGACCTCAACCCCGACCGCCTCGCCCTCGCCGGCCGCGTGGCAGACGTGATCCCGATCAATGTCGGCGAGCGTGACCTCGCCTCGGTCAAGGCCGAACTCGGCATGAAGGAAGGCTTCGACGTCGGCCTCGAAATGTCCGGCAGCCAGGCCGCCCTAAATCAGATGGTCGAGGCGCTGGTAATGGGCGGTCGCATCGCCATGCTCGGCATCCCGCCCGGAAAATCCCCGGTCGACTGGTCGCGCATCGTCTTCAAGGCGATCACCATCAAGGGCGTCTACGGCCGCGAAATCTTTGAAACCTGGTACAAGATGATCGCCATGCTGGAAAACGGCCTGAATGTGCGCGAGGTTATCACCCACCGCTTCAGCGTCGACGATTTTCGCGAAGGCTTTGCCGCCATGCGCGGCGGTTCCAGCGGCAAGGTGGTGCTGGACTGGACCTGATCCCGCCGGATCAGGTCCCAAAGCTCAGGCCAGATACTCCGGCCCCAGATCCCGCACGTCCGGACAGCCGAGTTGCCCGAGCGTTGTCACCAGCGAACCGTGCATGATCTCCCAGGCCTTTTCGAGGCCAGGCTCACCGCCCGCCGCCGTGCCCCAGGCAAACGCCCGGCCGCAGAAAACGAACGACGCGCCAAGCACCCGCGCCCGCACCACATCCATGCCGCGCCGAATGCCACTGTCGAGCATCACCGGCACCCTGTCACCGACAGCATCAACCACTTTCGGCAGCGACGCGATGGCCGAAGGCGCAAAATCCGCCTGCCGTCCACCGTGATTTGAAACGATCACCCCGTCACAGCCCAGATCAACCGCGCCCACCGCATCCTCCGGATGCTGCACGCCCTTGACCAGCATTTTGCCCTTCCAGCGGTCGCGGATTTCGCGCAGGCCGTCCCAGGTCAGGTTGTCGGTGATGATAATGTCGCGGATCTGCGACATGGTCATCGGCCGGCCCTGTGCGTCTTTCGCATCGAGGTGGTTGCCGAGGCCCGGCGCCCCGGCCTTGCGCGTCTCCAGCGCCCAGCGCGGATGCAGCGCCAGATCAAGCGCGATCCGCGGCGTCATTCTGAACGGCATCTGCATCTGGTTGCGCATGTCACGCTCGCGCCGGGTCCCTTCGGCCGTATCCACGGTCACCACCAGGGTGTCGATTCCCGCCGCCTCGACCCGCTTCAGCAGGCTTTCGGTCCGCGGCGGCTCCTTGGACACGTAAAGCTGAAACCACGCATTGCCCTGCGCCACCTCCGCCACCGCTTCCAGCGGGGTCGAGCAGTTGGAACTGATGATGTGCGGGATCCGCTTTTTCGCCGCCAGCCGCCCCCACATCAGATCCGACCCCGGCCAGGCGATGTTGAGAAACCCGAGCGGCGCGAGGCCGAACGGCACCGACCACGACCGGCCGAACAGCACGGTCTCGGTCGATTTCACCGACACGTCGCGCAGATACCTCGGCACCAGCTCGATATCTGCGAACTGCGCCGTGTTGCGGTACATGTTGGTTTCGCTCTCCGCGCCCCCATCGACCACGTCAAACGCGAACCGCGGCAGCCGCCTCCTGGCAACAGCCCGCAAATCTCCAATCGAGGCCGCCAGGCCAAGGGTCATCATCACATCAGTCTCCGGACTGTAGCTTGAACGGGTGGAAAATCCTGGTCCCGTCAGACGGGACCAGTCCGGTCCTAGTCCATCTGGAAGCCCGGTGTCGACCTGGAAATGGCAAGTTCCTCGTCGTTCATGTCGGCGCCGAACGGCTCGAACAGCGGAGTCGAGAGATACCGCTCTCCGGTGTCGGGAAGCATCGCCAGTATCACGCTGCCCGGCTCTGCCGACTGCGCCACCTGCATCGCCACCGCAAAGGTCGATCCGCCGGATACCCCGGTGAAGATCCCCTCCTTCGCAGCAAGCTCCCTCGCCCATTTCATCCCGTCCGGACCGGCGACCGGAATCAGCTCGTCGTAATATTTCCCGTCGATCGCTTCCTGCAGCACATAGGGAATGAAATCCGGCGTCCAGCCCTGGATCGGATGCGGCTCGAAGGCCGGATGGCTGACAGCGGGGCTTTGATCCGCGCCCCGCTCCTGCGCCGTGCCCGAACCGACGATCTGCGCATTGGCCGGTTCCGACAGTATGATCTTTGTCGCCGGACGTTCCTTCCGCAATACCCGGCCCACACCGGCCACCGTGCCGCCAGTCCCATAGCCGGTTACAAAATAGTCCAGCCTTTGACCGTCGAAATCCCCCAGTATCTCCCGCGCCGTCGTATCCTGATGGATCTGCGCATTGGCCTCGGTCTCAAACTGACCGGCGAAGAACCATCCGTTCGCCTCGGAAAGTTCCCTGGCCTTCCTGTACATCCCCAGACCCTTCTGGGCCCGCGGCGTCAACACCACCTTCGCGCCGAGATAGCGCATCACCTGCCGCCGCTCGACCGAGAAACTGTCCGCCATCGTCACCACCAGCGGGTAACCCTTTGCCGCGCAGACCATCGCCAGCCCGATGCCGGTGTTGCCGCTGGTCGCCTCCACCACCGTCTGCCCGGGTTTCAGACTGCCGTTGCGCTCGGCGGTCTCGATGATGCTGATCGCCAGCCGGTCCTTGACCGATGCCGCCGGATTGAAGAACTCCGCCTTGACGTAGACCGTCACCCCGTCCGGCGCCAGCCGGTTCACCCTTATGACCGGCGTATCGCCGATCGTGTCGACAATGCTGTCAAAAAGCCGCCCGCGCCCGTTGGTCAGGCGTGCCTTTACATCACTCGATTCCGTCATGTCTTCCCCCGCTGCAATTCGTCCGGCACGCAGGAATCCACCCGGACCCTCACGCCGTCCCGGCAAGTCCTAACACGAAAAGAGTCAATGTCCAAAGTGCCGTAACGCCGCCCCGACCCGGTCTCAGGCGACGTTGACCAGGCCCTGCCTGTTCCTTTCCTCGAACAGCGATTCGAGGAAATACGCGGCAAACTCCGCCCGCCCGGAAAGTCCGGACTTGCGGTAGACCGACTGGGCCTGCTGGCGGATCGTCGTCTCCGACGTCTGGCGCAGCGCCGCAATGTCGCGCAGCGTCACCCCCTTGAGCACCAGCCCGGCAATGTCCGCCTCGGCCCGGGTCAGCGACCAGGCATCGAACTGCGCCTGAATGGCCTCACCCAGATCCGCGAGCACCTCCCGGCTGTCCTCGCGCCACCGCGCCCCGGACGCCACGGCCCGCTCGAGATCTGCGCGCAATGCGCGCTGTTCACTGCGCATCTCCCGCAGTTCGACCACCCCCAGGGCAACCATCGCCATCGCCGCCACCAGAATCCCCCGGTCCAGCAGTTCAAAGGCAAAGTCGGCGGCGCCGAACCCCTCGCCGCCCACCAGGGTGTCGAGCACAGCCATTCCCGCCACCAGCACCGCCGCGCCCAGAACAAACCTCACCCGTGGTCCCGACATCGCATCCGCTCCTCCCAAGTCGCCCACATCCTCGCATGACACCCGAAAAAACCAAAGCGGAACCGCATCCTACACTTGTAGGAGACGGCCTGGACGCCACAGATCCGCCCTTTGTCCGATGGACCGCGCCCCGTCTCCGGCCGAACATGACCGGACCCGACCGTGGCATTCCATCTGCAAAGGATCCCGACCATGACATGTACGCGACGACGCCTGCTGCCGGTCGCCACCCTGCTGGCCGCCCAGTACCTGATCACTCCGGCAACTGCCGCCCCGCTGCTCCCGACCTTCTCCACGGCTCTGTTCGAACCGGGCGCACCGATCACCAACCGCTACTTTTCGCTCACCCCCGGCACCCGTGATACCCTCGTCGCCCACGGCGTGGACGATGACGGCGACCCCTTCACCGAACGCTCCGAACGCAGCTGGCAGGCGGGCGGACCGCGCATCCTAGGTCTCAAGGCCACCACAATGCGCGACCGCGCCTGGGAGGACGGCCTGCTGGTCGAGGAAACCTTCGACTACTTCGCCCAGGACCGCACCGGCAATGTCTGGTATCTCGGCGAGGACGTGACCAATTACCACTACGATGACGACGGCAAACTGCTGCGCACTGACGATCACTCCACCTGGCGCGCCGGACGCAGGGGCGCGAAACCCGGCTGGATCATGCCGGCCTCCACAAAGACCGGGCTCAACTACTACCAGGAATACGCAGCCGCCGATGACGCCCTCGACGAGGGCACGACCTGGGCAATCCTCGACAGCCTGACGGTCGGTTCCCGAACGTACCGCAACGTCATGCAGGTGCTGGAAACCACCGCTCTCGAACCGGACGCCCGCGGTTTCAAATACTATGCCGCCGGCATCGGCCTGATCCGCGAAGAGGAAGGTCTGGACGAAAACCTGCGCAACCCGGAGCTGGTTTTCGACCGGGTCGCCCCGGTGCCGCTGCCCGCATCCGCCCTGCTGCTGCTCGGCGGGATGGTGTCACTTTTCAGCGCGTCCCGCCGCAGGGCGAGGAACGGATCCCTCAGCCCCGCGCCGGAACGCGCCTGACCCTGCACCGGTCCCCAACCCGCGGACCGGCGCACCCTTCAACCGAACCGGTCAGATCACGATGACCTTGGCACCGCGCTGCACACGTTCCTCGAGGTCGATCACATCCTGGTTGAGCATCCGAAAACATCCCGAGGATGCCGCCCAGCCGATCGATTTGGGCTGGTTGGTGCCGTGAATCCGGTATCCGGAATCCCGTCCGCCGAAGTTGATGTAGAGCGCACGGGCTCCGAGCGGGTTGTTGACCCCACCTGGCTGCCCGTTCTTCCATTTCTCGAGATAGGGTTCCCGCGCGATCATTTCCGGCGGCGGTGTCCAGGTCGGCCAGTCGGCAGTGCGGGCAATCGTCCCGGTCCCTTTCCAGCCAAAACCCTCGCGGCCGATGGCAACACCATACCGCAGCGCCTTGCCGTCACCCTGCACCAGGTTGAACACCCCGGCGGGGAAACCCGCCTCCTCGATGACTTCGGCAAAGAGTAGGGCGTTGAGCGGTGATAGCTCGCTGGGTTTCAGCACCACCGTGCAGCCTGCGGCCAACGCCGGAGCCACCTTGGCGGTGATCTGGTAGAGCGGCCAGTTCCAG
>JAUIHM010000108.1 GCA_030432315.1 Alphaproteobacteria bacterium | reverse complement strand
CCTCGGCCGGGCGGTGGAAATCGGGCCGAAAGACGAGGTTTTCGGAGCGCCGAAGCATCCCTATACCAAGGCGCTGCTGTCGGCCACGCCGAGTGCGGATCCCGGAGCGGCCAAGGCGCGGATCAAACTGGAGGGTGAGTTGCCCTCTCCGCTGAACGTGCCGCAGGGATGCGCGTTTGCCCCGCGCTGCTGGAAGGTGCAGGAGGTGTGCCGTCAGACCCGCCCGGAGCTTGAAGGCGACGGACAGCGCCGTGCGGCCTGTTATTTCCCGGAGGCCTGAACCGGCTTACGGGGCCGGACCGGTATCGGCGCCGGCTCCGGTCTGGCCGATGATAAAAACGCGGAAGATCACCGGCGGCAGGGCGATTGAGACAAAGATCCGCAGGATGTGATGGGTCGCAACGAACGCCGGGTCGAGACCGAAAGATACTGAAATCAGGCTCATTTCGGCGACGCCGCCGGGGGCGAGGGCCAGGAAGACTGCCGGGGACGGCGCGTCGACGAACGCGCGCAGGCCGGCGGTGAACAGGGCGGCGACCGCAAGGCCGACGGTCACGGCGGGTGCTGCGAGTGCCAGGCCACGCAGAAAGGCGCGTTTGTCGAGATCGACAAAGCGCAGGCCGAGTGTCATGCCGATTACCATCTGGGCCATGGCGACAAGAAATCGCGGAACCGCGGCGTCGGTGATCCCGGTCGAGTGAAGGATGGCGGAGGCAAGAAACGGCCCGATCAGCACCGATGCGGGCAGACGCAGGCGCGGCGCCGCCCAGGTGCCGAGGATGGCGGCGGCGGCAAGCAGGAGACCGTCCCTGACGGGCGGAAAGGCAAAGGGATCGCCGCCGGTCAGGGGCGAACCGGTGGCGGTGCCGTGATCGGCGAACAGCGTCAGCAGGATCGGCAGCGCGGCGACGGTGAGCGTAACGCGTATGAAGTGTTGGGTGGCCATGACGGGCACGTTGCCACCGTTGCGTTCGCCGGTCAGTACGGCTTCGACCAGACCTCCGGGACTGGCGGCGAAAAAGGCGGTGGCCGGATCGTAGCCGCCGACACGGCGCAGCAGCAGGTAGTTCAGGTACTGGACAATTACCACGAAGGGGACGACGGCAATGAGGCTCGGCCACCATGTGCGGGTGTTTTCCAGAACTTCAGGGGTGACCGTGGCGCCGATGGCGACTCCGATCACCGGCACGAAGACCTGACGCAGCCAACCGGGCGCGTGCAGCGGATCTCCGGCAATGCGCAGACCGAGGAACGAGGCGGTGCCGGTTGCCACCAGTGCGCCGAGCATCCACGGCAGCGGGGTGTCGATGGCGTGGGCGAGGCTGCCGCCTGCCAGTGCGAGAGCGATCGTTGCGAAGGTTTGAATCATAGGGTGGAGGTTGCGCATTCGCGTGCCGGTGTGCAAGCCTTAAGGTCACATGTAGGGGCAATGTCGGTGCCATGCTGGCGCGACGGGTTCAGCGGTGGCGGCCCGGCAGGGAAAGGCCGGCCAGGATGCTGAGCAGCAGCAGGCTGCCACAGACCCAGAGCGCCGAGCTCCAGGTCCCGGTGGCATCAACCACGAGGCCGCCGAGCAGCGGGCCGGTCACCTGGCCGATGCCTGCGGCCTGGAAGAACGTGCCGGACAGCAGCGGCGCATCGCCCGGCTGGCGCACGAGGCGGGGCAGGGACGCCCAAATCATGCCGGGCGGCAGTCCTGAGAAAAGGCCGTTGGCGATGGCGCCGGCGACGCAGGCGGCGGCGCCGAAGCCGGGATTGAGGACAAGGATTGCGGATAGCAGCATGCCGCCAAGGGAGAGCACGAAGAGCAGCCGGGCATTGCCGCCGATACCGACAAGCCAGCCGCCTGCGAGGTTTGCGGGCAGCAGGGCAATCGAGGCGGCAAAGGCGACCAGTGCGGCGGAGGCGGGCGAGAAGGCGAAAGTATCGACAAGGATGGTCGGCAGAAACGAGACCAGCAGCAGGTTCGCGGCGGTAAAGGTGAGGAAGATGCCGGCCATGAGCCTGGTTTCCCGATCACGGAGGGTCCGCAGGGAAAAGATCGGCCCGGTGAGCGTGACACGGCTGTCGGGTCGGGTGGTGGCAGCCAGCAGGAGCGCGGCGGCGACAGGCACTGCGGCGCAGATCATGTAGATGCCGCGCCAGCCGAGCGGGTCGATGCCAAAGTAGCTGATCGCCATCATCACGGCGATTCCGAGCGGCAGCCAGGTCGCCCAGACGCCGAGGGCGAGGCCGCGACCGGGACCGGCCGCTTCGCCCTGAATGATCGCCGGCATGGTGGTGATGATGAGGGCGAACCCGACCGCTTCCATCAGCCGCGTGGCGAGGAACAGGGCGAAGACCGGCGCGGTCGCGGCACAGGCGGACCCGGCGGCAATCAGCAGCAGACCGCAGAGGCCGACGCGTCGCGGGCCGATCCGGCGCGCGAGATTGCCGAAAGCGAGGCCGCCAATCGCACCGACGATGCTGAGAAGAACAACGTAGACCGACAGCAGCGTCAGGCTGGCGGCGTAATCGGCGCGAATCAGCGGCAGGCTCGCGGCAACCTTGCCGATCTGCAGCGCCGCAGCGACTCCGGCGAAGGTCGCGGCGAAGACTCCGGGCCAGTTTGTGACGGACGCCAAAGGCGCGGTGGTGGGGGCGTGGTCTGTCATGCGCTGTCCAGGTGGGTTGGCGGCGGAACACGCCGGATCGGGAAGAAGTGCGGTGCGGGGGCCGCCGGATTCGGTCCGGTCTAGTCCATTTCATCCCCCTGTTGAAACGCAATTGCGACGGGCGCGGCCTTTGGTGCGGGAATTGCGATTTCCGGTGTTCCAACGGACGGAGAAAATACGGTACTCAGGTCGGGAACAACAGAAAAGGACACCAGGCCATGACGCGCGCATTCGTATTCCCCGGCCAGGGGGCACAGGTAATCGGCATGGGCCGCGATCTTGCCGAAGCCTATCCCGCCGCGCGTGCGGTTTTCCAGGAGGTGGACGAGGCTTTGGGAGAGGATCTTTCGGCGCTGATCTGGGACGGAGAGATCGCAGATCTGACCCTGACGCGTAATGCGCAGCCGGCGCTGATGGCCACGTCGATTGCGGCGGTACGGGCTCTGGAGGCTGAAGGTGTCGATCTGCGGACCGCCGCCTGTGTCGCCGGGCACAGCCTGGGCGAGTATTCGGCTCTCTGTGCCGTGGGGTCGATCAGTCTCGGCGATGCGGCGCGGCTGCTGCGGCTGCGCGGGCAGGCGATGCAGGAAGCGGTGCCGGTCGGGGAGGGCGCAATGGCGGCGATCCTCGGGCTCGATTTTGACGGGGCTGCCGCGGTGGCTGCGGCCGCGGCGGAGGGAGATGTCTGCGAGGCGGCGAACGACAACGATCCCGGGCAGGTGGTGATTTCCGGAAGTCGTGCCGCAGTGGAGCGCGCGCTGCCGCTTGCTAAGGAAGCGGGTGCGAAGCGGGCGTTGCTGCTGCCGGTGAGCGCACCCTTCCACTGCGCGCTGATGGCGCCGGCGGCTGAGGCGATGCGTTCGGCGCTCGCGGATGTCGAGATCGTATCCCCGGCGGTTCCGGTTATCGCCAATGTCACCGCGGAACCGGTAACGGAAGCGGATGAGATCCGCCGGCTGCTGGTGGCCCAGGTGACCGGCCGGGTGCGCTGGCGTGAAAGTGTCCTGTGGATGGCGGCCAATGGCGTGACCGAATGTGTCGAGGTCGGCGCCGGCAAGGCGCTGTCGGGAATGATTAGAAAGAGATCGAAGTGCGGGCGGTGAATGGCCCGGGCGATGTGGTGGCACTTGCCGGCGCCTGACGTTCCGGTTCGGGCGCGGATTTCCGTCAGGTCGGGCCGCGGCCGTGCTAGACTGACCGCGGGTGTGCGGATGCGTGCATCAGGGTGACGGGGAAAAGGGGCCGGTGATGTCGATCAGGAAGATTGCCTATCTTGGCGACAGTTTGAGCGACAGCGACTCGTTCTGGACGCTTTCGCAGCAGGTCCTGAAGGTGCCTTTGCCGAACCAGACCTGGTATGCGGGCCAGTTTTCCAACGGCGCCGTCCATTCGGACATCGTTCCCGGGCTGTTGCGTCTCCAGGGTGGTGAAGCGCTCAACTATGCGTTTGCCGGTGGTCGGGCGGTCGGGTCGCTGAAGGCGCGGCACTTCATTGACGACCCGTCGATCCTGAAAGTGGAAATCGACGATCCACGCCTTGATATCGACATCAATCTTGGCGCGCAGACGGATCGGCTGCTTGCAGATGCGGCGGCGGGGAATCTGGTTCTGTCCGAAACTGCGGTCAGCATCTGGATCGGTGCGAATGACCTTTCGAACTGGCAGCCGGTCAGCAGTCTGCCGTGGCGCTGGTCGGGTGAAATCGATGCGCTGGTGCGGGACATTGCCGCTTCGGTTCGGGAGAATGTCGTGGAACTGCTGGCTCAGGGAACCGGCGAGGTCTGGGTTTCGTCCCTGCCGGAAACGACGTTTTTTCCGGTGTTCAACGAAGCGGGTTTCCTGACCGAGTACCTGAGTGAAGGAGTGATCGAAGACCTGAACGGCCGCCTGGAACGGATGGTCCGCGACCTGTCGGGAGACGGCGCACCGGTTCGGATCCTCGACATGCATGCCATCGCAGTCACGCTCGAGGACGATGCCGGTGCATTTGGCATTACCGAGATGGAAAAACCGATTCTGACCGGCTCGAACACGGATTATCATCAGCGGATCAACCCGGATCTGGGTCGTGGGTTCAGTTTCGAGCGCGATGCGGACCGGATCGGCTTCGTCGATCCGGTGCATCCCAGCGCCGCGCTGCACGGGGTGCTCGCGGCGTTTGAGGCGGAAGCGATGAGCAATGACCTGATGGTGTTCGGCGACCGGGACAGCCGGATCGAAGCCGGCATCGGCGGGCAGATCATTCTTGCCGGTGGCGGGAACGACAGTGTCGATGCAGGGGCGGGACAGGATGTGATTCTCGGCAGTGAGGGGCATGATCAGCTGTTTGGTGGCGGCGGCAGCGATATACTGTCGGGAGGTGCTGGGCGCGACGAACTCCACGGTGGAAGTTACCACGACCTGTTGGCGGGGGGATATGGCCGTGACCGGCTGTTTGGCGGCACCGGTGAGGATGTGCTGGTCGCCGGAGTGGGTGATGACCACCTTTGGGCGGGAGCCGGCGCGGACTGGCTGCTCTGGATTGATCCGCGTCTCGCCGGACGCAGGCCCGACGCCGGCATTGACCTGCTTGGCGGTGGCTCGGGTGGTGACCATGCGGTGTTCTACCTGGCTGACAGCGCCACATTTGATGCGGTTGTTGCGGAATATGCGGCCGAAGGCGGACGGAACTTCGTGCTCGACACGATAGGGGTCGAGGGACGGTCCATCGAGGCGGTGCGGTTTGTCGATCTGTCTGCAGACGGGATGCTTCTGCCTGAGACCGGCAACAGTGCTCTGGATACCCGACTGACGGAAGCGGACCTTTGGGGGTTCGTGTGAAGCCGGGCGCCAAGGTTCCGTTCGTTGACAAGTGAGGTTGCCTGAGCGGCAGTTTCATGGCAAGGGCGGCGCTCCAGGCGAAAGGGAGGAACAGGCGGCATGTTCGATCTGACGGGAAGGACGGCACTGGTCACCGGTGCGTCCGGGGGCATTGGCGGGGCGATTGCCCGTGCGCTGCATGATCGCGGTGCGACGGTGGCGCTGAGCGGCACGCGGGTTGATCCGCTCACGGCGCTGGCGGCTGATCTGGGGGAGCGCACGCATGTTCTGCCCTGCGACCTGAGTAACGGTGACGCCGTGTCGGAGCTGCCGAAACAGGCGGCGGAAGCGATGGGGTCGGTGGACATTCTCGTCAACAATGCCGGGATCACCCGGGACCAGCTCTTCATGAGGATGTCGGACGCGGACTGGGATGCGGTGATAGCCGTCAATCTGACATCGGTCATGCGACTGTCACGCGGGGTGCTGCGCGGAATGATGAAGGCCCGCTGGGGGCGGATCATAAACATCTCTTCCGTGGTCGGAGTAACGGGAAATCCGGGGCAGGCGAACTATGCGGCGGCCAAGGCCGGCGTGATCGGAATGTCCAAGTCGCTGGCATCCGAAGTGGCCGGACGGGGCATCACCGTAAACTGCGTGGCGCCCGGCTTCATTGCCACGGCAATGACCGATGCGCTGAACGACGAGCAGAAAGCAAGGATTTCAGGCAATATTCCGGCCGGACGGATGGGAACACCGGAAGAGATTGCCTCGGCCACGATTTATCTGGCATCTTCCGAGGCCGGGTATGTCACGGGCCAGACGCTGCACGTAAACGGCGGTCTGGCCATGATCTGACGTGACAGTCGCAACCGGACGCAATAACATTTGCCACGGCTCGCGGTTGTGTTATAGCCGCCCGCGAATTGCAGTGCCGCGGAACGTGGCATCTGTCTGGTTTGAAACAGGAAGACCATTGGCCGGGACCGGCCCTGGAACAACAACATCTACCGGGGGCTAAGGCCGGAACCGGAACAGAAGAGGAAGACAGTATGAGCGATATTGGTGACCGCGTAAGAAAGATCGTTGTCGAGCACCTGAGCGTCGAAGAAAGCAAGGTTGTTGAGAGCGCTTCGTTCATCGACGATCTGGGCGCAGACAGCCTCGACACCGTCGAACTGGTGATGGCGTTCGAAGAAGAGTTTGGGATCGAGATTCCGGACGACGCGGCAGAAACGATTCAGACCTACGGGGATGCGGTCAAGTTCATCACTGAAGCTTCCTGAGTTCCGGCTCAGAACGGTTTGAAAGACCGGTGTCCGCCAAGCGGCCGCCGGTTTTTTTTATTTGCCGGTCAATGGCGGGCGGCGGTAAGCTGCCGGTCCGGAAATGCCGATGGTGATCGGGGCCGGCGGGCGGTAGCCTGACACACCAGGCAACACAAGGGAGAGAGCAGATGAAAAGAACAGTCTCACTGATCGCCGTTTCCGCAATAGCCGGCCTGTTTGTGGCCGGTTGCACGGCCAACCCGGAAACCAACCGCAAGCTCGAATGCGGCGCCGGGGTCGTGGGTGGTGCCGCCGTGGGCGGTCTTCTCGGCAACCAGATCGGCGGCGGCACGGGCAAGGATATTGCCACGGCGGTCGGTGCCGGTGCGGGTGCTGCGGCGGGCACGCGGCTTCCGGCCTGCCAGTAGAACGGTTCCGGCGGTGCGCCGCCCGGTGCGGCGTGCCGCGGCGGCCTCCATCCTGACGGGTGACGGCAATCGCGGGCTTGTTCATGTTCGGACTTTTGGATAGACAGTTCCGACTTTGAAACTGCCAGTTGGGTATGGAAATGCGGCGTGTCGTCATAACCGGAGTTGGAATGGTTTCACCGCTGGCCAGCGGTGCTGAGGAGTCCTGGGCCGCGCTTCTGGACGGCAGGTCCGGTGCCGGGCGGATCAGCTATTTCGATCCCGAACATCTCGCCTGTCACGTGGCCTGCGAGGTTCCGCGCGGTGACGGCACGAACGGGACGTTCAACCCGGACGACTGGGCCGAGCCGAAGGAACAGCGCAAGGTCGATACCTTCATCCTTTTTGCGCTCGCAGCTGCGGAGATGGCGGTGCGGGATGCGAACTGGAAGCCCGAGGACGAAGACGAGCGTCTGCGGACCGGGGTGATCATCGGGTCGGGAATCGGCGGACTTCAGACGATTGCCAGTACTGCGCTGACGCTCAAGGAAAAGGGACCGCGCCGGGTGTCGCCGTTTTTCATTCCAGGGTCGCTGATCAATCTTTGTTCCGGTCAGGTGTCGATCCGCTACGGGTTCAAGGGGCCGAACCATTCGGTGGTGACGGCCTGCTCGACAGGCGCCCACGCGATTGGCGACGGCGCGCGGATGATCAGGTACGGCGATGCCGACGTGATGATCGCCGGCGGTGCGGAAGCGGCAATCTGCGAGTTGGGTATTGCCGGGTTCTGCGCCTGCAAGGCGCTCTCCACAGATTTCAACGACCGGCCGGAAAAGGCGAGCAGGCCATATGACCGCGACCGCGACGGTTTTGTCATGGGTGAGGGGGCCGGCGTCGTGGTGCTCGAGGAGTATGAGCATGCGGTCGCGCGCGGCGCCAAGATTTACGCCGAGGTGGCCGGTTACGGCCTTTCCGGCGATGCGTATCACATCACGTCGCCCGCCCCGGACGGGGATGGCGGATTCCGCTCGATGTCCGCGGCTCTGCGGGATGCCGGTCTTGAGCCGGGCGATGTCGACTATGTGAACGCTCACGGCACATCAACGCAGATGGGCGACGAAATCGAACTGAACGCTGTCACAAGACTTCTTGGCGAGGATGCCGCATCGGTGACCATGTCGTCGACCAAGTCGGCCACGGGTCACCTGCTTGGAGCGGCGGGTGCGATCGAGGCGATCTTCTCGGTTCTGGCCATTC
>JAUIHM010000012.1 GCA_030432315.1 Alphaproteobacteria bacterium | reverse complement strand
CCGAGAAACGCCGCGTGACCGAAGGACAGGTAGCCGGTCAGACCGAAAAGGATGTTGAAGCCAATTGCGAAGATACCGAAGATCGCAAACTTCTGCATCAGATCCGGATAGCCCGCACCGAAGGGGACGAGAATGACCGGTCCAAGTAAAACCGCGGCGCAGAAGCCGAGCATCAGCCACCCGTCGTATTTCTGATTTTCTACAAAACGCATGGATCAGGTCTCCATCACGCCCTTGTGGCCCATCAGGCCACGGGGGCGGATCAACAGAACTATGACTGCAACGAGGTATATGATGATCTGGTCGATGCCCGGGAAAATTGCCTTGACCTCGTTCATCGAGGCAAAGCTCTGCAGGATGCCGAGCATGAAGCCCGCGGCGACGGCGCCAGGCAGTGAACCCATGCCGCCTACCACGACGACCACGAAACTCAGCACCAGGAAGTCCATGCCGAGATGGTAGTCGGGCGACAGGATTGGCGTGTACATCACCCCGGCGACGCCGGCGACGACGGCGGCGAGACCGAACATCCAAGTGAAGCGCCGATCGATGTCGATTCCAAGAATGCCGACTGTCTCGCGATCTGCCATTCCGGCACGAACAACCATGCCGAAGGTGGTGAACTGCAGGAAAGCGAACACGGCGCCTATCACGGCAATAGCGAATCCGAAGTAAACGAAGCGCCAGAGAGGATAAACGATGTTACCGGCCTGCTGACCGAGGGCGGCGCCGAGGTCGACCATGCCGCGCAGGGCGTCAGGGGCCGGTTGCGGAATGGGGTTGGCGCCGAACCAAGCCTTGATGATCTCCTGCAAAACGATGGCCAGTCCGAACGTTACCAGGATCTGGTCGGCGTGTGGCCGTTTGTAGAAGTGCTTGATCAGGCCGCGTTCCATGATGAGGCCGACCATCAGCATGAACGGAATGGCGATCAGGATCGAGACCGGAACCGACCAGTTGATGAGGGTGGCGCCGAAATCGCCGAACCAGGCTTCCACATAGGGTGTGCGTACCTCCAGCGGCGTACCCCAGGCCGTGGTTTCGGTTTCCGAAAGCGCAACCATCTCCAGCGTCAGCAGGCTGCGGATCGTCACGGCGACGAAGGCTCCAAGCATGAACAGCGCCCCGTGCGCGAAGTTCACCACTCCGAGGGTGCCAAATATCAGTGTCAGCCCAAGGGCAATCAGCGCATAGGCGCTGCCCTTGTCGAGACCGTTAAGGATCTGAAGTACGATGGCATCCATGCGTCGACCTCCCGCAACTGTTCACCGCGCCACCGCATTGCGACGGGCACGGGTACTGTCAGCATCAATTTGTCAGGTGCACGCCACCGCGCGGATACGAGTCCGTGCGGTGGCGGCGGGGATCAGGCCCCGGGGTTGCACGTGCCGAGGTCGCCGCCGGCAAACATTGGGTTGTCCGGCTCATACGTGACCTGCGCGGACGGAACGATCTGCACGACTTCAAGCAGGTCGTACTGGTTTTCCGGGTTTTCCTTGCCGCGAACCACCAGAACGTCCTTGAAGCACTGGTGATCGGCGGCGCGGTATAGGGTCGGGCCGTTGCCGAGACCGTCGAAATCGAAGCCTTCAAGGGCTTCCGCGATGGCGCAGGGGTTAAAGCTGCCTGCGCGCTGGGCGGCATCGGCATAGAGCAGGGTTTGCACGTAGCAGGTATGTGCGGCCTGGCTTGGCGGGAAGCCGTATTTGGCGCCGAACGACCGGGTAAGCGCCTGGGTGCCTTCGTCAGTGAGTTTCCAATCCCAGTTGGCGGAACCCAGGATACCCTTCACCGCCTCGCCGGCGCCTTGGGCCATCAGTTCGGAATAGAGCGGTACGACGATCTCAAAGTTCTTACCGTTGACCTGCTTGTTCTTGAGACCGAATTGCACCGCTTGGGTCAGGGAGTTTACCATATCCCGGCCGTAATGGTTCAGGATCAGCACGTCGGCACCAGAATTGAGCACCGGAGTGAGGTACTGCGAGAAGTCGCCTGCCCCGAGCGGTGTGCGGACCTTGGCGGTGGTTTCCCAGCCGAGGGCCTCGGTTGCGGCGGCGATTGATTCCTCCTGAGTCCAGCCCCAGGTGTAATCGGCAGTCAGGTGGTACGCTTTGCGGTCCGTGCCGTATTCCTCTTTGAGTACCGGCGCGAGCGCGGCGGCCGACATGTAGGCGTTGAAGAAGTGGCGGAAACCGTTGGCCTTCTTGTCCTTGCCCGTGGTGTCGTTGGAGTGGGTGAGGCCGGCCATGAAGATGACGCCCATTTCCTGGCAAAGGCTCTGCACCGCAACGGCTACGCCGGACGAGGATCCGCCGGTGATCATGATCGCGCCGTCACGTTCGATCATGCGGGTGGCGCTGGCCCGGGCGGCATCGGATTTGGTCTGAGTGTCTCCGGTGACGTACGCCACCTTCTTGCCGTTGATGCCTGCACCCTCGAGTGCCCTTGAAGAGAAGGTATTGAGCATGCCGCCGTCGCCTTCGCCGTTAAGATGCTCAACAGCGAGTTGATACGCGCGCAGTTCGTCAGCGCCTTCGTCGGCATAGGCGCCTGTCTGCGGTACGTTGAAACCGAGCGTGACGGTATCGCCGGTCGGCTCATTGGTATAGGACTGCGACCACGCCCTGCCGGTAAAGATTGTCGGGGTGGCCAGACCTGCGCCAAGGATGGCGGAACTGCGTAGCAGACCCCGGCGGTTCATGATGAGCTTTGACATTGTTTGTTTTCCTCCCATTTGGTGCGGCACGTGTCACCTTCGAAGAATTACCCCGGTCAGGCGTCGCGCTTGTTTTCTCCTCCACTATCTTCCGGGAGTGAAAATTTTTTCAACAACCAATTGACAAGTATGGAAAATCATGTCAAAAATAATTGCCGCATCGCAGCAATTTTGTAAATCATTTACTACTGCGGTAGAAAATGCGGTTTGGGTCAATGGCTTGCGATGAGTTCACGATCGGTCATCGGTCTAAAGATCCGGGAAACGCGCCGTGCCCAAGGGATCCGGCAAAATGATCTTGCCGGTCGGGTCGGAATTTCACCGTCTTATCTCAACCTTATCGAGCGAAACAAGCGGGCCATTGGCGGTGCCCTGCTGGCGGCGATCGGGCGTGAGCTATCGCTATCGATAGACAGTCTGGACGGTACTACCGAACGCCGGCTGCGCGATCAGTTGTTGACGCTGGCCGAGGATGAAACGGTGGGATCGCAGGACCTTCGCAGCGGGGACATCGATTCCTTCATTGCGAGGCATCCGGCGTGGGCGCGGGCATTGGCACGGATTTATGGGGCCTTGGCAGCGGCGCAGGCCGAAATCGAGGCGCTCTCGGACCGGCTTACCCATGACCCGGTGTTGGCCGAGGCAATGCATACGATGCTGACGGAGATTACCGCGCTGCGTTCAACGGCGGAGATCCTGTCGGATCCAGCGGAGATTCTGCCTCAACAGCGCCGGCGTTTCGAGAGGATCGTCGATGAGCAATCCTCGCGGCTGGCACGGACCGCCACATCGCTGGCAGCACATTTCGATCGGATTTCCGAAAACCGGCGACCGCGGACCGCCATTGAAGAGGCGGAGAACCACCTGAGCGGGTCGGACCGTACCGGCGCAACTGAAACGGCGGCGCAGCGGCTATTGACCGATCTTGGTGAGGGGCGGGACCTTGAGGCGGCACTGTTTGCGGCGCTGAAACGGCCACCGCATCTGCCCGTCGAATGGGGGAGGTCCAAACGCATATCTTCGCTTTCACTTGCCTATGTCATCCAGTCTGAAGTGCCGGAAATCGAGCGGGCTCTGGAGCATTGTCCGGCGCCGGCACTGCCCTTTGCAACAGACTTGCTGAGCAGGCGAATTGCCGACGCCATATGCATGCCCGCAGAAACGCTGCTGCACCTCGGAAGCCGGTTGTCGTGGGATCTGGATGCGATGGTCCGGGCAGCGGACGGGGACGGGCCTCTGGTGTTCCGGCGGATTGCTGAACTCTATCAGGCTGGGGCCCCGCGTGCGGGGTTGATCTCGGTCGACGCCTCCGGCGCGACCCTGCATCGTGGCGGAGCGCTTGATCTGCTTCCCCGGTCGAGGCAGCTCGACTGTCCGGTCTGGCCGCTGCACCGGGCACGCTCCGGAGCGGTGATGCGTGCCAAGGTTGTGCTTCCGGGTGGTGACGGACGGCAGGTCGCGGCTCGGGCGCATCCGGACGGAATGAAGGTAGACATGCTGGTCTTTGCCGCGGACGCCGGGTTTGCGTCGGAGAAGAAAACCCCGCTCGCCGTTGGTCCGGGGTGCCGCATATGCACCCATTCCGAATGCGCGAGTCGTCGGGAGCCGTCGATCATCGATACCTGAAAAGACTTGCCGCAATGTACCATTGTCGGCGTATTCTTTTCCCAAGCCGCAAAAAAGCGACGAGGGAGGAAATCAACAATGACCCGCAGGGTTCTGATTGTGGAAGACGAACCGGACATAGTCGAATCGCTCACATTTCTGCTGACCCGGGCCGGATTCGTCGTAAAGTCCATTGCTGACGGCAACACCGCACTGACCGAACTGACGGCGTGGCTGCCGGAAGTGCTTATCCTCGACGCGATGCTGCCGGGAACCAACGGTTTCGATATCTTGCGAACGCTCCGTTCGGACGCACGTTACGCTACGGTTCCGATCCTGATGTTGACCGCAAAGGGGCAGCGGCGAGACCGTGACATCGCACTTTCGCTCGGCGCGGACTGCTTCATGACCAAGCCGTTTGCCAACGCGGAGGTGATCCAGGCAGTCAAGGATCTGGCGAACGGAGACGTTGACCATCTTCCGTAGGAACCGGTCACGGTCCTGCGAACCCTACCGTCGCGCCTCCCGGCGCACCGCTTCGAGCTGGGCGGCGAGATAGCCGTAGACGAACGCGAAGGCGGTGTTTTCCGGATCGCGACCGGCGATTTTTGGGACGTGGTCGGGCATCAGCATGTGTGTGTAGCCCAGCTCAGCATAGAGGCGGACCGAAGCCCACATGTCCATGTCCCCCTCTTCCGGGAAAGTTTCCATGAACGAAAGCTTCCTGCCGCGAATATTGCGAAAGTGGACGTTGAAGATCTTGTCGCGCTTGCCGAACCAGCGGATCACGTCGAAAATCTCGCTGGCGGGATCGTCGAGCATTTCTCCGACGGTACCCTGACAGAAGTTCAGACCGTGGTACGGATTTTCCCGCAGCGTTACGAACCTCTTGAGACCGTCGACCGTGCCAAGGACCCGGGTGACGCCCCGGTAACCCGGAGGGGTGTAGGGGTCGTGGGGATGGCAAGCGAGACGAACCCTGCTTGCCTCTGCGACCGGGACCACCCGTTCGAGGAAATAGTCGATGCGCTCCCAGTTTTCCTCGGCGTCAATAACGCCGGCGACTGTCGGTGCGGCGTCCTGGTCGATTCTGTCCCAGCGGAAGGAGGAGTTCAGCGACCCGCCCCGACCGGTTTCGGCAGCGGTGCGGGGGATGCCGATGATGTTCATGTTGTATTTGACAGCCGGGATGCCGATAGAGCCAACATGTTGAATTATTTGACAGATTGACTCGATCTGACGGTCCCTGTCGGGACCCTTGGTCAGGATGTCGGGGCTCTGGCTCTCCTCGATCGGGCGGGAGCCGAGGGGGATTTGGATCATTTCGAGTTCGAGGCCGAAGGAGGAGATGTGGTCCTGGTGGCGTTTGAGGTCGTCGAGGGTCCAGTCATGGGGGTTTCCGGCGGGGTCGGCACAGACGTGGGTGACGCCGAGCTGGGCCATGATCCGGTAATCATCGTCGTCGCGGGCGGGGAACTGGGTGCCGAGTTTCATGTGTTTCCCCTTGTATATCAGTGGGTTGCGCGCCACCGTTTTTTTGCGGGAAGCCCCATGGATGCCGCCGTGAAACGACCGCCGGGCCCGCTGGCGAAAGAATTGGACCAGCCGCAGGGCGGTTGCAAGTCCGATGTAGAGCGGGCCGAACCGCAGCCGTTAACCATGCGGCAGCCGGATACCCTACCGATACCCTTTCGATACCCGGGTGATACCTACGATTTCCGGTCCGGCGGCAAAGGTTAACGGGGCACCCTTGAGGCGGATTGACTGGCGGGACCGTTCTGACCGCCTTCGGGAAAGACAACCGGGACGGCGGGTGCCTGGATGTGGCGGGGCTCCGCAGGCGCGCAACAGGGGGCGCGGGCATCGGCGGCGGGGAACACCCCGCAGGCAAGGCGCGGCCTTGCCTGGATCAATCATCCAGGCGCCGCTTCGGAGGCCATGTCAGGGACAGCAACCGGCCAGAAAACCGTGCCTGCCAAGTCCAACCGCGACAGGGAAGGCAAAGCCGCAGACAAAGAACCCATTGGGGTCAGGTCCTGCCGTTGGCGGTCTGTTCCCCCGCACCAGGTTCGGTCCGGTTCACGGTCGGTCGGAGTTCAGTCGCGCCGCCGTTCCGCGCGTTCGGGCCGTGGGAAGATCCGCGGGCGGTTGAGGCAGGTGCAACCGGCGCGTCGGGTGTGGGGGAGGTGCGGTAGAGGGCCGGTGTGCCGGGACGCGTCAGAACTCGACTTCGAGTTCCAGAACCTCATCGGGTTCGACCAGCGCCGCGGCGCACCATTCGGCCATGGGTTCCCAGTTGAGGACCGTTTCGCAGTATGCCTGAAGCCGGGAGTCCAGGTCGACGGCATAGGTGCGAAACCGGGTGCAGACCGGCGCGTACATCGCGTCCGCAACAGAGGGAGCGCCGAACAGGAACGGTCCGTCGTAACGGTCAAGGCAGTCGGTCCAGATTTCCCTGATCCGCTGCACGTCCGGACGGGCACCGGAGAAAATCTTGAATTTCGCGTGCCGCGCCTTGATGTTCATCGGCAGGGCAGAGCGCAGGTTGTAGAAGCCTGAATGAATCTCGCCGGAGATCGCCCGGCAATGCGCCCGCGCGCGGACGTCATCGGGCAGGAGCCCGGCAT
Organism: Alphaproteobacteria bacterium; assembly: GCA_030432315.1. Lineage (GTDB taxonomy): Bacteria > Pseudomonadota > Alphaproteobacteria > Rhodobacterales > Rhodobacteraceae > Amaricoccus. The sequence continues at coordinate 44,079 of JAUIHM010000012.1, read as the reverse complement.
CGGCGACAGTTTCACGCAGATATTCGGCAATCGCCAGCGTATCCCAGACCTCGACGCCGTTGTGGCTCAGGCGCGGGACCCGGACCGAGGGGGACAGCAGCAGCAGCTCCTGGCGGGATTCCGGGTCATCGACATGCACCGGGACCTCGTCGAAGTCGATGCCCGCCATTTTGCACAGCAACCACCCTCGCAGGGACCAGGAGGAGTAGTTCTTCGACGAAATCGTCAGCGTCGCGTTTGCCATGCCAGCCTCGATTCGATTTTTAATGCCGCGTGATGTATAATTGTGTCGCACTGCAGCAAAGGTTGCACTAACTTTTTTTGACAATCGGATTCTTTGAGAGGGAACTGGCGTGCTTTACCAGCTACACGAGACGCAGAAAGATCTGATTGCCCCGTTCCGCCACTTTGCGAGGCGGACGCGGATCACGGGGCTGCCCGGGATGCAGATGCTCGGCGCCGGTGCGCGCAGTTTTGACGCAATGATGGAAATGATCGACCGTTTCCGTCTCACCCATACCAGGCCGGAGTTCGGCATTGACAGCGTGCCGGTCGGCAACCGGGAGGTACCGGTGACCGAAGAGGTGGTGCTCGATCTGCCATTCGGGCGGCTGCTGCATTTTGCCAAGGACATCGACACGCCGCAGCCCGCGGTACTGGTCGCCGCGCCGCTGTCGGGGCATTTCGCCACGCTGCTGGAGGGGACAATCCGGGTGCTGTTGCGGGATCACGATGTCTATATCACCGACTGGGTCAATGCGCGGGAGGTTCCGCCGGAGGCGGGTGCCTTTGGCGTCGAGGATTATGTCACCTACCTGATCCGCTTTCTGGAGGAGATCGGCCCTGGCGGCAACATTCTCGCGGTCTGCCAGCCCTGCGTTCAGGCGCTGGTGGCGGTTGCGGTCATGTCCGAGGACAACAATCCGGCGACGCCGCGCACCATGACGCTGATGGCCGGTCCGATCGACGTGCGCGAAAGTCCGACCGCGGTCAACAGACTGGCCAGCGACAAGCCGCTTGACTGGTTCGAGAACAACGTGATCGCCACCGTGCCGCAGAAATATGCCGGTGCCGGGCGGCGGGTCTACCCCGGGTTCGTGCAGCTTTTTGCGTTCCTGTCGATGAACATGCAGCGGCACAGGCGGCAGCATGAGAAGCTCTACCAGCATCTGGCGCTGGGTGAGATGGAGGAAGCAAAAAAGATCAGCGATTTCTATGACGAGTATTTCGCGGTGCTCGATCTGACCGAGGAATTCTATCTGGAGACCATCGACCGGATTTTTCAGAAAGCCGAACTGGCCGAGGGAAAGTTTACTTACAGGGGCAGGCCGGTTGACCCCGGCTTGATCCGCAAGACCGCGCTGCTGACCGTCGAGGGCGGGCGCGACGACATCTGTTCGCTCGGCCAGACCTCATCGGCGCATGACCTCTGCCGGTCGCTGCGGCCGCATCTGAAGCGGCACCATCTGCAGGCTAATGTCGGCCATTACGGGGTGTTTGCCGGCCGCCGCTGGGAGAAGGAAATCTATCCGGTGGTGCGCAACATGATTCTGGCGATGGAGTGACGGCTTCCGCCGGTGGGGTAACGGTGAAACGCCGCTGGCAATCCGCCCGGAAATCCTGTTCGATCGGCGCACGGTTCGATGCGGAACCGGGCGGTTGCGGGGATTTGGGATTTGCCGGCGATACTTCTGACCCCGACCGGGGAGATCAGACGGAACTATTACGGTGACGAGGCGCTGGCGCGGCTGAGGCGGCTGGGCGAGGTGCGGATCAACGAGACGGAGCGACCGCTCGACACGGAGGGTTTGATCCGGTTGGCCGAGGGCTGCGACATCGTCGTCGCCGACCGGCAGACCGCCGGCCCTGCCGGGCTTTTCGAGGCGCTGCCGGATCTGGCGGCGTTCGTCCGGATCGCCGTCGACATCCGCAACATCGACGTTCCGGCGGCGTCGCGGGCCGGGGTGCTGGTGACCCAGGCCAGTGCCGGATTCATGGCGGCAGTGTCGGAACTTGTGCTCGGGACGATGATTGCGCTTGCCCGCGACGTGGTCTCCTCGGCGGTGGCGCTGCGCGGCGGTACCGCGCCGGTGATCCGCATGGGTCGCCAGCTCGACGGCAGCACTATCGGCATCATCGGTTTTGGCGCAATCGGCCGGCATCTGGCCGGTCTGGCCCAGGCGCTGGGGATGCGGGTTCTGGTCGCCGATCCCTTCGCCGCGGAAATGCCGGACCGGGTGGAGCGCGTCGACCTCGCGGATCTGCTGGCGGCGGCGGATTTCGTTGTGTGTCTGGCGCCGGCCACGGACGCGACGGAAAACCTGATGAACGCCGAACGGTTTGCGATGATGAAGCGCGGGGCGTTTTTCCTCAACCCGTCGCGGGGCGGGCTGGTGGAGGATGCGGCGCTGATCGCGGCGCTGGACAGCGGCCATCTCGCCGGGGCAGCGGTGGATGTCGGCCGGGCGCCGAACGAGATGCCGGCGCCGGAGCTTGCCCGTCATCCGCGGATCATCGCCACGCCGCATGTCGGCGGTCTGACCCCCGACGCCACACGTCACCAGGCGCTGGAAACGGTGCGCCAGTGCGCGGCGATCCTGCGTGGCGAAGCGCCGCCGGGTGCGCTCAACGCCGCCGAGGCGACCCGGTTCAGGGCGTTTTCCGGGGCTGCGCCGGCCGCTGGAACCGCCGATGGGTGAGCAGCCGCTTTTGCATCCGGTGCCGCCCGCCGGCGCCTGTGACTGCCATGTCCATGTTTTCGATCCGGCGGCCCCGCAGGTGACCGGCGCGCGGGTGCCGCACTGGGCGACGCTGGCGGCCTTGCGGGAGATGCGCCGGAGCCTCGGGATTTCCCGCAGCGTTGTGGTTCAGGCGAATGCCTACCGGGCCGACAACCGGGTTCTGCTCGCGGCGTTGCAGGCGCTGGGCGACACTGCCCGGGGGGTCGCCGCGATCGACGGGTCGGTGTCCGACGCCGAACTCGCGGAGATGACGCGTGCGGGCGTGCGGGGGGCGCGGTTTCACATGCTGTCCGGCGGGTTCCTGACCTGGGAGGGCATGGACCGGCTTGCCGCCCGCATCGCGCCGTTTGGCTGGCATGTGCAGCTGCAGATGGACGGACGGCTGCTGGCCGGGCGCGAGGCGCAGATTTCCGGTCTGCCGGTGCCGGTGGTGATCGATCACGTCGGCAAGTTCCTGGAGCCGGTGACCACGGACCATCCGGGCTTCCGGGCGCTTCTGCGGCTGCTCGGCAACGGGCGGACCTGGCTGAAGCTGTCGGCGCCCTATGAGGTTTCGCGGGCGGGCGGGCCGCGGTACGCGGATGTCGGGGCGCTGGCGAAGGCTGCGGCTGCTGCGGCGCCGGAGCGGATGGTCTGGGCCTCGAACTGGCCGCATGTCTCGGTGTCGGAAGGGCTGCCGGACGACCGGCAGCTGCTGGATCTTCTCGGCGAGTGGGTCGGGGACGGGGCGTTGCGGCAGGCCGTTCTGGTCGACAATCCGGCGCGGCTCTACGGGTTTCCGGATTGATCCCGCGCCGGCGGGTGCGCCGCCTGCCGGATCCGAAACGGGGCGAAGCGTTGCAGGTTTGCCCCGTTGTGACCGGAAAGGGTCAATCGGGCTGCCTTGTGTGGACAGAAACTCCGCGGATCTGTATACTGCAGTGCAGAATACCAGTTTCGGGCTTGCCAAAATGTTGACGACATCCGCAAAATTCACGGTGGGGCAAGTGGTTCGCCACCGCTTTCATCCCTTCAGAGGGGTGATTTTTGACGTGGATCCCACGTTCAGCAATACGGATGAGTGGTGGGAGTCGATCCCGGAAGAAAACCGGCCCAGCAAGGATCAGCCGTTCTATCACCTTTTGGCCGAAAACGAGACGTCCTATTACGTTGCCTATGTTTCGGAGCAGAACCTGGTGAACGACGATTCCGGCGAACCGGTCGATCACCCGGAAGTGGCGGAAATGTTTGGCCCTCTTCGTGAGAGCGGCCGCTACGACGTCGACGGCCACCTGCACTGAGCCCCTCCTCAGTACCCGAGCGCGCAGCCGTCCTTTCGCGGGTCGCTGGCTCCGATGAGGGTTCCGGTTTCGGCGTCGATCCGGATCGACTGCGCCCCGCCGATCGGCAGGGTACTGTATTTCACATCGTGGCCGATTCGGCTGAGGGCGGCCGCGACCTCCGGATGGTAGCCGGTTTCGAGCAGCAGCGTATTCCCGTCTGCAAAACTGCGCGGCGCATCGATGGCGCTCTGCGGGTCCATGCCAAAATCGGTCAGGTTGCTCAGGAACCGCACGTGGCCGCTGGGCTGGTAAGCGCCTCCCATGACGCCAAACGTCATGTTGAGGCGCCCGTCCTTTTGCAGCATCGCCGGGATGATGGTGTGAAGCGGACGTTTCCCGCCACCCGCCTCGTTCGGATGCCCTGGGATCAGGCAGAACCCCCCGCCGCGGTTCTGGAAATTGATCCCGTATTTTGATGACGCCAGACCGGAGCCGAAACCGTTGAAGATCGAGTAGATCATCGAGACCGCCATGCGGTCGCGGTCAATGACGGTGAGGTAGACGGTTTCCCGGTGTACCGCGCCGGCAACTTCGGGAATGTTGTGATTGACGCGCTCCGGATCGATCAGCGCCGCGAGACGGCGCGCGGTTTCACGGGACAGCATGTGTTCAAGTCGCAGAGGGCCTGCGTCAGGATCGCCAATGAACCGGTTGCGCGCATCGTAGGCCAGCTTCACCGCTTCGGCTTCCAGATGGACCCGCTGCCAGCCGAGCGGATCGAGACCGGCAATGTCGAAGTGTGACAGGATCCGTGCCAGGAGTATTGCGGTTGCTCCCTGCCCGTTCGGGGGAAGCTCGACAAGTTCAAGGCCGTTGTGCGCGCCGGAGACCGGTTCGACGTAGCTGCAGGCGGTCGCGGCGAAATCCTCCAGCGTATGACAGCCGCCGAGTGCGTTCAGTGACCCGACCATGTCCTCTGCCACATCGCCTTCGTAGAAGGCCGACCGGCCGGATCGGGCGATGCGACGCAGGACTTCGGCCTGTCCGGGGGCCCGGAAGATCTGGCCGTGCGTGAGCGGTGCGCCGTTCAGCAGGAAATGTCTTCGCGCGTCACCGGTCAGCCAGTCCGCCCTGTCGGCCCAGTCGAACGCGACACGCGGTGCGACGGGCACACCTTCCTCCGCATAGCGGATCGCCGGGGCCAGGCTCGCCGCGAGACCCAGCCGGCCGCAATCCGCCGAAAGCCGCACGAACGCGTCCACCGCACCGGGGATTGTGACCGCGTCCGCGGTGTTCAGAGGCATGGCGGTGTAACCCGCCTCGCGGAGTTTTTGCGCATCGAGCGCCGCCGGAGCCCGGCCCGAGCCGTTCAGCCCGACAATCCTTTCGTCGCCGGCGGGTTTCAGCAGGACGAAACAGTCACCGCCAATGCCGGTCATGGCGGGCTCGCAGATCCCGAGGACCAGCGCCGCGGCGATGGCCGCGTCGACGGCGTTGCCGCCGTCCTGCAACAGCCTGACCGCGACCTGTGCCGCCAGCGGGTGCGACGTCGCGCACATCCCGTTCGCCGCGTAGACGAGAGAGCGGCCCGGGGACTGAAAATCGCGCATGGATGGTCTCCGTTTTACTGGCGGATATTCAACGCCGGAGCCCAAAATTAGGCAACCCGCATTTCATGCGCTTGCCAAATCAATGCGGGGCCTCCATGCTTTGCCCATGGTGCGAAGCGTCAATTTAACCCCGGTTCACACGACTGACGATTGTGTCAGTTTTCACCGTACCGAACTGTCGGTTATCATGGGCCTGTACGGACGTATGGTTGCCGCAGGACTGTGGCGCGACTATGGCATTTCCATGCTCCGCGACGTCGCCGTGTTCTCGATTTTTCGCCATACGGCGGAGTACCCGATCTATCGGATCGAGAAGAACCCGAAACTGGCGATCAGACAGCAGCAGTACAGCGTTCTGGGCATGGATGGCCAGATTCTGAAGCGGGGGCCGGACCTCAAGACCGTCCTGAGAGTTCTGGAAAAGAAGCTGATCCGGGCCGTATGAGGGCAGGGACCGGCGGGGCGGGCAGAAAAAAGGCCTGCGACGCGTGGTCGCAGGCCCTGTTCCGCCAAACCGGCGTGATCTTATTCGGCGGTAAGCAGCGGTGGCTTCCTGGTTGACAGACGCAGGGCAGCGGCCGGTTCGATCAAAAGATCGAGTTCGTTGTCCTTGACCTGTACCTTCACCAGGCCGCCCTTGGTCAGACCGCCAAACAGCAGTTCTTCGGCCAGCGGTTTCTTGATGTGTTCCTGAATCACCCGGCCAAGCGGTCTTGCGCCCATCTTGTCGTCGTAACCCTTTTCCGCCAGCCAGGTCGCGGCTTCCGGCGAGAGTTCGATGTGCACGTTCCTGTCGAGAAGCTGTGCTTCGAGCTGAAGAACGAACTTTTCGACCACCTGCAGGATCACCGACTGTGGCAGGGCCGAGAAGCCGATCACCGCGTCGAGACGGTTGCGGAATTCGGGCGAGAAGGTCCGTTCCACTGCAGCCTCGTCTTCGCCCTCGCGGCGGGTCCGGCCAAAGCCGAGCGCGTTCTTGGCCTGTTCCGCCGCACCGGCGTTCGAGGTCATGATCAGCACCACGTTGCGGAAATCCACCGTCCGCCCGTTGTGGTCGGTGAGTTTGCCGTTGTCCATCACCTGCAGCAGGATGTTGTAGACGTCCGGGTGGGCCTTTTCCATTTCGTCGAGCAGCAGCACACAGTGCGGGTGCTGGTCTACGCCGTCGGTCAGAAGGCCGCCCTGGTCGAAGCCGACATAGCCCGGAGGCGCACCGATCAGGCGGCTGACGGTGTGTTTCTCCATGTATTCCGACATGTCGAAGCGCAGCAGTTCGACTCCGAGGATATCCGCCAGCTGCTTGGCAACCTCGGTTTTGCCGACGCCGGTGGGACCGGTGAAGAGATAGTTGCCGATCGGTTTTTCCGGTTCCCGCAATCCGGCCCGCGCCAGTTTGATGGCGGAGGCCAGGGCGCTGATCGCCAGATCCTGGCCAAACACGACACGCTTGAGGGTTTTCTCAAGATCCTTGAGCACCTCGGCGTCGTCCTTCGAAACGCTTTTCGGCGGAATCCGGGCAATCTTGGCGACCACGGCCTCGATCTCCTTGGTGCCGATGGTCTTGCGCCGCTTCGCCTCAGGCAGCAGATGCTGCGCTGCGCCGGCCTCGTCGATCACGTCGATCGCCTTGTCGGGCAGCTTGCGGTCGTGAATGTAGCGTGCCGAAAGATCGACCGCGGTCTTGATCGCGTCGGCAGTGTAGCGGATGTCGTGATGCTCTTCGAAATAGGGCTTGAGACCCTTGAGGATCTTGAAGGCGTCATCGACGCTCGGTTCGTTCACGTCGATCTTCTGGAACCGCCGCGACAGCGCCCGGTCCTTTTCGAAATGCTGACGGTATTCCTTGTAGGTGGTCGAACCCATGCAGCGCAGCGAGCCGGACTGAAGTGCCGGTTTCAGCAGGTTTGAGGCATCCATCGCGCCACCGCTGGTCGCGCCGGCACCGATCACCGTGTGGATTTCATCGATGAAGAGGATCGAATTCGGATGGTCTTCGAGCTCCTTCATCACCGCCTTGAGCCGCTCTTCGAAATCGCCCCGGTAACGGGTTCCGGCAAGCAGTGCGCCCATGTCGAGCGAGAAGATGGTCGTTTCCGACAGAACGTTGGGCGTGTCGCCGTCGACGATTTTCCGCGCCAGACCTTCGGCGATCGCCGTTTTGCCGACACCGGGGTCGCCAACGAGCAGGGGATTGTTCTTGCGCCGGCGGCACAGGACCTGGATGCAGCGTTCGACTTCGTGGTCACGGCCGATGAGCGGATCGACGCCGCCGCCCCGTGCCTTCTGATTGAGGTCGACACAGTATTTCTGCAGCGCGGTTTCTTCCGGTTCCTTGCCGCTGGTCTGCTGGGCCTTGGGCTCCTCCTCGGACTCCGCGCCCTTGACCGGGCGGGTTTCTCCGTAGGACGGATCCTTCGCGACGCCGTGACTGATGTAGTTGACCGCGTCGTAGCGGGTCATGTCCTGTTCCTGGAGGAAGTAGGCCGCGTGGCTTTCCCTCTCGGCAAAGATCGCGACGAGCACGTTTGCACCCGTGACTTCCGACCGGCCGGAACTCTGAACGTGAATCGCTGCCCGCTGAATGACCCGCTGAAAGCCGGTCGTCGGTGCGGCTTCCGAGCCCTCGATATCGGAAACCAGCGCATCAAGTTCCTCATCGAGGAACGCAACGATCGTCTTGCGGAGTGTCTCGATCTCAACGCCACAGGCTTTCATTACCCTCGCGGCATCGGGTTCGTCGAGCAGCGCGAGCAGCAGGTGCTCCAAAGTCGCAAGTTCGTGCTTGCGCTGGTTGGCGTGGCCAAGGGCGTTGTGGATCGATGCTTCAAGGGTACTCGAGAAAGAGGGCATTCTCTGCGTCCTTCCAGTCTGAACTCTCCGGCGTGTGGTGGGGCCGGCGCGGATAGGATAATTGTCTACCGCTTACCTGTTAAACTTCGGTTTTATTCTGTCCACTTCAAGGGAAATAATCACGGGACGGTGCCGAATGTTCAAAAAAGTTTCGTGATTGAACAGCACAGCACATATACGGTGCAGACATTTAATCGACAGAAATGCCGCTCCCTGTTTTCGGAGCTTCAACTGCAACACGCCAAGGTGGCATACCTGCACGCGATACTATCGTAGCCTCCCGGGCGGGGTGCGGCAATGTCATATTGAGGAGTTTTTTTCAGGGTTGCCGTTCTTCTTCGGTTTCGCGGGCGAGGATTAACAATCGGTTGGTAGATCGTGACCAATGCGCTAGAGGTGGTGCATGCACCAGGACGTGGTTGATCTCCGAGCATTCTATTATCGCACGAAGCTCGGGCGGTCGGCTCAGCGTGCGCTTCAGGAAGCCCTGACGGCGATCTGGCCGGATACCACTGGACTGACGGTCGCCGGGTTCGGCTTTGCCGTTCCGGTGCTGCGGCCCTTTCTCGGCAGGTCCCATCGGGTTCTGAGCCTGATGCCTGCGCAGCAGGGCATGATGCCCTGGCCGACGGGCGCGCCCAACGTGACGGCGCTGGTGGAGGAAACACACTGGCCGATTGCCGCCGGTTCCGTCGACAGGCTGATCGTCGCCCATGGCCTCGAGACCTGCGAACGTCCGGGGGAACTGCTCGATGAGGTTTGGCGGGTGCTGCGACACGGTGGTTACGCGACCTTCATCGTGCCGAATCGGTCGGGGCTCTGGGCGCGGCGCGACGCGACGCCGTTCGGCAACGGGCGTCCCTACACCTTCGGCCAACTCGAGGCGCTGCTGTCGCGCCACCGTTTCCAGTCCACACGCCACGCGGCGGCTCTCTATACGCCGCCGTCACACAGCCGGTTCTGGCTGCAGACCGCCGGGTTTTGGGAGCGGATCGGCAGGCGCTATGACCCGCAAGTATTGGCGGGGGCGCTTCTGGTGGAGGCGACCAAGCATGTCCATGTGCGACCGCCCCAGGAACCCGCCCGCAGCGTCCTGCCACGCCCGCTCGACGTGCTGGAGGGGTTGACCGGGACCAACCCGAATCCGGTGCCGGGCCATTCGCGACTGCGTGCCTCTGCAATGGTTTCGTTCCGTCCGGACCTGCAGGGCATTGGGGCGCCGGGCAGTGCGATAGGCGTATTGCCATGCAGCAAGCCCTCTGCTATCACCGCGCCGATTTTGACGAACAGTTGAACGCTGCAGCCTGTTGGTCAGACTGAGGTGCCGCCGATCCGGGGGCGATTTGAATTCTTGGGGGGTCCGTGGCCAGTTCAGCAACGTTGACGTCAGGGGTTGCGGGGCGCTATGCGACCGCCGTTTTTGAGATCGCGAGAGAAGAAAACGCACTCGACAGTCTGGAGTCAGACCTGAATGTGCTCGCAGATGCGATTGGCGAAAGCGCCGACTTTCGGGATCTGTTGACCTCACCCATCTACAGCCGGGATGAACTTGTCCGGGCCATTGGCGCGCTGGCTGAAAAACTCGGACTGGGAAACATCCTGTCAAAGACGCTCGGCCTGATGGCGCAGAACCGCCGTCTGTTTGTGCTTCCGGCGCTTGTGCAGCAGGTCAGGGGCCTGATCGCAGACCATCGCGGCGAGGTTTCGGCCGAGGTCACGTCCGCCGTGCCGCTCTCTGACGCACAGATCGAAAAACTGAATTCCACGCTCAAATCGGCCGTCGGAAGCGACGTCAACCTGAGTGTAAAAGTTGACAAAAGCCTGATTGGCGGTCTTGTGGTGAGGGTTGGTTCCAAGATGGTGGACACCTCGCTGCAATCCAAACTCGAAAATCTCCAGAACGTTATGAAAGAGGTCGGATAATGACGATCCATGCCGCTGAAATCTCTGCGATCCTGAAGGACCAGATAAAGAATTTTGGTCAGGAGGCTGAGGTCGCCGAGGTTGGCCGCGTGCTGTCCGTCGGGGACGGCATTGCCCGGGTATTCGGTCTGGACAACGTTCAGGCCGGGGAAATGGTGGAATTCCCTGGCGGCATTCGCGGGATGACGCTCAACCTCGAATCCGACAACGTTGGTGTGGTTATCTTCGGTTCGGACCGCGAAATCACGGAAGGCGACGTCGTCAAACGGACCAACTCGATCGTGGACGTGCCTGCCGGCATGGGACTGCTGGGCCGCGTTGTCGATGCGCTTGGCAACCCGATCGACGGCAAGGGGCCGATCGAAGCTTCGGAGCGCCGCATCGCCGACGTGAAGGCGCCGGGGATCATCCCCCGCAAGTCGGTTCACGAACCGATGGCGACGGGCCTTAAGGCGATCGACGCGCTGATCCCGATTGGCCGCGGCCAGCGCGAGCTGATCATCGGCGACCGCCAGACAGGCAAGACGGCCGTGGCGCTCGACACGATCCTGAACCAGAAGGCGTATAACGACGCTGCCGGCGACGACAATTCCAAGAAGCTTTACTGCGTCTATGTTGCCATCGGTCAGAAGCGTTCGACCGTTGCACAGCTTGTGCGCAAGCTGGAAGAAACTGGCGCAATGGCCTATTCGGTCGTTGTGGCCTCGACCGCTTCCGAGCCGGCACCGATGCAGTATCTCGCACCCTATTCGGCCTGTGCGATGGCGGAATATTTCCGCGACAACGGCATGCACAGCCTGATCATCTATGACGATCTGTCGAAACAGGCGGTTTCCTACCGTCAGATGTCGCTGCTTCTGCGCCGTCCGCCAGGCCGCGAAGCCTATCCCGGGGACGTTTTCTATCTTCACTCCCGCCTTCTCGAGCGTTCCGCGAAGCTCAATGAGGACCATGGCGCCGGGTCGCTGACTGCGCTGCCGATCATTGAGACCCAGGCGGGCGACGTTTCTGCGTACATTCCGACCAACGTGATTTCGATCACCGATGGGCAGATCTTCCTTGAGAGTGAACTCTTCTATCAGGGTATCCGTCCGGCCGTGAACGTCGGTCTTTCGGTTTCGCGCGTGGGATCCTCGGCACAGACCAAGGCGATGAAATCGGTTGCGGGTTCGATCAAGCTGGAACTGGCGCAGTATCGCGAAATGGCTGCCTTCGCGCAGTTCGGATCGGATCTCGATGCGGCAACCCAGCGCCTGCTAAACCGCGGCGCGCGGCTGGTCGAGCTGCTCAAGCAGCCGCAGTACGCACCGCTGACGAACGCGGAGCAGGTGATTGTCATCTATGCCGGCACCAAGGGTTATCTGGACAACCTGAAGGTCAGTGACGTCGGTCGGTTCGAAGCTGGAATGCTCGCGCACATCCGCAACAACAATGCCTCGCTGCTTGAAAAGCTCCGGAACGAGGATCAGAAGGTTGCCGGCGCGATTGAACAGGAGATCGTCGCTGCAATCGACGGGTTCGCCAAGACATTCGCCTGATTCGATATAAGGAACTGGGCCTATGCCAAGCCTTAAAGACCTGAAACTTCGGATCGAAAGCGTCAAGTCAACGCGGAAGATCACGAAGGCGATGCAGATGGTGGCCGCGGCGAAGCTTCGCCGGGCCCAGGAAGCTGCGGAGAACGCACGCCCCTACGCAGATCAGATGCAGGTGGTACTGACAAATCTCGCGCAGGGGGTCGCCAACAGCCCGTCGGCGCCGAAGCTGCTGTCCGGTACCGGCAAAGACGAGACGCACCTGCTTGTCGTGGCCACGTCCGAACGTGGCCTTTGTGGGGGATTCAACTCCTCCATCGTCCGGTTGGCGCGGGCCCACATGTCGAGGCTGCTTGCCGACGGTAAAAAGGTGAAGATTCTGACGGTGGGCAAGAAGGGACGCGAACAGTTGCGGCGCGACAGTTCCAATCTGCTCATCGGTCACGTCGACATGTCGGAAGTGAAGCGGGTGGGATACGCAAACGCCAGTGCGATTACCAAGGACATCCTGCGTCAGTATGCCGCCGGGGAGTTCGACGTCTGCACGATCTTCTATAACCGGTTTGAAAACGTGGTGACCCAGGTTCCGACCCAAAAACAGCTGATCCCGGCAACGTTCGAAGCGGGTGACGCCGGGGCGGACAGCACCCACTACGAGTACGAGCCTGACGAAGGTGCGATTCTGGCGGACCTGCTGCCGCGCGGCGTGGCAATTCAGATCTTCACCGCCCTGCTGGAGAACGGTGCGTCTGAACAGGGTGCACGCATGAGTGCCATGGACAATGCGACACGGAACGCCGGCGAGATGATCGATCGCCTGACGATTCAGTACAACAGGTCGCGGCAGGCTGCGATCACAACCGAACTTATCGAGATTATTGCGGGCGCCGAGGCGCTTTAGGACGGAGACCATAGAAATGGCTGAACAAGCAGTCGGAAAGATTACTCAGGTCATTGGCGCTGTGGTCGATGTACAGTTTGAGGATCATCTTCCCGAAATTCTGAACGCCCTTGTGACGGACAACAATGGCAAGCGGCTCATCCTGGAAGTTGCCCAGCACCTTGGTGAGTCAACCGTTCGCACGATTGCGATGGACGGAACCGACGGACTTGTTCGTGGCGGCGAAGTGACCGACACCGGGAATCCGATTTCGGTTCCGGTTGGCGACGTGACGCTCGGGCGCATCATGAACGTCGTCGGCGAGGCCGTCGATGAAAAGGAACAGGTTTCGACCGCGAAAACCCGTCCGATCCATGCTCCGGCACCGGAATTTGACGAACAGTCGACCGAGACCGAGATTCTCGTCACCGGCATCAAGGTGGTCGATCTGCTGGCGCCCTATTCCAAGGGCGGCAAGGTCGGACTGTTTGGCGGCGCCGGCGTTGGCAAGACGGTTCTGATCCAGGAACTGATCAACAACATCGCCAAGGTGCACTCGGGGTATTCGGTGTTCGCGGGCGTTGGCGAACGGACCCGTGAAGGCAATGACCTCTACCACGAGTTCATCGAATCCGGCGTTATCAACATCGACGATTTGACCAAGTCGAAAGTGGCACTTGTGTACGGTCAGATGAACGAGCCTCCGGGAGCCCGTTCGCGGGTGGCTCTGACCGGTTTGACCATTGCCGAGGAGTTCCGTGACCAGTCCGGCGCGGACGTGCTGTTCTTCGTCGACAACATTTTCCGTTTCACCCAGGCAGGTTCGGAAGTGTCGGCTCTGCTCGGTCGTATCCCGTCCGCGGTGGGCTATCAGCCGACGCTGGCGACCGACATGGGCGCCCTGCAGGAGCGCATCACATCGACGCGCAAGGGGTCCATCACTTCGGTTCAGGCGATCTACGTGCCGGCGGACGACTTGACCGACCCCGCTCCTGCGACGTCCTTTGCCCACCTCGACGCAACGACCGTTCTCAGCCGTGCGATTTCCGAGTTGGGGATCTATCCTGCGGTTGATCCGCTCGATTCCACCAGCCGTATCCTAGATCCGCTGGTTGTCGGTCAGGAGCATTACCAGGTGGCCCGCGACGTGCAGGGGATCCTGCAGCGCTACAAGTCCCTCCAGGACATCATCGCCATTCTCGGCATGGATGAACTGTCGGAAGAGGACAAGCTGACGGTTTCGCGCGCCCGCAAGATTCAGCGCTTCCTGTCGCAGCCGTTCGACGTGGCCGAAGTGTTCACCGGTTCGCCGGGGGTTCAGGTTCCGCTCGAGGACACAATCGACAGCTTCAAGCGCGTCGTTGCCGGTGAATTTGACCATCTGCCGGAAGCCGCCTTCTACATGGTTGGCGGGATCAACGAAGTGATCGCGAAAGCCGAGCGCATGGCTGCTGACGCAGCCTGATTGGGAGTTGGCAATGGCCGATACGATGCAGTTTGACCTCGTCAGTCCGGAACGGAAGCTCGCTTCGCTCCAGGTTGACCAGGTTCAGATCCCTGGGATGGAGGGCGACCTGACCGCCCTGCCAAACCATGCGCCGTTTCTGACTACACTGCGTCCGGGCATCGTTTCGGCGAAGTCCGGATCCGAGGTCACCGAATACGTGGTGACCGGCGGATTCGCCGAGATCACGCCAGCCGGCGTTTCGGTGCTTGCGGAGGAAGCCGTACTGCGTGGAGATCTCAGCACTGAGATGGTCGACCGTCTCGCCGGTGAGGCCGATACGGCGCTGGCGGCTGCGGCCGAAGAAACCCGGATGGCGGCAAGCCAGCGGGTTCGCGATGTCGCGGAACTTCGCAAGAGCATCTGATCCGGATCGGGCAATCCGCAACGGAGGTCTGCTGAAAGTATAAGGGAGCACGCAGGCGTGCTCCCATTTGTTGTTCGTTCGTCATTTCTGTCGGTAGCCATGGACGCCTGGGCGGTCTGCTCTGGGTGACAGGTTGGCTTTGAACCGAATGTTTCGCCGACTACCCCTTGATCCAGAGATCGAGACTGCCCGGAGCAATGTCCGGAGAGAGTTCATGGTAGTCGCGTATCGGTACCATGTCACTTGATTCACCAAGCACTGGTGCCGCGGTGGCAGCGAGGAACTGCGCCGCGGCACGGTCCGCAGCATGGAAGTATCCCACACGCGAGAGGGCGATGCGAAACGACACTTCCTCGGTTTCAACGTCCTGATACCCCATTTGTCGGAGTGCATCTATGACGTCTCCGGTGCGTTGCGGCTCGGCACCCGCGCGTACCCGCAGGCGAACCGCGATGCCTGCGACTGCGGGATTGGCAAATTCCGGTTCGGGAGTGGCTTCAGTTTGCTGCGTTTCCGCAAGGGCGGCGGGCGGTGCAGTCACGACCGGCGGATCAATCGGAACGGGTACCGGTTCCGGGGCGGCGACAGCGCTTGGGTCAGCAGTTTCGGGTGCTTCTGCCAGCTGCAGAAGGTCGGGTCTGAACCAAAGTGCTGCGGCAATCATGCAACCCAGAACCAGCGAAGCGATGAGCGGCAGCGTCGATTTCCTGCGCCGAACGGTTCGCCTGACAGGGCTGGCGGCGGGCGAAGAGAATTTTGGCGCAGACCGTACGCGCGGAACCAGTGTAGAGTCGGTCGGAAGGCCCGGGTCGGCTGCACCAGCCGCTTCCCTGGTGACGCTTGTGGCGTGTGGGGCCGGCGGACGGTACGGAATGCCCGCTGCCTCGACGGCGTCGTTCCCTTGCTTGAGGCCGGTTTGCTGTGCTTCGGGTCGGCTTGTGCTCCGCCATGGACCGGAGACCGCTCCCGCGCGAATGCTGTCTTGTCGGCCCCAGTTTTCTGCCCGGCCCTTGGGTGGTTTTCCCATGTCGTCGTTTCCGGACAAATCCAACTCCAGTTATGTGCGCCCGATCAGGCCGGAACGATACAGCAAATGGAACGCTCACCGTATACTCTGATGCAGTAAGCATTAACCGGGGATGGGCAACCGAAAACCGAACGTGGTCCTGTCTGTGTGATATTCCGCCAAACTGGAACAGCGGATCAGGTTTACTGGCTTTCGATTTTTCGTCTGCATGCCGGTCCGGCGTGGCCGGTTGAGCGGCAAAACCAGGTTGGCGCGGACAACGGGAATCGATGGGCAGTGGCCTGTCCTATCCGAACCTTGGGGCTTCCGCTTCACCGGCGGCCGGATTGTGCGGTCGCCTGCGGGACGCCGGCTGGTCATCCGTGTGAATCTTGCGGATTCGAAGACGTCCGATTGCGGCAAAATCGACCTCGACACCGAACCGGCTTGCCACCGGGCTGAGGACGCGGCGGATGCGCCCCGATCCCTGATAGGCATAACCGTCCGCACTCTCGTTGCGGTGCATGTGTACGCCTTCGTCAAGCCGATCGAGCGCGTGTTCTGCGGCGACGTCGTCCAGCCTTTCCGTGTGATGGCGGCTCAAAAAGCGGGCAATCGCAAGTAGGATGACGTAACGCGCAAGCATCCCTGCGACGGGTGAAAGGGCGATGGGTATCGGCATGGAGCATGTTCTCCCTCAGGGCCGCCCGGAAGCGGGGAATGCCTTTGATACGCCAGAGCATAAACCATCCGCTCGGACGAATGCATCCCCTCTCAGGTCACGGCAGCAACAGTCCGGTCACAAACCGTTGAGCATCAGCGGGCGGCGGCAGCCCGGAGTCCGCCGGTACGGGTCATGCGGCGATGCCGTAGAGGTACTGTTCATCGCTGCCGGAAATTTCCAGTCTGGCCACCGATCCGGTCGGCAGATGCCCTTCGAAGCGGACCTGGGCAAACCCTTCGGTCCGTGCAAGTCCCGGTTTTTCCACCAATGCGTTCACCGTACGGCCCTGCATGTCGCGCAGATGCGCCGCGACGCTGTGGCGGCCTTTTTCCCGCAGGTCCGCCGCACGGCGTTTTATCAGGGCTCCGTCAACCTTTGGCATTCTTGCGGCGGGCGTGCCCGCTCTTTCGCTGTAGGGGAAGACATGCAGCCAGGTCAGGCCGCATTCGTCAATCAGGCGCAGCGAGTTCTCGAACATGGCTTCGGTTTCGGTAGGAAAACCGGCGATGATGTCGGCTCCGAACACTACGTCGGGCCGCGCTCTGCGCACCGCGCTGCAAAACGCGATGGCGTCGTCGCGGGAATGGCGGCGTTTCATCCGTTTCAGGATCAGATTGTCGCCATGCTGCAGCGAGAGGTGCAGGTGGGGCATGATCCGCCTGTCGGACTCCAGAAGCTCCAGCAGCAGAGGGTCGATCTCGGCGGAGTCGATCGATGACAGCCTCAGGCGCGGCAGGTCGGGAACCTTTGCAAGCAGTTCGTGAATCAGCGTGCCAAGCTGGGGGGCACCCTCAAGGTCCGCTCCCCAGCTGGTGATGTCGACACCGGTAAGGACCACTTCGTTGAAACCACGGTCGACGAGGGTTCTGGCCTGTCGCACCACCCGTTCTATCGGCACGCTGCGGGAGTTTCCCCGCGCATAGGGAATGATACAGAAGGTGCACCGGTGATCGCAGCCGTTCTGCACCTGGATATAGGCCCGCGCGCGCCCGGCAAGTCCCTCCACCAGAGGTGCCCTTGCCGTAGTATCCTCCATGATGTCGGAGACCGCCGCGCCGTTCGCAGTTCCCGCGCCGATCCGCTGCCAGCTCGCCGGATCCAACTTTTCCCGGTTGCCCAGCACCACATCGACCTCGGGCATCGAAAGGAACCGCTCCGGTTCGGTTTGCGCGGCACAGCCGGTGACCACGATGCGCGTGTTTGGCGACTCGCGCCGGATGCGGCGAATGTTCTGCCGCGCCTGACGCACGGCTTCGGCTGTCACCGAGCAGGTATTCACGACCGTTGTGTCGGAAAGATTCGCCTGTGTCGCGAGTCCCTGCATCGCCTCGGTCTCAAAGCTGTTGAGCCTGCAGCCGAAGGTCCGGAAACTCGGGGCGCTCACGCGACCGTCTCCAGGAACGCGGGGCTCAGCGTTCCTTCAAAGACAAGCTGGGTCGGTCCGGTCATCCAGACCCCCTCGTCGGTCCAGTTCACATGCAGGGTTCCACCGTCCAGAATGACGGAGACCGCGCGGTCGGTCAGGCCCCGGCGCGCGGTTACGACGGCTGCGGCACAGGCGCCGGAGCCGCAGGCCAGCGTAATCATGCCACCGCGTTCCCACACACGCATGCGGATCGTCCGGCGGTCGAGGATCTCGACGAATTCCACGTTGGTCCGCTCTGGAAAAAGCGGATCAGACTCGTAACGGGCGCCGCTCCGCGCCACATCTACATCGGCGACGTTTTCCACGACGAACACGCAGTGCGGGTTGCCCATGCCAACTGCGCCCGGGGTGCCGGGCAGGGGCAGGGCGTCCGGGTCGACTGCTTCGGCGAGCGGAATGGACTGCCAGTCCTGCTGCGGCAGACCCATGTTTACCCGCACCATGCCGTCAGCGGTGGCCTCGGCCCTGAGCTCACCGAAACCGGAATGCAGGGACAGGGAAGTTGCGCCGCTCTCATCCATCAGCATCTGCGCGATGCAGCGGCTGGCGTTGCCGCAGGCGTTTGCCGTGCTGCCGTCCGGATTCCAGAATGCGACCCTGTTCTGTCCCCCGGGACCTTCGGTCAGTACCGCCAGCTGATCGAAACCGATGCCCCGGTTCCGATCCCCCAACGCCCGGGCGAGGGCCGGGGTCACGGGGTCCGGGCCGTGGCGCGCGTCGATGACCACGAAGTCATTGCCCAGTCCGTGCATCTTGCGGAACCTGAGGCGTCGTGGCGGGGGTGTCGGGTCAGAATCGGTCATGGCGGGGATATATGTCATCCAGGTACAAACAGCTATGGGCGAACGCGCAATTCGTGCTTGACCCCGGGACCCGTCCCCCTTATCGGTCGCGCTGCTTTGGGCCCGTAGCTCAGTCGGTAGAGCAACTGACTTTTAATCAGTGGGTCACAGGTTCGAATCCTGTCGGGCTCACCAAAGCAAACGGGCCCGTAGCTCAGTGGTAGAGCAGTTGACTCTTAATCAATTGGCCGAAGGTTCGAATCCTTCCGGGCCCACCAATTGACCCATGTAATGGCAGATGTTTGTTGGCAAGGAGCGATACACTTTGCCACTGCTTTGGAGGTGTGTTTGCAGGTGTGCAACAGGATATTCCCCTGTTCAGGTTCGCATTGCCTCCATCACATCGCCGCTTTGCGCTGATCGCGCATCAGGAAGTGGCGTTCCTGCGCTGAGGGCTTGAGCGGTTGTCCCCTGTTATCGGATCAGGCGGACGGGAGAACCGTTCCTCCAGGCTTCGACAGCTTCGACCGTCTGTTGAAAGAACAGTTCGTAGGTCTGACGGCTGACATAACCGATGTGCGGTGTCAGAAGCAGTCTGCCGCTGTCGATCAGGTCCCGGTCACGCATCAGGTGTTCCGGCGAAAGTGGTTCTTCGGTGTAGACGTCAACCGCTGCAAAACCAGGCCGTCCGGAGCGGAGTCCGGAGAGCAGGGCGACCTCATCGACGATCGGGCCGCGTGAGGTATTGACCAGCAGGGCATCTGGCTTCATCTGCCGGAGTTCCCTGCTGCCAATCAGCCCACGGGTGCGTGCCGAGAGCACCAGATGGATTGAGACGACGTCTGCCTGCGCCAGCAGTGCCCCGAGCGACGGAGCCTGTGCAACTCCCGCCTCTGCACAGCGCGTGGCGGTAAGGTTTTCGCTCCAGGCGAGGATGTCCATTCCGAATGCTTGCGCCAGACGGGCAACTTCGGTTCCCAACCGTCCAAGGCCGATCAGTCCCAGTTTCAGCCCGTGCAGATCGCGTCCCAGACCGGATTGCCAGCCTCCATCGCGCATGGCGCGCGCGTCGCGCATCAGGCCGCGCGACGCAGCCAGAATCAGCGTCATCGCCAGTTGTGCCGTTGCCGGTGGACGGCCGTCGGTGCCGGATACGACAATGCCGCGGGCTGCGGCGGCATCGGTGTCGATCGAAGCATTGCGCCGCCCGGTGGTCACGATCAGACGCAGGTTGGGCAGGGAATTGATGACCTCGGCGGTCAATGGCGTTCGTTCACGCATCAGACAGAGCACCTCGAAGGGTCGAAGCCGCTGGATCAGGGCCTGTCCGTGCAGCGTGTCGTGGAACACCGTGATCCGCGCATCGAGACGGTCCCAGTCCGCGAGTTCCATTGCCACGTGCTGGTAATCATCGAGTACCGCCAACCGCATCGAAGAACTCCCCTGGTTCCTGCCAGACGCTACAGGAACCGGATGGGCGTTGGAATTGGATAATGAGCGAAGGCCAAGTCGCCAACGATGTCAGGGCTGAAACAGAACCAGGCGGATCAGACCTGCGAGAGCGCCGACTGCGGCAACACCGGCGAGATACAGGCAGGCGAACCAAAGCCAGCGGCGCATCAGTGATAGCCGTCGTCCGGGCGAACTTTTCCGCGAAATACCCAGTATGAATAGGCGGTGTAGGCCAGGATCATCGGGATCAGCACCACAGCACCCACCAGAAGGAACCTGAGCGATGTATCCGGCGCCGCGGCATCGGAGATTTTCAGTGAGGGCGGAACGAGGTTCGGATAGAAGCTTACACCCAGCCCGACATAGGAAAGCACGAATACCGCGACCGTTGCCAAGAACGGTCGCAGGTGGTTTTCGTCCCGAAGGCCGATCCAAAGTTGCCAGATCGCGACCGCCAGCAGCAGCGGCACCACCGCACTCCAGGCGCCGGACGGCCAGCCAAACCAGCGTGCCAGATACTCCGGCCGCAGGAATGGTGTCACGAGGCTGACGAGGCCGATCAGAACAAGAAAGGAAAAGCCGATCGGCCATGCCAGGCGGCGTGCGCGGTCCAGCATGATGCCTTCGGTTTTGAGTATCAGCCATGTCGCCCCAAGCAGGGCATACCCCACCACCAACGCCAATGCGGTCAGCAGGGAAAACGGTGTCAGCCAGTCCCAGTTGCCGCCGGCGTAGGCGCGGCCTTCGATGGCAATGCCCTGTACGAGCGCGCCGAGCGCCATGCCTTGGGCAACCGCGGCGATCAGGGAACCCGCCCAGAAGCCAAACTCCCAGAATCCCTGCATGCGTCTGGTTCGGTGGACAAACTCGAATGCGACACCGCGGAATATCAGACCGAGCAGCATCGCGACAATCAGCGGGTACAGCGCCGGCATCACGATCGCATAGGCAAGCGGAAACACGGCAAACAGACCGCCACCGCCAAGCACCAGCCACGTTTCGTTGCCGTCCCAAACCGGGGCAATGGTGTTCATCGCCAGATGGCGCTCGCCACGGTCAGCAAGAAACGGAAACAGAATCCCGACCCCCAAATCGAAACCGTCAAGCAGTACATAGGCCAGAACCGCGAAGGCGATCAGACCGGCCCAGATGAAAGATAGGTCGACAGGCATGCACTATTCTCCCGTTTTGAGGCGCGGTGCGGGGTGTGTTCCCGCTACGGGCGTAATTCCAGACGTTCGTGTCGGGCCGATCTCGTCGATGTCGACCCTGTCTCTGGGTCGCCGCGACATCATGCGCAAGACGTAGAAAGTGCCTGAACCGAAGACTGCGAAATAGACCAAAATGAAGGCGACCAGGGAGGCGCCGACTGCTTCGGACTGAAGGGGTGCGGCGCTGTCTACGGTGCGGAGCAGACCATAGACCGTAAAGGGCTGCCGACCGACCTCGGTGGTAATCCAGCCGCAGAGTACGGCAAGAAATCCTGAAGGGGCCATCAGTATCGCGGCGCGATGAAGCCAAGGCGAATCGAAGAGTCGGCCCTTCCATCGCGCCCAAGCGGAATACAGGCCAAGCGCCAACATGGCGAAACCGATCGCAACCATGATGCGAAACGTCCAGAAGATCAGTGCCGATTTCGGACGGTCGGATTCAGGAAAGGCGTCAAGCCCCTTGAGTGGGGTATCCAGACTGTGCGTCAGGATAAGCGATCCCAGCAGCGGGATCTCGACCTTGTAACGGGTAACACCCGCAGCGTCGTCAGGCAGACCAAACAGAATGAGTGGTGCGCGGCCCTCGGGAAAACTCTCGAAATGGCCTTCGATCGCGGCGATCTTCGCGGGCTGGTGTGCGAGAGTGTTCAGTCCGTGCTGGTCGCCCGCGAATATCTGGATCGGTGTGACGATCAGCGCCATCCACATCGCCATCGAGAACATGATCGCCGCGCCACGGCTGTCGCGGCTGCGCAGCAGGTGCCAGGCACCGACGCCGCCGACGACGAAGGCCGTGGTCAAATATGCTGCCAGAACCATGTGTACCAGGCGGTAAGGAAACGACGGATTGAATATGATCGCCCACCAGTCCTCGGGAACGAACTGACCAGCTTCGTTGATTCCGTACCCTTGGGGCGTTTGCATCCAGCTGTTTACGCTCAGGATCCAGAATGCGGAAAAAAGTGTGCCGGCAGCGACAATCGCGGTGGCCAGCATGTGCAGTTTCTCTCCGACCCGGTCCCGGCCAAACAGCATGATGCCAAGAAATCCTGCTTCCAGGAAGAACGCCGAGAGGACCTCGTAACCCATCAACGGTCCCAGCACCGGACCGACCCGATCGGAAAACACCGACCAGTTGGTGCCGAACTGGTACGACATGACGATCCCGGAGACCACGCCCATGCCGAATACAACGGCAAAGATGGACTTCCAGTATTCGAACAGGCGCAGGTATGCCTTGTCGCGGCGCCACAGCCAAAGACCGTTGAGCACTGCGAGGTAGCTCGCGAGGCCGATGGTGAATGCGGGGAAAATGATGTGTGCCGAGACGGTGAAGGCGAACTGGAACCTCGCCAGGTCAATCGCGGAGATTTCGTTGAACATCGCAAACCTCATCTGACAAGCGTAACATTCCCCGCCAATATTATCGGAACGGGCAATGCCGGTTTCGGCGGCGCGGCACTCCGCTTGAAAGTGCGGGGCGCTTTCCTGCCACCTCTGCAGGCGGTTCCGGCGGAATGCGTCCTCAAAGCAGTTGCCGGTGCCGTGCCCGGTCGTTGCGCTGATCCGCCGCGCTTCCACTGACGCGGCCTGGTTCGTCCGCCAAATGCACCGCCACCATGCAAGGCACTGCCGAATTTGGCAACGTCCTGTTTCGCACGCAACCGCGCCGTTGTCGTTCGTAGGTGGGTACTTGTCTAAAAGCAATAAAAAAAATACATCTTTTAGATTGCTTTCGGAGGCGCCGTTGAGACTGACCGGATACACAAACTATGCGCTTCGGACGCTGCAGATTGCTGCGTTGCATGATCCGGAGCTTTCCAGGGTTGACGACGTAGTCAGGGTGCACCGGATCGCCCGACCCAATGTCACGAAGATTGTTCATGAACTGGGTCGTGCCGGCTACCTGCAGACGGTCAGGGGCCGGCGGGGAGGTTTCAGGCTTGCTCGTCCCGCCAGCCAGATCCGGGTCGGCGAGGTGGTTCGTTTGACGGAAGCGACGCTGGAGGTCGTGGAGTGTTTCAACCCGGATACCAACACCTGTCCGCTGATCGGCGTCTGCCGTCTGTCATTGGCCATTCACGCCGCGACCAACGCTTTCCTGCAGGTGCTCGACGGCGTTACGCTCGCGGAGATTGCATCGAACCGTACGCAATTGCTTGAAAGACTTGTTCCCCTGGTTGAGGATGGCTCCTCGCCGGGCGCGCCCGCGACGGACCGGAAGGAAATTCACGATGACAACTGACTGGATTGCGAAGTTCGAGGGTCTGTCACGGCTTGAGGCATCGGTGCGGGACACGCTGATCCGTCGAAGTTCCGAAGTGACGGTCCCGGAAGGCACGGTGATCTTTGGGCCGGGAAAGTCGCCGGCAAACCTGCTGCTGTTGCTGGAGGGACGGGTGAGGGTTCAGCAAGTGTCTGAAGCTGGCCGGGAGATTGTTCTCTACCGGGTGGAATCCGGCCAAAGCTGTGTGCTGACCACGGCCTGTTTGCTCGCCTACGAGGATTATTCTGCCGAAGGTGTCGCGGAAACCGATGTTCGGGCGGTTGCCATTCCACGGGATGTGTTCGACGAACTGGTGTCACGCTCCGTCGCGTTTCGCACATTCATCTTTACCGCATATTCAAAGCGGATCACCGATCTGTTTTTGGTGATCGAGGAGATCGCGTTTCGTCGCATGGACATTCGGCTGGCACAGAAGCTTGTCGAGTTGTCCCGGGGTGACCGACACATTCGGGCGACCCATCAGCAGATGGCCGCAGAACTCGGTACCGCGCGCGAAGTAGTGTCGCGGCAGTTGGGCGAATTTCAGAGGCGCGGCTGGATCGGCCAGTCACGCGGTGCGATCGAACTGCTGGACATTTCCGCTGTTGAAAAGCTGGCTGCGATCGACGCCGCCTAGGTCTTCGCACACTTCCACAATACCAAGGGTGCAAACCTGTTGTCGTCGGATCGCGGCGACAGGTTTGGCGCCGCGTGCATGCAGATGCCTGTTGAAACCGTACCCTACGGATCCGAACGCAACGGGTTCGAGCCGGAGATTTCTCTGATCTGGCGCCAATACCCCGGTCCTTGGTGACATGATCACTGAAGACGGTATCGACCTGAGGGTATGTAAGTCAAAATCTGAACAGGAATCGAGAATCATGAAAGCAAATTTGGGAAGCACAGACCGGTTGCTCAGGCTGGTCGCAGGTGTTCTGCTCCTCGGGTTGGCACTGTTTGGCGGTCTGCCGGCGGTTGCACAACCTGGTCTGACATACGGTTCGGTTGTCGTGGGGTTGATACTCGTCGCCACGGCAGCCATCCGGTTCTGTCCGCTCTACGCCGTCCTTGGCCTGAGGACCTGCCGCAGATGATACCGGTTGAAACGGATTTCACCCCCTGGCAGTCGCTGGCTGGAGGCAGCCTGATAGGTTTGGCTTCGGTATTGCTGATGCTGATGCTGGGACGGATCATGGGCGCGACCGGAATACTTGCGGGTGCCCTCGGTTCCGCCCCGAGGACTGACCGGGGTTGGCGGATTGCGGTCCTGGCGGGAATGGTCAGCGGCCCGCTCGCGGTGCTGGCGCTGACCGGTCAGTTTCCCGAAATCGAGGTGCCGGTTTCAATGCCGATGCTTCTCATCGGCGGTTTCACGGTTGGAATTGGCGTGACCTTTGGCTCCGGCTGTACCTCCGGGCACGGTGTATGCGGGATGGCGCGGCTCTCGAGGCGGTCAATTGCGGCCACTGTGACCTTCATGGTGACAACGGCACTGACCGTGTTTGTCATCCGTCATGTGCTGGGAGGCTGACCCATGCGTCTGATCGCAAGCTATTTTGCC
Organism: Alphaproteobacteria bacterium; assembly: GCA_030432315.1. Classification (GTDB taxonomy): domain Bacteria; phylum Pseudomonadota; class Alphaproteobacteria; order Rhodobacterales; family Rhodobacteraceae; genus Amaricoccus. The sequence goes on along the minus strand of JAUIHM010000012.1, from coordinate 18,979 downwards.
GGTCTTCTGTTTGGAATCGGAATCTCGATTTCCGGTATGGCCAATCCCGCCAAGGTCCTGAACTTTTTCGACGTCACCGGGCACTGGGATCCGAGTCTGGCCTTCGTAATGGGCGGCGCGCTGCTGGCGGCCTTTGTCGGTTACCGATACGCGCTGCGGCGGACCGCTCCCGTTCTTGAACCGTCGTTCCACCTGCCGGGCAATTCAGCAATTGACGCGCGCCTGCTTGGAGGTTCCGCGATTTTCGGCATCGGATGGGGGATTGCCGGGTTTTGCCCAGGCGGTGCCCTGCCGGCCCTCGGTACGGGCCGGATCGAGGTACTGGCCTTCGTTGCGGCGCTCGTAACCGGCATTTTTGCCGCCAGGGGCATGATCGCATGGAACGCACGCCGTGCGGACTACGTGCCACAAAAGTAAACGCGAACCTGATGGAGAAAATCATGACTGATTATCCGACAAACATGGGTGTCAAACCCACAGTCGAACCGTTCTTTGATCCGGCGACGAATACAATCAGCTATGTGGTCACGGACCCGGGCTCCAAATCCTGTGCCGTCATCGATTCGGTAATGGACATCGACTATGCGGCCGGGCGCATCACCTACACGCATGCCGACCGCATGATCGCATATATTCGCGAGAACGGACTGAAGCTGGAATGGATCATCGAAACCCATGTCCATGCCGACCATCTTTCTGCCGCGCCCTACATACAGGAAGCGCTCGGTGGCAGGATCGGCATCGGCGACCAGATCATGGTGGTCCAGAACACGTTCGGCAAAGTGTTCAATGAGGGCACGGAGTTTCAGCGGGACGGCAGCCAGTTCGATGCGCTGTTCAGCGACGGGGACACCTATCAGATCGGCGGCATGACGGCGGTGGCGATCTATACACCGGGGCACACTCCGGCCTGCATGGTGCATGTCATCGGCGATGCGGCGTTTGTTGGTGATACCCTGTTCATGCCCGATGGGGGATCGGCACGGGCGGACTTCCCTGGAGGAGATGCCGGAACGCTTTTTGACAGCATCCAGAAGGTCCTCGCCCTGCCGGACGACATGCGCCTCTTCATGTGTCATGACTACGCGCCGAACGGTCGCGAGATCCAGTGGGAGACCACTGTTGGCGAAGAAAAGGCGCACAACATCCATGTTGGCCAGGGCAAGACCAAAGAGGAGTTCGTGCGGTTCCGCACTGAACGCGATGCGACTCTGGGCATGCCCAAGCTGATCATCCCCTCGCTGCAGGTGAACATGCGTGCCGGTGAAGTGCCAACCGACAGGGACGGCCGGCCGATGCTCAAAGTGCCGGTCAACACCCTCTGACACTGGACCAAGGGAGTCTCCTCATGGACCCGAAAGCCGTTTCCGCCGATTTTTCCGTCAGTCCGCAGATCATGCCTCAGGACGTTGCCGAGGCACGCAGACTCGGGTTCCGCTCGCTGATCTGCAATCGCCCCGACGGCGAGGGAGCCGATCAACCTACCTTCCAGGAGGTGGAAGCAGCGGCAAGAAGCGCCGGAATGGAAGCCCGCTACATTCCCGTCAGTGGCGGCTTGGTCTCCGATGCGGATGCCGCCGCCTTTCGTGATGCCCTGCGCACGCTCCCTGGTCCGACTCTGGCCTATTGCAGAACCGGTACACGATCGGCCACGCTCTGGTCGCTCGCGAAGGCGGGCACCATGCCGCTTCCCGAGATCCTCGGGGCGACCAAATCTGCGGGCTACGACATGGCCGGCGTGGTCCGCCGGATCGCCAACGGCGGCACGACACCGACCGAATCCAACGATGCCAGCTACGACATCGTGATTGTCGGTGCGGGTGCTGCGGGTATCGCCGTCGCAGCGAGCCTGGTGTCCCGACAGCCGGACCTTGAGATTGCGATCATCGATCCGGCGGACATCCACTACTATCAGCCCGGTTGGACCATGGTCGGCGCCGGCGTCTTTCAGCCCCGGGAAACCGCGCGAACCATGGCTTCGCTGATCCCGAGGGGCGTGCATTGGATCAAGTCCGCCGTCGCCGCCTTCGAGCCGAAGGCCAACTCGGTCATTCTCGATGGTTGCCGGGTTGTTGGCTACCGGCGCCTGGTGGTTTGCCCGGGCCTCAAGCTCGACTGGTCGAAGGTCGAGGGCCTGGTAGATACACTTGGTCGCAACGGCGTGACTTCGAACTACCGCTATGATCTGGCGCCCTACACCTGGGAACTGGTGCAGGGTCTGAAATCGGGCCGTGCCCTGTTCACCCAGCCGCCCATGCCAATCAAATGCGCGGGGGCCCCGCAGAAGGCGATGTATCTCTCCGGCGACACGTGGTTTCGCAATGGAGCACTGAAAAACATCGACATTCAGTTCATGAACGCGGGCGGTGTGCTGTTTGGCGTAAAGGACTATGTGCCCGCGCTCATGGACTACGTCAGGAAATACGACGCAACTCTCAACTTCCATCACAACCTGGTTGCAGTTGACGGACCGGCCAGGAAAGCCTGGTTCGACGTGGCAAAACCGGATACGCCGAAGGAACGCGTCGAAGTAGATTTCGACATGATGCATGTCTGTCCGCCCCAGAGCCCGCCAGATTTCGTCCGTGTTTCGCCGCTGGCCGATGCATCGGGATGGGTCGACGTGGATCAGGCGACCCTGCGCCACAGGACATTCGAAAACATCTGGTCGCTCGGTGACGTGATGAACGCGCCGAATGCCAAGACCGCAGCCGCAGCCCGGGTTCAGGCGCCGGTGGTGGCAGAAAACATCGTTGCGGACATCAGGGGCGGATCGGCGGTGTCGCATTACAGCGGGTACGGCTCCTGCCCGCTGACCGTAGAAAAGGGCAGGATCGTCCTCGCTGAGTTTGGGTATGGCGGCAAGCTGATGCCAAGCTTTCCGCGGTTGCTGATTGACGGAACAAAACCCAGCCGCGCGGCATGGTTTCTGAAGGAAAGACTGCTTCCTCCGGTCTACTGGCGCGGAATGCTGCGGGGCCATGAATGGATGGCCAAGCCTGAAAAAGTCACAGCCGGCTGAAGAAGCACCATTTTTTTCGGGACCTGCGACCCGGATGCGCAGGTTTCCCTTTCCCGGACCATTTCCCATGACATTCAAACTGCTCACCCGCTACGTTCCAATCCTGCAATGGGGACGCACCTACGACCGGCAGGCATTCTCGGGCGACCTTCTGGCAGCAGTGATTGTCACGATCATGCTTATACCCCAGTCACTGGCATATGCGTTGCTGGCAGGGCTGCCTCCGGAAGCAGGTCTCTACGCTTCGATTGCTCCGATCATCCTTTACGCCATTTTCGGGACCAGCCGCGCGCTGGCCGTCGGGCCGGTTGCGGTGGTGTCTCTCATGACTGCCGCCGCAATTGGTAACGTCGCCGAGCAGGGTTCGATGGGCTATATGGTGGCTGCCCTGACGCTGGCGGGGCTGTCCGGAGTAATGCTGCTGGGGCTCGGGTTGCTCAGGCTCGGGTTTCTGGCGAATTTTCTGTCGCATCCGGTGATTGCCGGTTTCATCACCGCCTCGGGCATCCTGATCGCGGCAAGTCAGATCAAGCATGTTCTCGGCGTGGGTGCCGATGGCGGTACACTCCCGGAACTGCTGTTCTCACTTGCAGTGCACCTCGGGGAGACCAACCCGATTACGCTGGCGATCGGTGTTGGCGCCGTTGCGTTTCTCTTCTGGGTGCGAAAGGGTTTGAAGCCTCTGCTTCTGTCCCTCGGATTGGCGCCACGCCTGGCAGAGATGTTAACAAAAGCGGGCCCGGTGGCGGCCGTCATGGTGTCCACGGCGCTGGTCTGGGCGCTGGGTCTAGACTCTGCGGGGGTGAAAATCGTCGGTGCGGTGCCGCAAGGCCTGCCGCCGCTCACGCTGCCCTCGTTTTCGCCGGACCTGATCCGTCTGCTTCTCCTGCCCGCTCTGCTGATCTCGATCATCGGCTTTGTAGAATCGATTTCCGTCGCACAGACACTTGCGGCAAAAAAGCGTCAGCGGATCGATCCGGACCAGGAACTGATCGGCCTTGGAGCCGCCAATATCGCCGCGTCGTTTACCGGCGGCTACCCGGTGACCGGCGGGTTTGCGCGATCGGTGGTGAATTTCGACGCGGGCGCCGAAACCGCCGCTGCAGGAGCATTTACCGCGATCGGTCTTGCCATTGCGGCATTGGCCCTGACACCGCTGATATACTACCTTCCGGTGGCAACCCTGTCGGCGACAATTATCGTTGCCGTCCTCAGCCTCGTCGACTTCTCGATCCTCCGACGCAGTTGGTCCTATTCAAAGCCGGATTTCATGGCGGTCGCGGCGACGATCCTTTTTACCCTGGGCATGGGGGTCGAGGTCGGTGTCTCGGCTGGCGTCGTTCTCTCCGTGGGGCTCCACCTGTTTCGCACCTCGCGACCGCACATCGCCGAAGTCGGCCTCGTTCCGGGAACACAGCATTTCCGCAACATAAACCGTCATAAGGTTCTGACTGACCCCGGCCTGCTCACCATCCGTATCGACGAAAGCCTCTATTTCGCCAATGCGCGCTTTCTTGAGGATTACATCTATGACCGGGTCGTCTCCGGCTGCCCGATCCGGGACGTGGTCCTCATGTGCTCCGCGATCAACGAAATTGACCTGAGCGCACTGGAGAGCCTCGAGGCGATCAATCACCGGCTGCTCGAAATGGGCATTACCCTCCATCTTTCCGAGGTGAAAGGTCCCGTCATGGATGGGTTGAAAAAAACACACTTTCTGGACGCGCTCAGCGGAGAGGTCTTTCTGTCGCAATATGACGCCTGGGTCAGGCTGACCCGACAGGAAGCACGTGCAGAGGCCGTGTAGCCTGGTTGATGGCGTCCTTCCGATGGCGGGAGTGCCCTGCCGGAACGGACCCGGATGCCTTCTCCGTCCGTGCTTTGCGGCATTTTAGGGGAGTTTTCCTTGCATCGTGGCGGATTTCTGGCATGCTGTCCCACGACGTGCGCAAAGACACGCGAGCAGGATCGAGCATGGCAAGACATTATCGCACATGGAGGGTTGCCCTCCTCGGCGCTGCGTTGGCTTTGACAGCCTGCGGCGGCGGGAACAAGCCGCCGTCAACGGTTGTTGACGCGTGTCGGATCAAGAGTGAGCGTCCGCACTGGTTCAAGGCAATGGAACGGACGCAGGACCGCTGGGGCGTCCCGGTTTCCGTTCAGATGGCGACCATTGCCCGAGAGTCGAGCTTTCGTCACGATGCGAGGCCAACCAAGAAGGTCGGCAGCGGAATCTTCTCCCGTACCGTCCCGCGCTCGTCCGCCTTGGGCTATGCTCAGGCAATTGATGGAACCTGGGACTGGTATGTGACGGAAACCGGCCGGGTTCGTGCGGATCGGACCAATTTCTCGGACGCCTCCGACTTCATCGGCTGGTACATGAACCACAATACCAAGGTAAACGGGGTGTCTCAGCAGGACGCCTACCGGCAGTATCTGGCCTACCACGAGGGTACGACTGGGTATGCGAAGGGCAGCTACCGGAACAAAAGCTGGTTGCCGGCAGTTGCACGGGACGTTGAGGCATGGGCGGTCCGGTACGAATCCCAGCTCCGGGCCTGTCCCTGACATCTGTGATATTGACGATCGTGGCCCAGGAGCCTTAGTGTTTTCCATCTGGAAACAGTGGGCCGCCAAATGGACCGACTTGCGGAAATGGAAGCGTTCGTAAACGTCGTCGACAACGGCGGATTTACGGAGGCGGCCCGGAAAATGGGCATGTCGAAGTCGGCAATCTCCAAGAACGTATCATCTCTCGAAACCCGGCTTGCCGTCCGGCTGTTGAACCGGACGACCCGGCGCGTGAGTCCCACGGAAGTCGGCCTGGCCTATTACGACCGTGCGCGCGGCGTTCTCAATGACGCCAACGATGCGGACAGCATGGTCACCTCAATGCAGCAGTCACCACGCGGCTCGCTGCGCATATCGGTGCCGGTCAGTTTCGGTGTGGGTCAACTGTCCGGTGTTGTGGCAAAGTTTCTCTGCACCTATCCGGACGTCGATATCAACATGGTGCTCGACGACCGGTTCGTCGAACTGGTCGCGGAAGGATTCGATCTGGCGATCCGGATTGGCGTTCTCGAAAACAGCTCGCTGATGGCGCGTAAACTGGCCGAGACGAGGATGATCCTCGTTGCCTCGCCGGACTATCTGGAACGGAACGGTACCCCGACCACCATTGACGACCTGACCAGCCATCATCTGCTGCACTATTCCAACATGTCGACCGGGAATTTCTGGCGGCTGAAATCTCCATCCGGTGAAGAGCGGCAGGTGCGGGTTGGCGGGCGGCTGACCGCAAACAACGGAGAATCGCTCCTGAAGGCCGCCGAGGCGGGCCTGGGCCTGATCCTGATGCCGACGTTCCTTCAGGGAACTTCTCTCGAAGAAGGGCGGCTGAAGCAGGTCCTGCCTGAGTGCTGTCCGGATCCGCTGGGAATTTACGCGGTCTATCCGCCCGGTCCATTTCCGCAACCCAAACTTCGTGCGCTGATAGATTTTCTGGTGGAAAGCTTCCGGCACGTCGATACGGATCGCTGGCCCTCGTAACCCGTTGTCAACTCCGCTGGTCGGCAACGCGGTAGTGGTAGCTGGCGACCTGGGCAAATCCGAGGGCGGAATAGAGCCCGCGTGCCGCCACGTTGCCGGACGTGACGGCGAGCGACAGACGGTCCGCGCCCTGCGCTTTCGCCCAGCGTCCTGCGGCGCAGGTCATGCCGTAGCCCAAGCGGTGGCGCCGGGCCGCGGGCGATACTTCAAGCGCGTGGAGCATCGCCCGTTGATGGTGGATCGCTACAAAGGCACAGCCGACGGGCCGGTCGCCGAAGCGCCCCAGAATCCACGTTTTTGGACCCGCGACACGGTCCATGACGGCCAGTCGTCCGGGGCCGATTCCTCCGGCGTCCCAGATTTCCCGCATGCAGTTGAGCAGTGAGTCACAAAATATCGCTCCGTCCAACCGGCTTTCGGCTGGAATGTCTTTAACCGCCGCGGCGAGGATCAGTGTAGGATCGACACACACGAGGCCGCGTTCTTCGAGCGCCCGGTCAAGCTCCACCTCGCCCTCCCGCACCTGAAATGTCGGCAGCTGGTTCCACGCCCGCATTGCGGTTTCCGCTGGCTCCGGATCATCCAGGTCACCGTCGAGGGTGGCCGCCGATACACGTTTTCCACCACCGTCGCCCCTGCGCAGCTTCCAGGGACCGATGCGCCGGATTTCAGCAGCCGGCCAAGTGGCTTCGAGGATTTCGTATTCCACCTGAGGTTCGTCAGGAGTTGTCCGAGGGGAAGTGGATTCGGACATGGTTCTACTTCCGCGCAAGCGCGGAGTGTTCTACCGACCGGATAAAAACGTCGTGGTCGGCGCAGAGGTGGACAATCGATTTTGGCGGCGTGATGTCGGTAAAGAATCCGTCGAGCTCCGCCAGACTGGCAATGCGTACCGGCGCCGCCATCTTGAATTTGGTATGGTCGGCAACGAAGAACGCCTTGCGTGCATTCTTGATGATGGCCTGGGCGACCCGAACTTCGCGAAAGTCATAGTCCAGCAGCGAACCATCCGGGTCGACGGCCGCGGAACCGATGATTGCGTAGTCCACCTTGAACTGCCCGATGAATTCCGCGGTTACGTCCCCCACAAGCGCTCCATCCGACCGGCGCAGGATACCGCCGGTGACGATGACCTCAACGTTCGGAGAATTGGCCAGAATGTTGGCGACATTCAGATTGTTGGTCACGACCATCAGGTTGCGGTGTTTGAGCAGCGCCCGGGCGACGGCTTCGGTTGTCGTGCCAATATTCATGAAGATCGACACGCCGTCGGGGATCTGCTCGGCCACCAGCCGCGCCATCGCTTCCTTTTCATCGGATGCCAGACTGCGCCGGTCCTCATACCCTAGCGCGATAACCCCGGAAGGAATGGTTGCCCCGCCATGCACACGCGTCAGTTGGCCGATTTCGCAGAGCTCGGAGAGATCCCGGCGTATAGTCTGGGCGGTCACGTTGAATTTCGCGGCAAGGCCTTCGACCGTTACCTTGCCCGTTTCGCGCGCAATCGTCAGAATCTCGGAGTGGCGAAAGTTTTGGGCCATACGGTCTCTTGCGTTGAATGCTCCACCTGTAGCGGTCATCCGCTCAACTTGCAATAATGGGGCGGGGCCTGCTCCGGCCCCGGTTTCCGGGTTCGAGCAGGAAAGGCTGAATTGCGGCGTCGAAAGGCCGCGGGGGGTGGACCGCGCGGGGATTTGCGTGTCTGACTTTGCAAAAATCAACCGGACTGCGGGAGGTGGACGATGAACTGCATACTGGCAATTGACCAGGGTACAACTTCAAGTCGGGCGATTCTGTTCGACGCGGACCTGAGGGCCGTCGGTTCGGCACAACAGGAGTTCCCGCAACACTTTCCCCGATCCGGCTGGGTCGAACATGAACCGGAAGATATCTGGAATTCGGTGGTAGCCACCTGCCGGGGGGCGGTCGAAAACGCAGGCATTGACGCGCGGGACATAGCGGCAATCGGCATCACCAACCAGAGGGAAACCGTTGTCGTCTGGGATGCCGCTTCCGGAGAGGCGGTTCACCGGGCCATCGTCTGGCAGGACCGGCGGTCGGCCGCAATCTGTGCCGATCTGCGGGCGGCCGGGCACGAACCGATGATTACCGAGCGTACCGGGCTGCTTCTTGATCCGTACTTCTCAGGAACGAAGGTGAAATGGCTTCTCGATAATGTCGACGGCCTGCGCGCCAGGGCCGGGAGGGGAGAGCTGCGGTTCGGGACGGTCGATTCCTGGCTGATCTGGCGCATGACCAACGGGGCCAGCCACGTGACCGACGCGACGAATGCCGCGCGGACCCTGCTCTACAACATCCGGGAAGGATGCTGGGACAAAACGATCTGCGACCTCCTGGGCGTGCCGCTGTCGATGCTACCGGAGGTACACGATTGTGCGAGCGGATTCGGCACCGCGGATGCCGCGTTTCTGGGCCGCGAAATTCCGGTGCTCGGGGTTGCCGGGGATCAGCAGGCGGCAACGGTCGGCCAGGCATGCTTCGAGCCGGGCATGCTGAAATCCACCTACGGAACCGGCTGCTTTGCCCTGCTCAACACCGGTGAGCGGCTGGTGTCGAGCCGCAACCGGCTGCTCGGGACGATCGCCTATCAGTTGGACGGCAAACCGACCTACGCGCTCGAAGGGTCGATTTTCATTGCCGGCGCCGTGGTACAGTGGCTGCGTGACGGGCTTGGGATAATTTCACGCGCCTCCGATACCCAGGCGCTGGCCGAAGCGGCGGATCCGACGCAGCAGCTCTATCTTGTTCCGGCCTTCACCGGCCTTGGCGCGCCGTACTGGGACGCGGATTGCCGCGGCGCGGTGTTCGGTCTGACACGGAACTCCGGTCCAGCGGAGTTTGCCAAAGCGGCTCTGGAAAGCGTCGCCTACCAGACCCGAGATCTCTATCGGGCGATGCAGGACGATTGGCGGGCGTCGGTGGAGGGCGACATCGGGTCTGCGACCCTGAGAGTCGACGGCGGAATGAGCGCTTCGGATTGGACCATGCAGGGTCTGTCGGATGTTCTTGGCGTTCCCGTGGACCGGCCGAAGATCCTTGAGACCACCGCGCTCGGTGCGGCATGGCTTGCGGGAATGCGCGCGGGACTGTATCCCGATGCAGTCGAATTTGCCCGGACCTGGGCGCTTGACCGCCGGTTCGAGCCGCAGATGGCGCCGGACCTGCGCGACAGGAAATACGCGGGATGGCAGGACGCCGTCCGGCGCACACTGAGTAACGCCGTTTGAAGAGAAGGGAATCTCCATGACCGTCAAGGTTGCCATCAACGGGTTTGGCCGGATTGGCCGGAATGTCTTGCGTGCGATAATCGAGTCGGGCCGAACCGACATCGAAGTCGTGGCGATCAACGATCTGGGCCCGGTTGAGACCAATGCGCACCTGATCCGCTACGACAGCGTGCATGGCCGTTTCCCGGGCAAGGTGACCGTATCGGGCAGCAGCATCGACGTGGGGCGCGGACCGATCAGCGTAACCGCCGAGCGCGATCCGAAGGCGCTCCCCTGGGCCGACGTTGACATCGCGCTGGAATGCACCGGCATTTTCACCGCACGCGACAAGGCGGCCCTGCATCTGGAAAACGGCTCCAAACGCGTCCTGGTATCCGCACCGGCGAGCGGTGCGGACAAGACCATCGTGTTCGGTGTGAACGACGGTTCGCTCAGCCGCGACGACTTGGTTGTGTCCAACGCGTCCTGCACCACCAACTGCCTCGCGCCGGTCGTTTATACCCTCAACCGGGCGATCGGTATCGAGAAGGGGTTCATGACGACGATCCACAGCTATACCGGCGATCAGCCGACCCTCGATACGCTGCACAAGGATCTCTACCGCGGCCGCGCGGCGGCCGTGTCGATGATCCCGACCTCCACGGGTGCCGCGAAAGCCGTTGGGCTGGTCCTTCCCGAACTGAACGGCAAGCTCGACGGCGTCGCAATTCGCGTGCCAACGCCGAATGTTTCTGTCGTCGACCTGAAATTCATCCCGTCGCGTGACACGAGCGTCGAGGAGATCAATGCAGCGATCGCCGCCGAGGCCGATGGCGCGCTGAAGGGCATCCTGGGGTACACGAACGAACCGCTGGTATCGGTCGATTTCAACCATGACAGCCATTCGTCGATCTTCCACATGGATCAGACCAAGGTCATGGATGGCAGCCTCTGCCGTGTGATGTCCTGGTATGACAACGAGTGGGGCTTCTCCAACCGCATGGCGGATACCGCCGTGGCGATGGGCAAGCTGATCTGATCGGGTAGCCGCGAATCTGCGCCTCACGTTGTACGGCGTAAGGGCTGAGATATGCGGTGCACCCTGGAGACCGGGTGCACCACGCACAGATATCAGACGGCGCAAGGCCGGCCGGGTTCTCGGGACAAGAAGGGGGCAGGCGGAATGGAACTTCTGGTCGGAACCTACACGCAGCCGACAGGCGGCGGGAACGCGCCAGGCAGGGGCATACATGCCGTGTCGTTCGATCCGGATACGGCGAACTTCAGTGAGCCGGAGCTGCTGGCCGAATGCACCAATCCCTCGGCAATTGCTTTTGATCCGTCAAGCCGGACGCTCTTTGCCGTTAGAGAAGTCTTCCGTGACGATACGCCGGAACTGATCAGCTTCCGTATCAGGGGTACCCAGGCCGAAGCCCTGTCCCATCTGCCGCTGAATGGCGAGTTGCCCTGTCATCTCGCCTTTGACGGTCACACCGGGCGCATTGCGTCGGCCCAGTACTGGACCGGCGACGTTGTCGTATCAGCGGTTAAGGATGGCAAATTTTCCGGGACTGCGACAGTGTTTGAACATGCGGGAAAAGGTCCGGACGAGAAGCGCCAGCAGGGTCCCCATGCCCATTGCGCCGTATTCACCGATGGCGGACAGGTCCTGCATTCGGTGGATCTGGGCGCGGACGCAATCCTGAGCCGCAGGCTGGACGCCTTCGGCGCCGCCGAGGAAACATCGGTTCTGCAGGTTACGCCGGGTTGCGGTCCGCGACACATGGTGACGGACCGCGACGAAACGCGCGCCTATGTCATCTGTGAGCTGTCCGAAACGCTGCTGGGGTTGAAACGGTCGGGACTGGGTTGGGAGGTCGATGACTCGGCGCCGGCATTTGCCTCTCCGGAGGGCGGCAACGGCGCCTGCGCCGCGATCCGTCTGTCCGAAGACGGGCGTCACGTCTATGTCTCCGGCCGGCGGCAATCCCGGATTGCACAGTTTGACGTGACCTCCGGCATCCGGAAAGTCGCTGAGTATGAGACCGGTGGCGAGTGGCCGCGCGACATTACCCTGTCCCGGTGTGGCGCCTGGATGTTCTGTGGCAATCAGAACTCTGGCACCGTGACCGCCCTGCGCCGCGACCTGGATACAGGCCGCCTGTCCGGTGTGGCCGCCACATGCAATGTCGGCAGCCCGGTTGCGATTCTGGAACTTCCGGAATGACGCCCGTCGGAATCCCGGGCGATCCTTCCCGGCAGCGGGTTTATTTCGCGCCGATTTTCGGCTCCTGACGTTTCAGAAGCCGGGCGATGTTCGACCGATGCCGCCAGTAGACAAAACCGGCCAGCACCAGCCCGAGCCAGACGGAATGTGCGGGTCCGAACACCAAGAGCCACAGGGGCGCGGAAGCGGCGGCGACGAGTGCAGCGAGCGAGGAATACCGCAGCAGAACCGCGGTCAGCAGCCAGGTGGCGCAGGCGGCCAGTCCGGCGGGGAAAGCCAGCGCCAGCAGCACGCCGAGGAACGTGGCAACGCCCTTGCCGCCTCTGAAGCCCAGCCAGACCGGATAAAGGTGCCCGAGAAACGCGGCAAGTCCCGCCAGCATTGCTGCGGTGTCGCCGAGTAGCGCCCGTGCCCCGATCACCGCTGCGGCACCCTTGGCACCGTCGAGGATCAGGGTTGCCGCGGCGGCCCCCTTGTTGCCCGTGCGCAGGACATTGGTCGCGCCAATATTGCCCGAGCCTATCCGGCGCAGATCTCCAAGGTTCAGCGCCCTGCTGATCAGCAGTCCGAACGAAACGGATCCGAGCAGATAGGCGCAAACGGTCACAGTCAGAAGCATCATGCTGCCGGTCCAAATACCTGTACGCCGGCAACAAAGGTGCGCAGCACCCGTCCCTGCATACGCTGTTCGTCAAAAGGCGTATTTTTTGATTTCGAGTGGAGCTTGAACCGGTCGAGCACGAAAGGCACGTCCGGATCGAATACCAGAAGATCCGCAGGTGCCCCGGCCGAAAGCCGTCCCGTCGGCAGACCAAGCCGCCGCGAAGGGTTGAACGACAGCGCCCGAAACAGTGCAGGCAGGTCGAGCATTTCCGCGTGCCACAGGCGAAGTGCTGCGGGCAGCAGCGTCTCAAGCCCGACCGCGCCGGACGCGGCCTCCTCGAACGGGAGGCGTTTCGATTCCTCGTCCTGCGGCGTGTGCATCGAGGAAATGATGTCGATCAGTCCCGAACCGACCGCTTCGACCAGTGCCAGGCGGTCGTCTTCCGAACGCAGCGGTGGCTTTATCTTGAAGAAGGTGCGGTAGTCGCCGACATCCAGTTCGTTGAGCGTCAGGTGATGGATGTTTGCCCCGGCGGTCACGTCCAGACCCGCGGCTTTGGCCCGGGCCAGGGCAGGCAGCGCGGCAGCGGTCGAGAGATTGTCCGCGTGGTAGCGCGCGCCGGTCAGCTCCACCAGCGCCAGGTCCCGTTCTAGGCCCATCCGCTCCGCCATCGTCGAGACGGCGGGCAGGCCGCGCAGGGAGGCGAACTTTCCTGAAGTTACCGCGGACCCGGCGGTGAGACCCGGATCCTGCGGGTGGGCGATCACGAGGGCGCCGAGGCTGCGGGCATAGGTCAGGCAGCGCGAGAGGACCTTGGTGTCGGTAACCACGCGGTCGCAGTCGGTAAACCCGACGGCGCCGGCGTCGATGAGAAAGCCGATCTCGACCATTTCCCGTCCTTCGCGGCCCTTGGTCAGGGCGGCCATGGGCAGAACCCGCACCGGGGCGGCCTCGTTGGCGCGACGGGAAACGAATTCAAGGGTTTCCGGGTTGTCGATCGCCGGAGTCGTGTCCGGGCGCATGACGATGGTGGTGACGCCTCCGGCGGCGGCAGCGCGGCCGGCGGTGCGGAAACTTTCCTTGTGCCGCTCGCCCGGCTCCCCGATCTTCACGCCGATGTCGACGATGCCGGGCGCGAGACACTTACCGCCAAGATCCGTCACCTGGTCGGTGGGCAGCGGCTCCGTTCCCCCCTCGAGGACAGCGTCGATCCTGCCGTCTGCGATGCGCAGCGCCCCGTCATAGGTGCGGCCTGCTTCCGGATCGATCAGGCGGGCGTTGGTGAGAAGAACTGTCATCGCTGTCCCGTTTCCTGCCGCAGATTGCGCGCCAGCAGTTCCATCGCCGCCATGCGAACCGCGACGCCCATCTCGACCTGTTCCTGGATCACCGAGCGGTTGATGTCGTCGGCGAGGGTGCCGTCGATCTCGACGCCGCGGTTCATCGGGCCGGGGTGCATGACGATGGCGTCGGGTTTGGCGTAGGCGAGCTTTTCGCTGTCGAGGCCGTAGCGGTGGTAATATTCGCGTTCTGAGGGGATGAATCCGCCGTCCATCCGCTCGCGCTGGAGGCGCAGCATCATCACCACGTCGACGCCATCAAGACCCTCGCGCATGTCGCCGTAAACCTCGACGCCGAGTTGATCGACCTGGGCAGGCATCAGGGTCGGCGGGCCGATCAGGCGGATGCGGTTTTCCATCGTGCCGAGCAGCAGGATGTTCGACCGGGCGACGCGGGAATGGGCGATGTCACCGCAGATGGCGACGTTGAGCCGGTGCAGCCTTCCCTTGGCCCGGCGGATGGTCAGCGCGTCGAGCAGGGCCTGGGTCGGATGTTCGTGCCGTCCGTCCCCGGCGTTGAGAACGGCGCAGTTTACCTTTTGGGCCAAAAGGTTACAGGCGCCCGACGAGGGATGCCGCACCACCAGAAGATCCGGATGCATCGCGTTCAGCGTCATCGCCGTGTCGATCAGCGTCTCGCCTTTTTTCACCGACGAATGGGCGACGGACATGTTCATGACGTCGGCGCCGAGGCGTTTGCCGGCGATCTCGAAACTGGCCTGGGTGCGGGTCGATGCCTCGAAAAACATGTTGATCTGGGTCAGTCCGGCGAGGGCGGTGCCGTGTTTTTCCGGGGTGCGGTTGCGGGTGGCATAGATCTCGGCGAGGTCGAGAATCGCTTCGATGTCGGGACGTTTGAGGCCCTCGATTCCGAGCAGGTGGCGGTGCGGAAACATGCGGTCTCCCTGAGAGTTCCGGGTCTCTATAGCAGGCCGCGCGAACGGGGCAAGAGAAGCGCGTTAACCCGCGGCGACCGGATACCCGACCGATACCCTTTCGATACCCGGATGATACCGACAGATCCGCCAAGCGCCGAATTGGTTAACGGCGCGGGTCAGGGACGTTTTCCCAGAGCCTGGACCGCCGTCTCAGCTGGTTCAGAGGTCACCGGTCCCGAAAGTGCGTCCGTCCCGGAAGGACGGAACCTCTGCGATCTCCGCCGATCCGGTTGCCGGTTCCAGGCGGCGGGTGTCCGGCATGTCCAACTTCAAACCCGTGCCCTTCCCGGACCCGGGTCCTGTCTGTTGCCAGGTTCTCCACGGGAGGGTGGCGCTTTGGTGGGCAGTCTGATTTCCAAAGCCGGGCGGTCAGAGATTGACATTCTTGCGCCAGGAGGGGAGCAGGGGGGTGGTTCGGGCCTAAAAGGAAAAATCATGAGCAAGGTTCTCGGAGGCCACTGGGCGCTTCTGCTTGGCATCCTGCTGATCATGCTCGGCAACGGGATGCATTTCACCCTGATCGGTCTGCGCGGTGCGATCGAGGGGTTTTCGGCGACTGAACTGGCCATCATCACGTCGGGTTACTTCCTCGGTTTTCTGTCCGGGGCGCGGCTGACGCCGGAGCTGATTCAGCGGGTCGGGCATGTGCGGGTGTTCGCGGCGCTGGGCAGTTTCGTCTCGGCGGGGCTGATCGCCTTTCCGCTTGTCACCGAACCCTGGGCCTGGACGCTGCTGCGGCTGGTCGTCGGCTTTTGCATGTCGGGAATTTATGTGGCGGCCGAGAGCTGGCTCAATGCCGCCTCCACCAACGCGACCCGCGGCAAGGTGCTGTCGGCCTACATGATCGCGCAGACGCTGGGGATCATCGGCGCGCAGGGGCTGCTGACGCTGGGCGATGCGGCGACCTCGGTGCTGTTCATGGGCGCGTCGATCCTGGTGTCGGTGTCGTTCGCGCCGATCCTGCTGACCGTCGTCGCGGTGCCCAGCGTCGCGGTGGCGCGGCGGATGGGTTTGCGCGAACTGTTCAGGGGATCGCCGCTCGGGACGCTCGGGATCTTTCTGCTGGGCGGGGTGTTTGCCGCGCAGACCGGCATGGGGGCGGTGTTCGGCAGCCAGATCGGTCTGACGGCGGCGCGGATTGCGCTGTTCATCGCGATGCTGTTCGCCGGGGCGCTGGTGCTGCAGTATCCGATCGGCTGGCTTTCGGACCGGATGGACCGGCGCAAGCTGATTTTCGGCGCGTCGTGTATCGGTGCCGCGGCCAGTCTGCTGGGGTGGATCGCCGGGGGCGACCTCTGGATGCTGATGGCGGCGGCGTTTCTGGCGGGCGGGGTTACGACACCGCTCTATTCGCTGTTTCTGGCCTATACCAACGATGCCCTGCCCGCCGAGTACATGCCTGCGGCCTCCGGGGGGCTGGTGTTCACCTTCGGTCTGGGCGCGATTGCCGGGCCGATGGTTACCGGCTGGGCGATGCAGTGGCAGGATCCGTTCGCCTTCTGGCTGGTGCTCGCGGTGACCTTCGCGGCGATTGCGGGCTACGCGGCCTGGCGGATGACGCAGCGGGCGGTGGTGCCGGTGGAGGAGACCGAGAGCTATCTCAACGTTCTGCCTACCGCGTCGGTGGTTGCGGTGGAGGCGGCAGCCGAGTGGTCGGCGGACAATGCCACCGGTGCCGAAGCCGGGACCGGCCGGTCCCGGGACGGCGGCTGACCGGGACCGTTGGCGGCGTGACACACTGCACGCATTGGTTGCGGTGCCGCCTTGCGGCAGGGGGCGGTGCGGGGTAAGCCCGTTGCCGCAGGACATGAGAGTGGTGGTTCGCTGCGGGCCGCGGGGCGGTGGCGGCAGCGGGGCGGAACCGACAGGGAAATTTCCGGGTAGGGCATGAGCAGAATACTGGTGGCGGGTGGAGCGGGATATGCTGGATCGCATGCCTGCCTGCATCTGGCCGAGGCCGGCCACGAGCCGGTCGTCTTCGACAATTTTTCCACCGGCTGGCGCGAGGCGGTGCAGTTCGGGCCGATGATCGAGGGAGATCTCGCGAACCCGGAGGATCTCGCGGCGGCGTTTGCGCAGGTGCGTCCGGACGGGGTGATGCATTTTGCCGCGCGGTCGCTGGTCGCCGAGTCGATGGAAATGCCGGAGGTTTACTGGCGCGCGAATGTCACGGGTACGCTGAACCTGATGGAGGCCGCGGTGAAGGCGGGCGTCGGGGCGGTGGTGTTCTCCTCATCGGCGGCGGTCTATGGCGAGACCAGTCTGGCGCTTATTGGCGAAGATGCGCCGGTGGTGCCGTCCAATCCCTACGGGTCGAGCAAGCTGGCGGCGGAGGCGCTGATCCGTGATGTCTGCCGCCGCTACGGCATTGCCTGCGGCGTGTTCCGGTACTTCAACATTGCCGGCGCCGACGAGCAGGCACGGATCGGGGAATGGCACCGGCCGGAGACCCATCTCATCCCGCTGGTGGTTCAGGTGGCGCTCGGTCAGCGGCAGGAGATCTGTGTCTACGGCGCGGACTACCCGACGCCGGACGGCACCTGCGTGCGCGACTATCTGCACGTCACCGATCTGGCGCAGGCGCATGTGATCGGCATGGACCGTCTGCTGGCGGGGAAAGGCGACTTCACCCTCAACCTTGGCTCCGGGCGGGGCTGGTCGGTGCGCGAGGTGATCGACCATGTCCGCCAGGTGACCGGGCATCCGGTTCCCGAGCGTCTGAACGGGCGGCGGGCCGGGGATCCGGCGCGGCTGGTCTGTGACGGGGCGCGGGCCTGCGGGGTGCTCGACTGGCAGCCGCAGCATGCCGAACTGGCCAGGATGATCGCCGATGCCTGGCGCTGGGCACAGACGTCAGGGTTTTCGCGCTGACGCGCGACCGCCGGTCCGGCGGAGAAAACGGGAACGGGAGGTCCGGCATGGGGCGTGTGATGGCATTGTTTTCTGTGGCCGCGGCGCTGCTGGGCGTGGCGGCGGGCTGGTTTCTGGTGCTGCGGGACGGCGGCGGAGATTTCGCCGACTGCCGCCAGGGCGTGGTGGCCGGTGAGGCGGCAATCGGCGGGCCTTTCAGCCTGATCGACGGAACCGGCGCTGTGGTGACCGAGGCGGAGGCGATCACCAGGCCGACGCTGGTATATTTCGGCTATACCTTCTGTCCCGACATCTGCCCGATCGACATGTCGCGCAATGCGGTGGCGGTCGATCTGCTGGCGGAGCGGGGGATCGATGCCGGGCTGGTGTTCATCACCGTCGACCCGGCGCGGGACACGCCGGAAGTTGTGGCGGATTTTGCCGCCGCGATTCATCCGGAGGCGCTCGGGCTGACCGGGTCGGCGGATGCGGTGGCGGCGGCGGCCCGGGCGTACCGGGTCTATTTCCGCAAGGCCGACGATGACCCGGACTACTATCTGATGGACCATTCGACCTTCAGTTACCTGATGGCCCCGGAGGCGGGTTTCCTGGAATTTTATCCGTCAGACTCGACCGCCGCGGCGGTGGCCGACAGTGTCGCCTGCTACGCGAATGCGCTCTGACCCGATTGCGGTCGGCTACAGATTTATTTCCGTGGCGCAAGTAGCGTTAATCATCTGTTCTTGATTTGTCTGTATCTGCTGCGGATTCCAAAGGGATGCGTCCATAAAACGTGGTAAACGTTTCTTGGCGGGGCGACCGGTTCAATGTGGTTGCCGGCTTGATTGCCATTGAAAAATGCGTAAAATTTGTGCATTTCTGCCACAGGTAGAGCTGTCTTTAATCCTTGTGAAACATTTTTATCGCCTAAACAACGAAGATTGCACGATAAACTGTAGACTTGGATACGAATGTGAGCCTTACTCAACCCATGGTCGATTCATTAGCCAATATATACTCGAATGGAGATGATTTAGAAGTCAACGGCGTCATCGTGCCGTTCGACGAAAGTATTATTACTCCGGCAATTCAGGACGCCATTCTCGGTGGCCGCTTCGAGACCGAGGAAGCGCGGCACATACCCAGTGTGGTGCGGCCCGGAGATCAGGTGCTGGAGATCGGTGCCGGGATCGGGTTCATCTCGACGCTGCTGTCGCGGGAA